>PLZQ01000518.1 GCA_003152225.1 Limisphaerales bacterium | reverse complement strand
GGCTTCATCATCAACTGCCCCCCCAGTCCTGTTTCCACATACCCGTACGGCCAATCATACTCGTTGTACCCGCTGTATCCACTGTTGGGCAGATAATCCTTCTGTACTTTCAATAACACGTCGCCCAAACTCGCCTGCAACTGGAGCTTCCAGTCCGGCGCGTTGCTCGGCACCATCACCCGGTAATAATCCCCTTCTGCCACGGCCAGGCTCGGATTAGTGGTGCCCCCGTTGAAGCTCAAGTCCTTTACCCGGATCGCGTAATTGGTCAACCCGATACCCCGGCTTTGCAGCGTGTAGCTGCTCACGTTGTTCGGATCCTGCACCCCGATGTAATACGTCCCCGCCTGCAACGGATTGCCCATCCCCATCGCCAGCATCGGCACCGTCCGGCAACCCGTCCAATCAGAATTGATCCACTGATTGCCGCTCGGCCAGTCGGTTCCCGTGTTGGGGTTGTAGTCGTAATAGTAGCGAGTCGCCCAACTCCCAGACGTGTTCAGTGCCGTCGGCAGCGTGTCCCGGCTCACCACCATCTGCGGACTCCCATTGGTCACTCCCACCAAGCGCACATCCCAGCCCAACGCGTCCGAGGGAACGGTGATTCGGAAAAACCCCCACTGTCCTGGGGGCTGATTGGCAATGCTCACACTGCTGCCCGAGCCATCGAAAGGAGTGGGTTGGCCGGTCAGCAGACTTCCATTCAGCACAAAGTTCCCCAACGCCTGATTGGGCGTATAAACTCCGATATACCAGATGTCTGCCTGATGGCCGGGTTGTTGGAGCAGACCGTAGGTGCTGGACAAGTCCACATAACCCAAGGAGGAACTGGAATAATTGTTATCGGTGTTGCGATAGCTCCACTGTCCCGGCACAGCGTTGCGTCGGATCGCGATCTCGGTTCCAAGCACCTGACCGGCGAGGGACAAGGCCCAGCCCAGCGACCCGAGTTGCTGGTCAATGTTGGTCAGTACATAATAACGCCACCCGGCGCGGTTCGGATCGTCGTTGGTGGTTTGGAAAACATACGACTCCGGCGTGATGATGGGGTTGGCGTTGGTGAAACCGCAGGAATAAGGACTGGTGCTGTAAATGGTCACATACCAGCTCCCATCGCTCAGACCGGGCGTCCCCGTGCCGGAGTTCGGCGGTGGCGGCACGAGCGTCACACTGGCGCCAACATTCTGCGGCGTTTCGGAGAAAGCATCGTTCCGAAACTCATTGGGCACCAAATCACGGCGCACGGCAATACTGGGGTTCCCGCTGGTCGGCGCAAGGTTCAATTGCCAGGCGATCTGCTGCACCGGCACTTGCACCTGATAAGTGACATAGGGGAAATTCGTCGCCGTTACCACCAGATTGGTCAGACTGCTGAAAGGCAAAGCGGTGACGGGTTGCTGGCGTGAATCGAGATTNNCGCCCGCCAGATACGGCGGCACCACCAGCATCTGCCCGGCTTGCGTCAAGTCATGCGAGGCCGGGTCGGGCGCGGCGGACTTCTTGACGAACATCGTATTGGGAGCGCCATTGAGCCAAAGCTGCCAGGCCAGCGTGGTGGAGGGAATGGTAGTCTGGTAGAAGATCATTCCCTCCGCGCCGATGGTCGCGTTGGTGCTGCTGGAACCGTCGGTCGCCAGCGCTCCAAGTTGATAGACATAAATGTCACCTGTGACGAGGTTCCACTGGGCGTTGGTGGAAGCATGAACGAGGATATACCAATTCTGCCCCGCCTGAAATTGAGAGACATCGAGCACAAAACCATTGGAACCGGCGTTGGCCGAGGCGTACGAATAACTGTAAATGTTGGGCGGTGAATTCTGGCTCATATAGACGCCTGCCTGCCCGACGGGCACATTCAGTGCCGTGCGCCAAACCCCGACGGCGGGGCTGTGCGGGATGATTTGGAACCAGTAATTACCGCCATTGGTATTCGGTCTTTGCAACACCGCCGTGCCCAACGGGGTTTGGCCGGGATCCCAACTCAGAACGGTGATTGGCGCCTGAACGGTGATGGTGCTGCTGGCGCTATTGCTCGTGGTATCCGTGACAACGACGGTCAGATCGTAATTCTGACCGGAGTTGAGTGGCGGCAACAGAACGCCGGCCGCAGGCGCCCAGCTTGTCTCGGACACAGACGCCGGAAGGTTAGCTAGACTGCTCTGAAAATTGGTGCCATTCCACCAGCGACCCGACCCGCCGTTGATGTCCCGCTCGTGAATGCTGAACATCACGGAAGCCACCAGGCCAAAATTATCCGTGACGCTCCCGCCTATGGCAGACAAGTTGGATACGGTTTGTCCGTTGGCCAAGGGAGAAAAGGTGGCAGCCGGCGGAACAGAGTCGGCCTGAACGGTGATGTTTGTCGTGCCGATATGGGTGTACGTATCCGTAGCCGAGGCCGTGAGTCGGTAATACTGGCCGCAGCAAGGTGGGGGGAGCGCGACACCCGAGGCTGGAGCCCAATTGATTCCCGAGAGACTGGTAGGAAGGGAAACCGATGCCCCTTGAAAACTCGTGCCGTTCCACCACTGGCCGGTGGATTGATTGTAAATGGAAAATGTGACTTGTTGGACGGTTCCCGTGGTTGTCTGTGCCGTTCCAGCCAGGCCGGCAAAGGTGACAATTTGCTGGCCGTTGGTCGGTTGGGTAAAACTGACAACGGGCTGGGCGGCGACCTGATGGACGCCTCCGAGCAAGGCCAGAATAATCCATGCGCCACACGAGGCGCCGCCGAGGCGAATGAACAGATTCTTAAGGTAAGTTTTCATAAGGGCTTGCGGATTTCGTTTACTGCTTAAATCGGGAAAACGGATTCCCGCCGGCGGCATAAGGGCAATACTGGTCGTACCGTTGGCGGTCGCCATGGGATAGCCGCTTGTCGTCCAAGCGCCGCCGGCCAGAGTGGTTGCCATCTGGATAGCAAGGTTGATGCCGGGCGTAAACCAAGCAACCCCTCTTGCGTCGCTATAAGCGCCGCTAGTATTCGCCGGCCAAGGACTGATGAAGGTTTCATGGGCTATCCGAAGAAAAAAACTATAAAACTACTGGCTCGGACTCGCGCCCGCAAATTCCTGGCCACGGACGGATTAGAGCAAATGGCCAGGACCAGGTCAAAAACCAAGTCAACCTATTCTCCGGCAGTATCTTGGCAGCAAGAAAGCAAGAATCTCGCCAACTCTGCCAACTGCCTGACTGAGGGCATGAATGCTAGCGAACGCGGAAGAACGGGGTCCAACCCGACTTCGATGTCCCCCAGCTTTACCTTGAGGCCGCTCATGAAGCCCTTGAGGACGGCCAGCGCGCGTTTCGCCTTGTCTCCCGCGCCCGCCAGGCGGTCCAACTCAAAAAGGAGCTTGCGCAAAGGGGGCACCAGCAGCGCCGCCAGCGATTTGTCTTCGTGGGCCTCTAACGACAAGGTGCGGTAGCCGGCCTTGGCTGAGCGGCCCCACCCCACTCCGCTCACCGGCTTTGGACTTTAGACTTTGGACTTTAGACTCCAGACTTTAGACGCATATACCCTCGCCGAGAAAAATGCGCCTCTTCATATATAGCGGAGCGGTTCGGTGAAAATAGTGTTNNTGGCGGGAAGTGGTTGATGGGTGCAGGGTTACGCATACCGTTAACGTTATCGGGCCGCAGGCAAGGGGCAGTTGGGGGCTGAAATTATTTTGCTGAATTGTTGTAAATGCCTGCAAATCAACAGGACTTTTTTTCAGGCTATCACCGAGTTCGAACTGCCCCACCCCAACTTTGGACCTTGGACTTTGGACCTTGGACCTTGGTCTTTAGACCCTGCCGATCAAGTGGCTTGCGGCGCGGGTGCAGATCGGCACGGCCAAAGGGCCCAAGTCCGTGCTCCCTCATCTGGCTCAGAGCCAAGACCAACGTAAAGCCGGAAGAGCCCTCGAACCCTGCGCCCAGCTCGAATCCAATCTACGGTTGACCCCTTTCCGGCTCCCGCCGTTTTGGCTTTACAATGCTCCCGTGTTTGCCGCACCATCACACCAACAGAAGGGTTGGCTGAAAGCGAACTATGGAATTTCGGTTCTTTTACCCATCATGCGGCCAGAAGCTGAAGGCGGAAGAGGAGCATGCCCCGGAACGCTCCATCCGCGGTGTGGATAAGCCGACGAAGCCGCACGCCTCTGCCGCCTGAACCTGCTTTAGACATGTCCAATCCCTTCTTCGACCACCCAATCCTTAACTCGCCCTACGAGTGCCCGCGACGTCACTGGGAGTTGGACCCTTCCGGGCAGCCGACCCAGCAAATCATCGAACGCCGTCGGCGCGCCGAGTTCATCACGCCCATACCCAAGCCGAAGAAGCGGAAGAAGACCGCGCCGCAGGAGGAGATGGTGTTTGACGAGGGGAAAGGCCTCTCAACCAAGCAGCAACAATACGATCCAACCTCCATCATCAATGAAGTGCGCCAGAGCGTGGACTCGTGGCGGTCCTTGCCCAAGCCACCCCCCCATGACCCCAACCCTCCCACTTCCTGACTACCCGGCCTTCCTGGCGGCACTGAAGGAGCGCATTCTCAGTGCCCGCACCTCCGCCGCCCGTGCGGTGAATAGTGAGTTGATCCTGCTCTACTGGGACATCGGGCGTGGCATCATGGAAAAACAGCGGACCGCGGGTTGGGGAGACGCGGTCGTGGAACGACTCGCCGCCGACCTGCGGGCTGGGTTTCCCGACATGCGCGGGTTTTCTGCCGATAACCTTTGGCGAATGCGCCAGTTTTTCGCTGAGTATTCCACCCCGGGGTTTCTGGAACAGGCTGTTCCAGAAATGAAGAAGCCGCGCAGAAAGTCTCTGGAACAGGTTGTTCCAGAATCCGTTTTGCCCGATTCGGCAAACCTAAAACCAGGTCAGAACCAAATTTGGCCACAAGCTGTGGCCAAATTTGAAGGGAGCGCCGCTCCGGCTGACTTTCTGCGGCAGCTTGTCGCAGAAGTTCCCTGGGGCCATCACGTCGAGTTGCTGAAGAAGATCAAAGCCCCCGCCGCCCGCCTTTACTACCTCCGCGCCACCGCCCAACTCGGCTGGAGCCGCAACGTCCTGCTCAACCAGATCAAGGCCGGCGCTTACGAACGCGCCGTCGCGGAGAAGAAAACCCATAATTTTGAACTCGCCCTGCCCGAGTATCTGGCCGAGCAGGCGGACGAGATGCTCAAAAGCTCCTACAACCTTGAGTTCCTTGGCATCCGCCGGGCGGTCAAGGAGCGCGAACTGGAGGACCGCCTCACCGCGCGCTTGCAGCAGTTCATTCTCGAACTCGGCTACGGCTTCTGCTTCGTCGGCCGCCAATACCGGCTCGCTCTCGGTGCCAAGGAATACTTCGTGGACCTGCTTTTCTACCACCGCTTCCTCAAGGCCCTCGTGGCCTTCGACCTGAAAATCGGCCCATTCGAGCCCGAGCACGCGGGCAAAATGGACTTCTATCTCAACCTGCTGAACGAGAAGGAACGCGCCCCGGACGACCAACCCTCCATTGGCGTCATCCTCTGCGCGGAAAAGGACGACGTGGAAGTCGAGTTTGCTCTCAAGACGAAGACCAACCCCATCGGCGTCGCCGAATACCAGCTCCAGCCCAAACTGCCGGCGGGCCTCAAGGGAAAACTGCCGACGGCGAAACAGCTTGCCGACGTTGTGAAGAAAGCAAAGGAGGAAGGATGAATCATGAATGAAGACCTTAGGTTAAGGACAAAGGCATTTGCGTTGCGAATTATTCGCATGACCAGCGAACTCCTGGCCATCTTCACCACCATTTCCAAAAAGACCAAAGCCCGGCTTTCATAATTCATCCTTCATAACTCATACTTTCCTTAGCATGGCCAAAAAGCCCGCCACTCTCAAATCCGTCGAAACCCTGAAGCACGACGCCGACAAACGGAAGAATATCCCCACCGCCGAGCACCAGTCGGTCATCCAGAAGGAGCAGGAGGCGCCCCGCACGGTGAAATATCCCCGCAACACCGACCTCGATCCCCAGCTCGTCTGGCGCGGGAAGGATGAGCAGGACTGGAGCGACCTCGTCGTCAATGCCCCGCCGCTCTACATCCAGGAAAAGGTCCACCCCAAGGTGCTGATTGATGACCTCCTCGCCCAGACCAAGGCGGCCAAGTCACAAACTCCCGGCTTCCAGATTGACCTCTTCGCTGACTTCAACGGCATGCCCAAAGGCGTGGACAAGACCGAGTTCTACCAGCACGACCAGAACTGGTCCAACCGCATGATCCTCGGCGACTCCCTCCAGGTCATGGCCAGCCTGGCCGAACGCGAGGGCCTGCGCGGCAAGGTCCAGTGCATCTACTTCGACCCGCCCTACGGCATCAAGTTCAACAGCAACTTCCAGTGGTCCACCACCAGCCGCGACGTCAAGGACGGCAACGCCGGCCACATCACCCGCGAGCCCGAGCAGGTCAAAGCCTTCCGCGACACCTGGCGCGATGGCATCCACAGCTGCCTCACCTACCTCCGCGACCGCCTCACCGTCGCCCGCGATCTGCTCGCGGATACCGGCTCCATCTTCGTGCAGATTGGTCCTGAAAATGCCCACCGTGTTCAGGCATTGCTGGAGGAGGTGTTCGGCGAGGACAATTTCGTGTCGTTAATCTCCTTCTCAAAATCGAGCAGCACAAATAGCCCGACAGGTAAAACAATGGTGCTGCCTTCGACGGCAGACTTTCTCCTTTGGTTTGCGAAAGATGCCTCGCGCACAAAGTTCCACCAGCTCTACAAGCCTAAGGAAGAAGGATCATCCTATGATGCTGTTTATACGCGCGGCAGCGAGGAGAACCCTTTCACACTCTCAGATCTCACAGCACAGAAGCCAACGACCGTCTTCGACTTCGTGTTTGAGGGAAAGATGTTCAATCCACTCCCTCGCGGCTGGCGCACGACGGAGGACAGTATGGCTCGGGTTGCTCGTGCTGAC
>PLZQ01000280.1 GCA_003152225.1 Limisphaerales bacterium | reverse complement strand
ACAGAAAGAAAAGTTGCACGGCCTCAGGGTAGCCTAAGGGTAGCCTCAGGGTAGCCTAAGGGTAGCCTAAGGGTGGCTTCGGGGTGCCTACCGGTTGGCTACCAGATGGCTTGGGGGTGGCCTCGGGGTGGCCTCGGGGGCAGCCCGGGACGCTATTCCGCCCGTTCCACCTAAAACAGCGAAGAATCACCGAAAGGGATGCAACACTCTGACTTGCAGGGACTTGGGAAATTCGTCGCAGCTTGCGAACAACTTGGACTATTGCAGTGCAGGGATCCATCTCGTGCGAGGGGAGAAGGTGCTGCTGGACGCCGATTTGGCCGTGCTTTATGGCGTGCCCACTGGCGCGCTCAATCGCGCTGTCAAACGCAACGCCAGCCGTTTCCCGTCCGACTTCATGTTCCAACTCACGACCGACGAAGCACAAATCTTGAAATGCCAAATTGGCATTTCAAGTTCGGGACACGGCGGACGCCGCCGTTCTGTGCCCTATGCCTTCACCGAGGAGGGCATAGCGATGTTGTCCAGTGTGTTGCGAAGCGAACGCGCCGCGCAGGTCAACGTGGCCATCATGCGGGCTTTCGTGGGCTTGCGCCGGATGCTGGCTTCCAACGAGGCCCTCGCCCGCAAGTTGGCCGAGCTGGAGCGCAAGATCGAGGGCCACGACACCAACATCCGCACGCTGTTCGATGCCATCCGCGAACTGGCCGCCCCACCCGCAACACCGCGCCGCGAAATTGGATACCACGTCAAAGAAGCCAGCCTGCCCTATCGCGTGAAGAGGAAGTGACCATGCCCAACGAATTTGCGCCCAGGCTGGGAGGATTCTTGAGGATGAACTGCCGCGCGAAGCGTTTGGAGTGCGTCCAGCTTGCTGGCGCTTTCGAATGATGCCGCATGCCTGAAAGCGGGAGCAAGCTCCGCGCACTCCAAACGCTTCGCGCAGTTCGGTTGCGACTCTGCCGGGTTGTGCTCAGCGCACTGGTATATCCCGATTTGCTCGCCCGAACAGGACCTCCCTCGCTACCGCAGGTTTTCACTCAGAAGTCCGAGGGTTAAACTGCGCCGTTTGCCTTGCGGGCCCAGCGGAGCTTCGCGGGGGCGGAGCGGGGGTTGGCGTGGCGTTCGTCGGAGGTGGGTCGGATGACTTCCTGAGCGATCTCGGCGTAGAGACCTTCGCGGCAGCCCGCGGCGAAGGCTTTCTTCACCCGACGATCTTCGCCGGAATGGAAGGTGAGCACGGCAACGCGCCCGCCGGGATTGAGGCACGCAGGGAGATGGCGGAGAAAGGTTTCGAGCGCCGAGAACTCGTCGTTCACCGCGATACGGAGAGCCTGGAAAACGCGGCGGAGGCAGAGATCCCGTTCGTCACGGGCGAGGCGCGGCAAGGCGGCGCGGATGGCGGCGGCCAAGGCGCTGGTACTGACGAAGCGGCGGCCGGCCAGGGCATCGGCGAGCAGTCGGGCGTGCGGTTCGTCGGCGTTTTCCGTAAGCAGGGAAGCCAGGGCGTCACGGGTGATCTTTTCGAGCAGGGCTGAGGCGGGCTGGCCGCGCTGCGGGTTCATGCGCATGTCCAGCGGCCCTTCGCGTTTCACAGAAAACCCCCGCGCCGGGTCGTCAAGCTGCATCGAGGAGACGCCGAGGTCGGCGACAATAAGATCAACGCCCGGCAGTTCCGCCGCGGCGAGGACCTGGGGGAGGCCGGCGAAATTGGTGCGGTGGGCGGTGAAAGTATCCGGGCCAAAGCCGAGGAGGCGCAGACGGGCCTCGGTCTTTGGCAGTTCGATGGGATCGGCATCGAGGCCCAGCAGGCGTCCGCCGGGTTGAACGCGAGCCAGCAGCTCCTGCGCATGGCCACCGTAGCCGAGCGTGCAATCCACGCCGATTTCACCCGCGCGCGGGGCGACGATTTCGAGGACTTCTGCCAGCATGATCGGCCGATGCGAGCCGGCGGGCGTCTTGCCGGAGGCGAGGACTTTTTGGACCGTATCGGCATACCGGGCGGGATCGTGCTCCTTGTATTTCTCCTCGAACCGGCGCGGGTACTTGCCGGCGTAACGCGGGCGGCGGCGATGCGCCGCAGGCGCGCTCTCGGGCGTTGGGATAGGTGCAGAGTCGTCGGTCACAGTTCGCTAAAGGCTTCGGTGTCGGACATAGCAAAGACAAGATGTACGAATACCCAGCCGGCCGCGAGCTTGATGAAGCCCTGCCGTCCGTCCGCCGAACAAGGTTCTCCGTTTCCCCGGCCCGGGATTCGCGCTACTCTCCGGCGTGTGAGCGTCATTACACTTACCACGGACTTCGGCACAAGCGACTGGTTCGTTGGCACGATGAAAGGCGTCATTGCGAGCCTCGCGCCTGGAACCAGCGTCGTTGACCTGACCCACGACCTGCCCCCGGGCGACATTCGTGGCGGCGCCTTCGCCTTGGCAGCGAGCTTCCGTTTCTTTCCCAAGGGCACAGTTCACGTCGCAGTCGTTGACCCCGGCGTCGGCAGCCGCCGCCGAGCCATCGCCGTGCAGACGGGCAATCGTGTTTTCGTCGGGCCGGATAACGGGGTGCTATCCTGGGCGCTGGCCAAAGAGAAGATCAGGGCCATTCGCGCCCTGGAAAACGAGGCTTACTTCCTGCACCCGGTCAGCCGCACTTTCCATGGCCGCGATGTCTTTGCGCCGGTCGCGGCCCATTTGAGCCGCGGGGTGCCAATCCAGAAGCTCGGCCCGGCCTTGAAAGANNCGGCAACGCGATCACCAACCTGGAGAGCAGGCTGTTGCGGGGTGCTGACACGGCCTCGTGCGAGATCTACGGCAGGCGCCGCCGAGTTTGCCCATTGAGAAACTTCTATCAAGCCGTGGCGCCGAAGAAACCGGTTGCGGTAGCAGGCTCAAGCGGCTTCCTGGAAATCGCTGTGAACGGCGCTTCCGCAGAGAAGGTTCTCGGTCTGAGAGTCGGCACTCGCGTGGTCTTGCGGACGGGTTCCGCTATTCCCGCGGATTGAACTTCGACTCCTGTGCCAACCGCTCCCACAGTTTGCGTTCGGCATCCGTAACCCGCTTCGGCACCTCGATGCGGGTCTCGACGATCAGATCGCCATTCCCACCGCTGCGCTCCGGCAGTCCGCGTCCCCGCACCCGCAGCTTCTGGCCGTTCTGCGTTCCCGCCGGCACTTTGATGCTCACGTGCCCATTCAAAGTCGGCACGGAAATGTTGGCCCCGAGAACCGCTTCCCAGGGGGCGACTTCGGCCTGGTAAATCAGGTTGTGATCTTCGACCTCAAAATCGGGGTGCCGGGCCAGGCGCACACGCAGGTAGAGATCACCGGCTGCACCGCCACCCATGCCGGCTTCGCCGCGGCCCGCAATGCGCAACCGCTGGCCCTCCGTGACACCCGCCGGGACCTTCACCTGGTAGGTNNGCTTCTTCCAGCGTGACCAGGATGTCGCCCTCGATGTCTTGGCCGCGTTCGGCGCTCATCGCTTCTTCGGCAAAGCCGCCGCGCCCGAACCCGGTTGCACCCCGGCCACCCCTCGAGCCGAAGAATTGCTCAAAGAAATCGCTGAAACCCGTGCCATCGAACTGAAACTCGTGTGCGCCCCCGCCCGCGGCATTACGGCCTTGCCCGGAAGACTCCCAGCCCGGCGGCGGACGGAAATCGGCGCCGGACTGCCAGTTGGCGCCCAGCTCGTCGTAGCGCTTGCGCTTGGCTGAGTCGCTCAAGACTTCGTAGGCCTCGTTAATCTCCTTGAACTTCTCCTCGGCCTGTTTCTTGTTCTTGGCGACGTCGGGATGGAATTCACGCGCGAGCTTGCGAAAGGCCTTCTTGATGTCGCCCTCGCTGGCGCCGCGCGGCACCCCCAGGGTTTCGTAGTAATCTTTATATTGCACGGGCATAATCAAGGCGGTTGATTGCGGCGCAAAGCGCCGTCCGACTCCCGAGATAATGCCCGGCGCCGGGCATTTGTCAAAGCTTGCGGCGCGCCACCCGTTCCCAGTCGCTCTTGTGCCGCAAATCGGCTTTTAGCCCCGCCACCTCGCGCAGGAGCGCCTTGATGGCCTGATTTCACGCGAAGCGCCTATTTCCGCTTGGTATTGTCCACCGAAAGAAAGAGCATTCCGCCTCGCCCTTCGTCGCCGCGCCAGACCCGGAGCAGGATGTGGTCGCCTTTCGCCTTTTCGCTCAAGGCCACGGCGTCATCCGCGCTCCGCACCGTCCGCCGGTCGATCGAGATAATTACATCGCCCTCGTGCAACCCGGCCTCCGCCGCGTTGGAGTCCTGCTCCACCTTGGTGACCAATGCGCCACGAACATTGTCGGGGACATTACTTTCGCGTCGGGCCTGGGCGTCGAGATCGGCGACTTCAACCCCATCCAGCGCGTCTGACTTCGACGGGCCGCGTTCCCCCGGCTGCTCCTCGCCGTTGCGGGCCAGGCCCTCCTTGAGCAGCTCGCCGAGCGTGGCAGTCAGGGTCTTTTCCTTGCCGTCTCGCAGGAGGCGGAGCGTCACCTTCGTGCCCGGCGCTGTCTGGGACACTATCAGCCGCAAGTGCCGCATGTCCCTGACCTTCTGCCCATTGAATTCAGTGACGAAATCCCCTTCCTTGAACCCGGCCTTCGCACCGGGCGAATCCGGGTCCACCGTGGTCACCAGCGCGCCGTTCATATTTGGCAGGTTGAACTGTTTGGCCAGCTCGGGCGTCATCTCCGGCTGCAGCCAAAGGCCCAGGTAACCGCGCGTGACCTTGCCATCGCCTATCAGACGCTCCATCGCATAGCGCGCCATGTTAATCGGCACCGCAAACCCCAAGCCCTGCGAGCCGCCGGTCCGGCTGATAATCCACGTGTTAATGCCCACCAGCCGCCCTTCAGCATCCACCAGCGGGCCGCCGGAGTTGCCCGGGTTAATCGCCGCGTCGGTTTGGATGAAGTTCTCGTAGTTGTTAATGCCAAANNCGCCAGCACCACGTCGCCCACCTCCAGCTTGTCGCTGTCGGCAATCGTGATCGCCGGCAAGTCCTTCCCGTCCACCTTCAGCACCGCCGTGTCAGTGGCGGCATCGGTGCCGATGACCTTGGCGTCGAACTCCTTTTCGCCTGACGCCAGCGCCACCTTCACCTTATCCGCTCCTTCAACCACATGGTTGGCGGTGAGGATGTAACCGTCCGGGGAGACGATGACGCCCGAGCCAAGACTCTGCTCGTGGTGCGTCTGCGGCTGGTTCTGACCCCCGGATTGGTCGCCAAAGAAGCGACGCCAGAACGGGTCACCGAGCAGCGGGTTCGCCCGTTCGTGGATGGTCACGGTGGAATAGATGTTCACCACGCTGGGCGCAACCCGCTTGACGACCGGGGCGACGCTCGTGGCAGCTTTGAGCTCGCGGTTGATGGGAGTATCCTGGATGACCAGCTTAGGTGGCGGATTCCCTTTGGCCGCTGACGGTTCGACGCCGGCCAGCCGAGCTGGGTGAAGAGCAATTAACAGTGCCAGGCTGCCGAGCACGGTCAACCGGAGAGTGAGGAGAGATTGCGAATACCTGTTCATGTCATTCTGTGTTCCAACCATTCTGCATTAGGGCACCATTGCGACGTTTCTTTACGATACGACTGTTGCGACCGTCAGGCGGGGCCCCGGTTCAAAGCTCACCTCCCGGGCGCGCTTTGTCAAAGCTCCAGCCTCGATTAATAAAGTGCGCGTTCGAGACGACATGACTGACGCCGCGCGAGTCCTTGAGCGGCTATTTGCCATCTGCCATTGGCCCTTGGCTATTCGGCCTGCAACCTGCCTCGACAGGGATATCGCGGGCTGGCTTGATCTTCGGGGGTCGGGACGCCGCAGCGAGCGTTCGGGACCTTACCGCACCTCGTCCAGGGAAAAAGCAGACAGGTATATTCCTTTTTCCCGGCGGAACCACCAGGCGCCGGTCTGGCGCCGGGTGGCCAGGTCGGTAAAGTGATAATCATAAACCACCGCGCGAATGTAACGCGGCGGGGAGCTCGGAAACGGACTTCGTTCAAGCAACCCCAGCACCGGCGGCGAGCCTTGCAGCAGGCGCAGGCAAAAGTTGACCAGCCAGGCATTGTGGCGGTAGTCGCTGAGCGCAGCAAACCACATCTGCCAATCCAACCTCGGCTGGTGTGGCTCAACGAAACCCGGCCGGCGCTTTACGTCGCCCGGTTTGTAATTGAACTCATACGCCAGCCAGGTGACGCCATCGTTGCTGCCTTCGATGATAATCTCCGGTCGCGAGGTCGTCATCACCGCGAACAAGCCGTAACTGTTGAAGCTGTGAAACGGTTCGAGCCATTCGCAAACCGCCAGTAACGGCCGCGGCCAAGGGACGCGAGCGCGGAACATAATCGAGAACTGCACGAGCGATGTGATGACGGCGATGGCCGCGAGCGGGACAGTCACCTGCACCGGCCACTTCCAGCGGTTGAGGGTTGAGAGTTGAGGGTTGAGGGGCGGAGCCGTGGCGGCTGGGCGAGTGGGGAGGGCAGGGAGCGGGAGAGCGGGGGAGTTGGGGTCAAGGGGGCTTGTTGGCGAGCCATTCGCGCCAGGCAGGGGAGCATGCCACTGCGTTCCCATATTCTGCGGCGGCGAGGGACGCAGGGAGTCGCGCAGTCTCGGTGGCAGGAGCGCCTTGATCGCCGCGTCATCCAGCAGCACCACGCAAAGCGCCATCGTCAGCAGGTTGAAGAAGCAGTAGTTACCGGTGAGAAAGATCAACGCCTGGAAAGCGATCAGGACAGCGCATGCCAACTGCCGGGGTCGGCGGGGCGCGAAGATCAGGAACGGAATCAACAACTCGATACCGAACATGACCACCGTCGAGACCTGTTGCCCCCACACCGGCAACTGGTGCGCATACCAGCCGATCCACGTCGGCAGCGGTTGAGTCTCATAGTGGAAGGTAAGCGCCGTCAGGTTGCGCCAGGTTGGGTCGTGGCTGAGCAGTTTGACACAGCCGGACTGGAACATCAGTTTGAACAGCAGCCACCGCAGCAACCAGAGCACCAGGCGCGAGGGCGGCGCGGTGCGGGACAATCGCGGCCACAGTTGCAGGGGGGCCAGGAAGATCGCCAGGAAGCCCGTCTCCAACAGCAGGTTGTCCCATTGGAATCCCAGGAACTCGCGGCCGACCGTCGCCAGCGAAAGGTAGATCAGCCACAACAGGAACAGGCACGGCGCGGGCGCAACGTCAACCACCAGCAGCACCGCCAGCGTCGTCCCCGCAACGCACAGAAACTTCAGGAAGCCGTCACTCGCGTTGAACCAGCAGAGCGTCGGCACCACGTGGTAGAGTTGCAGGCCGAGGTGTTGCGCGTCCGCTTGCTGCCGCATGCTTTCCAGCGCTAGCTTGGCGGGCAAGATGCCGTCCGCGCCCACCAGGCCGATGATCTGCACCCAGAGAGACACAAAAGCGACCAGGTAGATGAGGCCCAAAGACCGCAGGAACACCCAGCGAACCAGGTTTTGCGTCGGCGGCTCAATGTGCCGCCCCCAACCCAGGCGCGTGAGGGCCGAGAACAAACTGCGATGCCGGGCGACCACGCCATAACCCCACTCGGTGACGTGGGCGAAGACGGGCGAGTGATCGTACCAATCCAGCAGCCATTCCTCATGGGGGTTGTGGGCCAGAGCGCGGAAGACCGCCTCGGCACCACCATAGACCCGGCCATCCGTCTCGATCAGTTGCACAGCGTTCTCGAACTGGCCGCGCGGCAATTCGGGAAAGCGCGCCACCACCCGGGGGTCCTGGAATGGGAGAAAATCCAAGCGATCGCCCGTCGTAAGCTGCCAGCGGTGAATCCACAGCGAGCAGAACTTGCAGTCGCCGTCATAGATCATCAGTGCCTTCGCCGGAGGCGTGGCTACCTCGATAGTGGATCGCACAAGGAAAGCTAACCCGACTGCCGGGCCTCCGCCACCCTGCTGGCGACAGAACCAGTCGAGAAATAGAGGAACAATCGAGCACCAATCGAGACTATCGCCGGGGTAACGCCGGGGAATCACGCTGGCAGCGCGCTGGTGGGTGGCTTCCCCCAGCGGGTCTTGCCAACGCGCCCTGGCCCGGATAGCTCATCCCTCGCGCGATTCACGAACAGGATGTAGCCGCCGATGTCAGTCGGCGCATTCTTTCCACACTGAAAATGGCGCCGACTGACGTCGGCGGCCACGCGGGTATTCTCCCCCGTCGGTCGGCAAGCCGTGGTTCAGCGGGATTGGCGCACGGCGTAGAGGTGGGTCATCGTGGCGACGTAGAGCACACCGTTCGCGGCGATGGCGGTCGAGCTGATGGGCTGGCCCAGCTCGATCGTGCTGAGGACTTTCTTCTCCCGGCTCGCGGCAAAGACGTAGAAGGTCCCGCTGCGGGTGCCGAGATAGACTTTGCCGTCGGCGACCAACGGCGATGCCCAGGCCTCGCCGTTGATCTCGTGGGTCCAGCAAGGTTGACCGGTCTGGGCATCCACGCAATGGAACACGCGCCCGCAGTCGGCGATGAAAACCAGGCCATTGCAGACGGCGGGCGTGCCGAGCACGTGCTTTTGCAGGGGATACGACCAGACGAGGCCATTGGTCGTGATGTCACCCGTGCGGGTGGCATCGAGGCACTTGAGCCAGGCTTCGTTCTTGCCCCACCAGATGTCGCCGCCGCCGGCCACGTAGATGCGGTTGTGATCGAAGACGGGCATGCCGTAGAANNAGGGACACGGGGGGATGGAGTGATGGAGTATTGGAGTGCTGAACGGATGCGTTGTTGGTCATCACTCCATCACTCCACGACTCCATCACTCCGTTTGGGATCGTCTCGAACGCGTACACGAAGCCGTTGCCGGCGGCAAAGAAGACCAGCGGGCGGCCATTCACCTTGGCGAGCGATGGGGCTGACCAGGTGCTGTGAAAGATGTTCGGAGCGATGTGCTCGTCATCGCGAGCGAGGAGGCAGCCCGTGCGCTTGTCGAGGACGACCAGGCTGGGCGCGTCCGGCGTGCGAATGCGCCGGTGGGTGTTGTCCACGCCCGTGCCGCTATTCAGGTAAAGATTATCGCCATGAATGAGGATCGAGCTATGCGCAGCATCGTGCGACCAAATGCCGGCTCCCGTGGTGAGGTCGAACTTCCAGAGAACGCGGGGATCGGTAGTGCTAGGCGACTGGTTTGTTTCTGCATTCTGCATTCTTCCTTCTGCCTTCCCCGACCGGGGCCGCGCATCAACGCACAACACCTCACCTCGGTTGTTGACGAAATAGATGCGGTCCCCTTCGACGGTCACTGGCGAGGCAATACCGCTATTGGGCCAATCGAAGTAGATGTCCTCGGTGCGTTTGGGGAAGGCGAGCTGCCAGAGGAAGCGGCCCGTCTGCTCGTCGAAGCACATCAGGACCCCGCGGTCGCCGATCTGCGCGGGGTCGCGCGGGTGGCCATTGTTGGTGCCGATGTACACGCGGCCCCCGGCGATTACGGGCGTGGAATGGGTTTCCGTGCCGAGCTCGGCGGACCACTTGATGTTCCGGCCGTTCTCCGGGTCAAAAGAGTCAGGCAGCCCGCGCTCGCCCGAGACCATGTTGCGGGACCAGGCCTGCCCAAATTGCGCCTGGGCAGCGGCCAGGGCCGGGCAGCGCAACGCCCAGAAGGCAAGGCCGCACAGGAGCAGCGGGCTCAGGAGGTTGGTGTTCATCGGTTACTTTCGTACAGGGAAGCGGAAGGAGAGGGGGCGGACAAGCTTATCCTGCTAAAGGGAAAACAAAGCCTGCGCGCCTGAAATCCGAAGGCCGAAGCCCGAAGGCCGAAAGAAGGCCGAATTCCGAAGTCCGAAGAAGACAGGGCTCGATGGGTGGCCGTGTTGCAGGAACGCCTTTCGATTCGGACCTCGGGTTTCGGGTTTCTTTCGGCCTTCGGCCTTCGGGCTTCGGCATTCTCTGACCTAATCTTAACCACCCGGCCGGTTGCGCGCGGGGCATGGGTTCTTCATCTCGAAATATCCGTTTGCTTCAGGGTGCGGAATTGGTGACGGCGCAGGGCTTGGTCGGCCAGGTCGTTGTCCTCCATGCTCAAGGCGAGGAGGGATTTGCCCTGGGGATGCGGAATGAATGAATAGAGGTAGTTGATGTTCAGCTCGGCTTCGAGCAACGCCCCCATGAGGCGGTTCAACTCGGTGGAAATGACCTCGACTACAATCAATTTGCTTTCGGTGAACGGGAAACCCTCGCTCACCAGCAAGTCGCGCGCACGGTCAGGATCGTCCACCACCAGGCGGATAATGGAGCTGTCGGTCGTGTCGAGCACCATCAGGGCAAGCACATGAACACCAGAGGTGCCCAGCAACCCAATCAGGACATGCAGGCGGCCCAGTCGATTGGGCGTGAAGATCGAGAATTGAATCACCGGGTCGGGGCGGCCCGCCGTCGTCGTTTCCGTTGGCATATGGCCCAATCTAGCATAGGCGGGCCGGTTATTCGATACTTCCGAACGATGAGGACTAGCCGCCCGCCCCGGTGACCGGCGCAGCCCCATACCAGGGCCGGGTGCGCTTGGAATCAGGGCTGGTGGCGGCAGCATAGACGCGGCGTGCTAACTTAACGTCTTCCTCGATCTGCCAGTCGAACATGCCAACGAGAATGAAGTCGGCGCCGTTGTTGAACGCATAGGGGAAGGCGGCGCGCGGTGGGATGGCGCCGGCCGCCAAAATCTTGAAGGCGATCCAGGGCTTCTTGACGGTCGCCATGAAGTCGATCACCGCCTGCGGGTCGCTGCACCAGGAATTGTCGTGCGCGCCCACAGCGTCCTTCTCACCGGGGCGGGGCGCGGTGAAGTACTCGTGGGAGTGAAAGGTCTTCTGGTAGAAGTCCACGTCGAGTTTGGCCTTCTCGCACTCGACAATCACGCGCAGGTCATGGGCGCCTACGCCAGCGATGCGCTTCTTGGACTTAATCAACTCGACCATCTCGCCAACTTTCTCAAACTTGCCTTCGTTGAGCATACCCTCGGCCGCATCGCCATTAACGTGGATGCCCGCGGCGCCCTCATCGACCGCCTTCTGGATCTGGGAATAGCCGCCGTTGGCGTCGAGGCGGACCTGGACAAACCACTTCATTTTGCCGCCACCCTTCCAGTGGTCGAAGAGTTGGGCGTTCTCTTGCATGACGTAGGTGTTGATGGCCGTGATGCCCTGGGCCTCGGCCAATTCGAGCGTTTCCCGGATCTTGGCGTCCGTGTTGTAGCGCCGCATGAGGTTGGAGACATACGCGAGCTCCCGCGAGTGCGACCACCCGCCGAAGAGGTTGCCGCCCATAATCACGCGGCTGAACTCCTGGCCGCCCATCTTGCCGGTCGGCAGGGTTTCGGGCGCCGGGCGGACGGCTGCCTTGGCGGATGGGGCGGGGGTTTGGGGCGCTGGGCTGGGTTCTCCGCGGAGGGCCAGCGGGACGGCGGCGGAAGCGAGCAGGGAGGATGTCACGAAGCCGCGACGCGAGATTTGCTTTGCCATGTTACGAGAATTAGCCATTTCAGGGACGGAAGTCAAGAATGGAATGAGGGCTCACGGAAGAATGGGCGTATCTGGTTACCGCCGCTATGCGACACAGTACGACAATCACCGCATAGGAGCGCAGCCTTTAGGCTGCAGAAGCGTCGGATCACCCTGCGGTACCGACATATTCCAGCGCTTGCTTGGAGTTCCACGCTTCTGCAGCCTAAAGGCTGCGCTCCTATGCGGTGGCGGCGGTATCAGGATGCGCCCTGGAAGAAAGGATTGCCCCTTGGCTGGCTTTCCGCACAAAATGGGCGAGTCTATCAGCATGAGCCCCGTCATATTAGATCGTCCTGATGCGCCGTCTGCGACGGCGGACGCCGGCGTTCCGGCCCCCGGCCCGGTGGTCCGGCCCAGGACGGGCCTGTTCAAATTGATCGGCGAGGTGCTCCATCACGGCGGGCCGGGGTATTTGCAGTTCGCCATCACCAACATCTGCAATGCCAAATGCGANNGTGATCGACATCTGTGTCAAGAATCACATCGGCTACCTGCTGTTTGTCGGCGGCGAACCGCTCGTGCACAAGGACTTGCGGGCGATGGTGCGCTATGCGGCGGAGCGGGGTATTCACCCGATGATCTGCACCAATGGGTCGCTCTGGACGGAGCAGAACATGCGCGACCTGGCCGCGGAAGGCTTGTACAGCGTGATCATGTCGATCGATTCGCACGACGTGGCCAAACACGAGAAGAATCGCGGGCTGCCTGACGTGTGTCGCAAGATCAAGCACGCGAACGAAGTGTTCCATGAGCTTGGCGTCCAGACCACCGCCAGCGTCACCGCCAGCAAGCTGATTGATGATTACGACAAGCTGCCGGGGTTCCTGACCGAACTCGGTTTCCGGAGCTGCACGTTCAGTTACCCGCTGAGCAGCCTGGCGTCGAGCTACCTGAGCTTCAGTGATTCGAGCCTGGTCAGCTACAAGACCGAGGAGCTGATCGAGGTGTTCGAGCGCATCAAGCGGATGAAGCAGCGCAGCGGCTTCCCGGTAGTGAATCCCAGGGAGTCGCTGACGGAGATGCAGCGCCACCTGCGGCGGGAGCCGGAGCGGTTTGGCTGCCTGGGTGGCCACAAGTACTTTTACCTCGACTGGAACCTGAACCTCTACCGCTGCCACTTCTGGGAGACGCCGATGTGCAACATCTATGAGTTCGACCAGTCGAAGCTGATTCGCGACGGCTGCCAGCGCTGCATGATCGATTGCTACCGCGACCCGAGTGTGCTGCAGTTTGTGGCCGTCAACGCGAGCGACGCGTGGAACAACCTGCGGCGCGGCAAGCTCATCGCCGCCGCGAAGAATGTGTTCGACTCCCGGAATCTGACTTCGCTGAAAGCCGTGTGGGAAGAGCGCAAGTGGATTAGCGGGGGATAGGTCTAACGGAGCCGGCAACGCGAGACACCGCGAGGAGAAGCCAGCCGAGGAGACGGTTTGGAAGCGCCGAAGGGCTGAAAACTGAAATCTGAAATCCGTACATTCTCTGTTGACAGGGTTGGTGCGGATAGCCTAAATTTCGGGTGTTCGGGCAGCAGCACGTTTCTTCAGCGGGGTTCCCCACCCCCACCTCCTTGGCGTCTGTTGCCCGAACATTTTGTTCGCTTCCCCTTGACGCGGGCGGCGGTATTTCTTAGGTTCCCGTGCCCCTAGCGGGGGCGTAGCTCAATTGGTTAGAGCGCTGCCCTGTCACGGCAGAGGTTACGGGTTCGAGCCCCGCCGCTCCCGCCATCTCCTCCCGCCAACTGCCCAAAGGCTGCTTGGCAGGAAATCTGCGGCAAGGAAGGAAATGGATCAGTGATGGTGTGACGCGCTTTTGTCCAAAGGCGCACCGTGCTCCAGCGCAGCAGCGCGGGGACGCCGAATCGGCGCCGGCCGGGCGGCATTGTTCGGGAGTTGCTGCGGCCCAGGACGGTGGGCAGGTGCCCTCGCGCCGGCTGCCCCATTTTGAGACACAGACGCTTGCAATGAAACAGATTCGCCGATTAATACAGAAGCTGTGGGGATACTCGCCGTTCCGCATGTCGGTCGCGGCAGCCTTCGCGGTCTTCCTGGGAGTGGGTGCTGGCCGCGTCTTCATTGGTTCGGTGTACGTGGTGGATGGAATGAGCATGGAGCCCAATTATCCCCCCGGAACGCGTCTCTACGGGACGCCCATCTCGACGCCGCTGGAACGGGGGGACGTGGTCCTGCTCAATGACGGCAAAGAGGATTACGCAGTCAAGCGCATCATCGGGTTGCCGGGTGAGACCGTCCAGCTTTGGCGTGGCCGCGTCTTCATCAATCGGCAGATGCTGGTCGAGCCTTACCTGCCCAAACATACCTACACCTACCCCATGGAGCGGGCCCGTCGCGGGGCAATTTTCATGCTGGGCGAGAGAGAATACCTCGTGCTGGGCGACAACCGGTTCAACAGCGCTGACAGCCGCATGTACGGCGCCGTGGAACGGAAGCAGATCAAGAGGCGCGTCCCCTTGCCGGACGGTTTTATCAGCGCGTACGTCGCCCCTTACACACTACCGGAATACGGAAAATCTTCGATCCGGCCCCTGGCCACCCGGGTCGCAGGCACCAAAGCCCACCTGTAGGCCGGGCAGCCTGTTTCGGGATCACTGACTCGGAGCTTGTTCCGGCGGGGCATTCGTCGCGCCCGTCGGCACGCTGGTTTCCGGCAACTCGCCCAGTTTGGTGCGCAAGACCGCGCGCACTTCCGGGGGCATGCCGTCCTTGGTGTCGAGCAGACGCCGGCGCACTTCCCGATCGGTGTCCTCAAAGGGGTTCAAACCGATGGCGGCGAGACGTTCCTTGGGCATGTTGCTCTGGTAAGAGTTCCACACCTGGCGCGCTAGTAATCTGTAGCCGGCCGCGGAGTCATCTTCGCCCAGGACCATGCTCCGATAGGAGTTTTCCAACAGCCCTTCGACGACTCCCTGCGTGCGATCGCGCCCCCCGCTGTCGCTCACATCCCCCTGCACGCGCTCGACGGCATACTGAGCGAGCGTCAGAGTAGCCGGCAACGAATTAGGCTTGTTGTCCAGCAACGGTTTGTTCGGATACTTGATAGACAAGTATTTATACCATTGCGCGGCGTCGGCCGGGTGGTTGTATTCGTAGAGGAAATAGACGGCGTCGCGCAGGAAGTTCCGGTGCGCCTTCAAAATATGGTCGCGATTCTTCTCGTCCTCCTCCGCCGCCTGCTCGTAGGCNNAAGGGATTCGACACCAGCCGCCCGCGCTGGAAGCTCAGCAGCATTGACTGATAGATCACCCGGCGCAGGGTGATCAAGTCGTCCTCCTTGACCTTCGTGGGGTGCTCGGCCGCCTTCTGCAATCCCAGCGCCGCCCAGTAAATCGCGTGGGCTTCCGGCAGGCGCCACTCCAGCGGTCCGTACTTCTCATCAACTTCTTTCATGAGCCGCGGGTCCATCTTGTAGGTCTCGCGCAGCAGCCGGGCGCGTTCTTTCTGGTCCTCGGTCTGGGGATTGATCAGCTCGTCCAGGTTCGGCCTCTTCTTGCCGAAGACGTTGGCCATTTCGGTGGCCCACTGCGTCTTGTAGTACATGCTCGCGTCGTCGAGGTTCTGCCCAATCTTGTGCTGGAAAAACCACGCCAGCTCGCGGTAGATGAGGGTTTCATTCGGGTTGTAGCGCAGACCTTGATCGCGCAGCAGCTCGACGCCGGCCTTGACCCAGCGCCAGCGGTCGGGGAACTCCCCGGGACTGGACTCCTTGAACTTGACGGAAATGTTGTAGGCCATGTTCCAGGCCTGCACGAGCCAGACCTGCACGAAATGCGGCTCAAGCTTGGTAATCCAATCCGCCAGTTGAGCCATCTCAAAGAATTTGTCCTCGTCCTGCAAGTCGGTGGCGCGCATCCACAGCGCGTTGGAAATCAGCCCGCGGAACCCGCCCAGCGCCACCGTCGTAAAGGCGAGCACGGGCGGGGCGTTCTCCAACGGCTGCACCCGCGTCAGGCCCAGCCGGTCGCGGTCGCGGTTGAGCGACTGCTGAACCAAGCCGGCGCCGCATAGCAACACGCCGATGAGCGAAAGCGGGAGGAGGCGTTGCAGCAAGAAACTCATTGGGTCTGCGCGGTTGCCAATTCGCGGCGGTTGAAGATGAAGATGCCGATCAGGCCGATGCCGCCGCTGAGCAGCACCACGATTTGCCCGAACGCCCGGCCAAGCTCGCCCCAGGTGACGCTCCGGCCGGTGCTGAGCGAATCAATGGGCGAAAAGCTCTTGGCCAGGTTGATCATCTCGAGCACCGCCCGGAAGACCGGGATGGCGACGACATCCAGCACCGAGTGCCCGTACTTATTGGTCTCGGAGTTGTAGCCCATCAAGGTCCCCTCCGACACCGCATTGGAGATGGTTCCGCTCGAGAGCGCCAAAGTCAGGACGCCCAGCGACAGGAATGCCGCCACCGGAAAAGAAAGGAAGCTGGCCGAAGCCAGCCCGAGCGTGGCCAGCAGGGCCATCCAGCAGAGGATAATCCCCAATCCGCGTATGAAGTTAAGCCCGAAGCTGCCTTGCGGGTAGAGCACTTCCAGCCCGTCTTCCAAGGGAAACAGCAGGGCGGTGTTGTTCGCGTTGGCGAAGGCCACAGTCAGTATACCCTTGTCGTCATAATGCGCCGGGACCTCGAACTCATGGAAGGTATCCGGAGCCAGGCTCATCACATCGCTATGCCAAATGGGCGTCTTGCGCGCCGCCCCCACCTGCCAGCGTCCGTCGTAAGTGCCGGAGATGCTCTTGTCCGCGGCGTTGAATTTCACCCGCAGATGGATCGGTTGGCCGCGCGCCAGGTTCTTCGCCGCTCCCAAATCAACCGTCCACAGGTGTACGTAGCCTGGCGGGACGATTTGATACTCGGCCTTCACCTGTTCCAGGATTTCCTTCCGGGCCACGCCGATATCGGCCTTAAGGTCCGGGTTCTTTTGCAGGCGGTCGCGCAGCACCTGATCCGTCAGCTCCTGGATCTCCCGGTCGAAGCTGGCCGGCTTTATCGAACCGCGCGCCACGAGCACTTCGCTGCGCAGCACCTTCTGTTCGTCGGCCGGCAGCCGGGTGGCGCGCCACTGCAGCAAGCCATAGACACTGGCGCCAGACAAGCTCAGCAGCACCGCGTTGAGCGACATGATGCCCAGCCACTTGCCCAGCCAGATTTGCCACCGGGTGATCGGCTTGGTGGCGACCACCTGCACGGTGCAATCCTCTATGTCGCGCGCCAGGGTGCCGCAGGCCAGCCAGAGCGTGGACAGCCCGAGCAGGGCGCTGATCGTGCCCAGCGTATAGGTCAGCAGGATTTGGGTGAAGCCGCGAGCCGTCCCGTCATCCTTGATCAGCAGGGGCAGGCCCACTACTGAGCCCAGCAATAAGGCCGCCACCACCAGGAACAGCCGGAACCGAAAGGCGGCTTTCCAGGTCAACCAGGCGATGGCAAGCAAAGGCTGCATGAGTCAAGCGCGCTTGAAGCGGGCAGAAGTCACCCGTTCTGTTTCTTCACCAACGAGGCCAGCTTCTCGTCGGCCTTGCGCAGTTCTTCTGCGTTAGCTGGTTCCGGCGCCGCGGGCGCCGGGGCGGCTGGCGCCGCGGGTTTCGCCAGGGCTTCCAGCTTGTGCTCGATCAGGGTGTCAACCGGCAGCGGCGCAGGAGCCGGCGCTGGCGCGGCGGCCTGCGGCGCGGCGAGCCGCTCCAGGACCCTGTCGGACGCAGATTTGGTCTCCCCGTCGCCACGCAAGTAAGCGGCGACGCGGGCGCCGGACATGGCGCCGGAGGTTTCCGCCGCGGCCTGCCGCGCGGTCTGCACCACGCCGAGGAAGTAGCTCTCCAGGTTCTGGGTGGGCGTATCGATCTTCACCTTGTCCTGCGCCACGTCCTGGCGAATGATGGCCAGCACCCGCTCCATGGTCTCGCGGGAGAGCGCTGGAGTGGTGATGCGAATCTCGTCGGGCGTCGCCAGCAACTCTTTCAACGTGCCCCTCGCCTGGACCTTGCCGCCGTAATAAATAACCACGCGGTCGCACACGTCCTCAACGTCCGCCAGCAAATGGCTGCTCAAGATTACCGTCTTGCCCCGCCGCGCCAGCGCCACGATCAAATCCTTGACCTCGCGGCAGCCGATGGGATCGAGCCCGGAAGTTGGCTCGTCGAGAATCACCAAGTCGGGGTCGTTGATCAATGCCTGCGCCAGGCCGATACGGCGCTGCATGCCTTTCGAGAACTCGCCCACCGCCCGCATCCGCGCTTGGCTCAAGCCCACCATCTCGAGCAACTGCTCCGCCCGGTCATCGCGGTCTTTCCGGGACAGGCGGAAGAGGTTGCCGAAGAAATCCAGCGTCTCACGGGAGTTAAGGTAGCGGTAGAGATAAGACTCCTCAGGCAGATAGCCAATACGCGACTTGGTCGCGACGTGGCGGGGCGAATGACCGAAGACCTCGATGTGCCCTTTCGTCGGATACAGCAGCCCCAGCATCAACTTTACGGTGGTGGACTTGCCAGACCCATTCGGCCCGAGCAGACCGAAGACTTCCCCGCGCCGCACCTCGAAGTCAGCGTTATCCACCGCGCGCGCCTTGGGGCGGCCCCAGAAGTCCTTGAAGATCTTGGTCAGGCCGCGAACGGAAACGACGACTTCGCCGTCGGGCCGGGCGGGAATGTCAGTTGTGGTCATGCATTTCGCTCACGCCAGTTTGGGCGCCAGCTCGGCCTTCGGGCCCGGCACGGGCGGCCGCTCCGGTCTGGGCGCCGCCGGCTGCGATTGATAGTGCTCGAGTTCCTCGCCTTTGCGCACGAGGCGGGCGCTGTTGAAGACCACGATCAGCGAGCCGGCGGTGTGCATCGCCGCGGCCATGATCGGCGGCACGTAACTCAACGCCGACAGCGTCATGCCCCCGATGATAAAAGCCACGCCGAACAGGAAGTTCTGGTTGATGACTGTGCGGGTGCTGCGTGATAGCTTCACCAGGAACGGCAGTCGCCGAAGGTCATTGTTCATCAGGGCAATTGTGGCGCTGTGAATCGCCACCTCGCTGCCCGCCGCGCCCATCGCGANNTCGCCCTTGGCTTCCTCGCAGCCGATTTCCCGCGCCACCCGCGTGGCCACCGGCTGGCGGTCGCCGGAAATCATCGCGATGCGCCGCACGCCGCTGGCCTTTAATTCCACCAGCGACTCGCGCGCGTCAGGGCGGGTTTGGTCCTGCAAGCCGACCCAGCCGAGGCACCGGCCTTCGCGTGCCACGAAAATCAGGCTCCAGCCTTCGGTCTCGTTGAGATCGACCGACTTCATGAAGTCTTCCTGCACNNCCGGCGGTCTCGGTAAAATCCTTCGGTTCCCCTAGCGGCACATTGGCTTCGGCGGCCAATTGTGTCAGTGCCTTGGCGGTGGGGTGATTGCTATACCGCTCCGCGGACGCCGCGATGCGCAGCAACTCGGCGGGCGTGACGCCGCCGAGCGGCGCGAGGCGGCTCACGGCCAATTCCCCAGTCGTCAGCGTGCCCGTCTTGTCGAAGATGAAGGCGTTGATCTTGGCCGCCAACTCAATGTCGGCGACGTTCTTGATCAGGATGCCCAGCCGCGCGGCGGCGGACAGCGCGGCCACCATCGCCGTCGGCGTAGCCAGAATGAAAGCGCAGGGACAACTGAAGATGATCACCGAGATGACATCGTCCAGCCGGCGGGTAAAAGCCCAGACCAGCGCGGCGATGACCAGCACCAGCGGGGTGTAGAAGCCCATATACTGGTCCACGATCTTCATGATCGGGAGTTTGGTTTTCTCCGCTGCCAGGATTAACTCGCGCACGCGCCCCAGCGTGGTGTCGGTGCCCGCTCGGCTCACCTTGATTTCCAGCACGCCGGTCAGGTTTTGGGTGCCGGCAAACACCTCGTCGCCTGGCTTCTTGTCCGCCGGCAGCGATTCGCCGGTAATCGTGGCCTGGTTGAACGAGCCCTGGCCGCTGAGGATTATGCCGTCCGCCGCGACGTTGTCGCCGGGCCGGATGCGGATCACGTCGCCAACCGACAGGTCTTTCGCGGCAACCTCTTCCTCGCCTTGCGGCGTGATGCGGCGGGCTTTGGTGGGGGTAAGCTTGATGAGGTGTTCAATGGAGGCGCGCGCGCCTTCGGCAGTGCGGGTCTCGATGATCTCGCCGATCAGCATGAAAAAGGCGACCACGCCGGCCGTCTTGTATTCGCCGGTGGCAAAGGCGGCGAGCACGGCGATGGCGACCAACTCGTTAATGCTGAGCACCCCAGTGCGAATGTCTTTGATGGCCGTCCAGACAATCGGATAGCCGAGGACGACAGCGCCAATCAAGCCGCTCGCGCTGGCAACCGTGTGGCCTTGCTCGAACAGCCAGTCCACGAGGAACGCGTTGAGGACGAACACGACGCCCACGAGCGTCTGCTTGAGCCGCACGGGCGCGTGCTCGTGGTCGTGGCCGCACGTCGCGCACGATTCATCATGCTCGTGCCGGCTTAAAAGAGAAGTAACTTGCATGGTCTTAAATATTCAAAACGCAGCGCAACCCGTTCAGGTAGTGGCGCAAGCCACTAGCTGGCCGTGGGCGCCTTGCGCTATCACGGTTTCGCTTCTTCCGTCTTCGGTCTCTGCGGTTCACGATTTAACAATAGCCGCATTTCCTTCGGCTTGCCATCGGTGCTCTCGGTCAGGAAGATCTTGTCCTGCACATTCGTAAACACCCGGCCCAGGGTTTCCGTCAGGCGCTGCTGAACGAACAGGGCGGCATGATTTTGGTATTGGGGCAGAATCTCCTGGAAGCGCTCCGCCTGGGCGGCCATATCGCTGACCAGGCGGGCGCGGTCGGACTGGGCCAGGTTGATGCGCGATTCGGCGTCGGCGCTCGCTTTGTTGGTGACCTGGTTCTCATAGCTGCGGGCCTCGTCGAGGACTTTGCTGCGCGTCACTTCAGCCTTGAGCACGCTGGCAAACGCGTCTTTCAATTGCCGCGGCGGGACGCTCTGGACCACGCATTGCTCGATAAGCATTCCCAGGTCCTGCTTTTCCACCAAGTGCATCGCCCGGCGGCGCACCGCCTCCTGGTAAGCAGCGATGTCGCGGGTCAGGACGTCGTCCACTTTGAAACGCGAGGCGGCGGAGAGCAAGGCGTTGTCCAAGGCGTTCTGCACGGCGTTGGAGGCATTTACAAAGCTGAAGACGTAGCGAATCGGGTCCGTGATGCGGTAAGTCAGGGTGGCGCGGGTGTGAATGATGTTCACGTCAGCGGTTAGGGCGTAGCCATCGGCAATCGGGTTGAGCGTAGCGCCCGCCGGCGGTTCGACGCCGGCCAATATTTGCTCAGGCGTCATCGCATACCAACCGACGGTCGAAGTGACTTGCTGCAGGCCCCCAATTGAAACCTTGATGTGCTCGTCGATCGGATACGGGAACGACCAATGGAGCCCTGGCAGCAGCAGCGCTTTTTCCCCTTCGCCCTGCGCCTTTCCGAACCGCAGGACGATCGCCCGTTCCTGCGGGCCGACCGTGAAGAAGCCGGACGCGAGGAACAGCAGCACGAGCAGGATCATCACGAATTTGACGATCGCAAAACTGCTGCGCAGGGCCTCGGCCAGCGCCTGGGAGCCGGCATCCACCGGAGTCTCCGGCGGCGGCACCGGTTCGGGCAGCCCGTGGTGTGGATGGTCGTGGTCGTTCATGGGCGGCTCACTTGCTCAGCAGGTTGGTTGAGCCGGCCCCGAACAAGTCAAACGGCGGCGTGTGCTGATCGAAGATGAGGATCGAACGCTCCTTCAGGGAGCCTTCCAGCGCGGACAGGCGGAAAATAAAGCTGGCCAGTTCAGGATTCTGTTGGAAGACCTTGAGCGATTTGGCCGCTTCGGCCTCGCCTTTGCCCCGAATCGCCGTCGCCTGCCCTTCGGCATTGGCCAGCAGTTCGGCCGCCCGGCGCTCGGCATCCGAACGGATTCTTTGCGCCTCGGCCTCGCCTTCGTTCTGGTACCGATCCGCGAGCACCTTCCGCTCGGAGGTCATGCGCGCGAACACATCCTGGCTGACACTCTCCGGGAGTTGCACTCGCTTGAGACCAAGGAATTCGATCTGCAGCCCGAAGTTGTTCGTGTGGAGCTGGGACTGGACCGCCGCCAGGATTTCGTTCTCGATGGCAACGAAATTAGTGCCGTTGTCGCTGGTTGAGATAAAGTCGGTCAAGGGATGCTTGCCCACAATGGCCGATTTGGCGTTACCCAGCCATTGATCCATTAGCCCTTCCGCTGCCGCAATCGGGTTCGCGCTGCCGGCGAAGCGCGGGAAGAAGGCCGTCGGGTCCGAAACCTTCCAGCCGACATAGACCGAGGTAAGGAGGTTGAAACCGTCCTGGGTCAGGCCTTCGGTGAGCCGGTCCTCGAAATTCTGCACGCGCTGGTCAAAGAACCAGACTTTCTGGATAGGCCAGGGCCACTTGAGATAGGGACCTGGCTGGGTGATGGGCCGCGTGGGCTTGCCGAACGTGGTGACGACGGCGACTTCGGATTGGCGCACCTGGAAGACAAACAGGAGCAGGCCGAAAACAATGATCAGCAGCAGGCCGATAATAAGAGTGAGGGGATTGCGTTTCATGGCGATTACTTCGATTTGGGTGCGGGCACGCTCAGGTTGAGCAGGCTTTGCGCAATGGATTCCTGCAGGTCGAATATGAGAACATCGTGCGTGTTGGTGGTGAGCAAAATGTATTTGCGCGCGTTGGCAGTGGCCCGGGCAAAGGTCTGCAAGTACGCCCGCTCCGCATACACGGACGGCGCCGCTTGAAAAGCGGGAATCTGGTTGGTGAAAAGGGCAGCCTGGGCGAGTGCGCTGACCTCGCGCGCCAACCTCTCTGAGTTCGCCTTGTTCAGGATGCCGTGTGCTTGAGCCCCGGCCAGCGCATTGGTTCTAATCTCGTCCGCCCGGGCGGCCAAGATCTTGGCCTGCTTGGTCTGGCTGGCCGCAACGACCTTTTCGTAATCCGGCGCGACTTTCACCGGCGGATGGAGGTCGCCCAGGCCGATGGAAATGATCTGGGCGCCCAGTCTGTGCTCATCCGCAGCGGTTTGGATGCGGTTCCTGAGTGTTTGAGCCGCCTCCTGGCGGCCCTCGGACATGATCTCATTCATATCCACCCCTACGAGATAGCGCACCACCTCGCGCGTGCCCAGGTCTCCCAGGAGCGCCGGTGCGTCTTCATTATTATAGGCCCAGTCCAACAAGTTGGTTATCTGGAACTGCACGGGCACGCTCACGGTGAGCAAGCTCACCGGCGGGATTCGCCGGCCCGTGGTCTCGTTGGTGACTTCCTGCGAAACCTGCACGTGATTCGCCACCAGGAAGTTCGTTTCCCCGTGGTGACCCTGGTTCCACAACACGTAGCGCTCCCGTTCCTTCTCCGATTCCTCGGCGAAACCAACGTTGAAAGTCTGAATCTGCTCGGTGCGGTAGCGATAGACCTGGTCGATGGGCCACGGCCACTTCAAATGCGCCCCGGGGCCGAGCGGCGAGCGGCTTTCCACGCGTCGGCCAAAATGCTCGAGGAGCCCTTCCTCGCCCGCTTCGATGAATACCACGCTGGTCGAGAGCACCAACGCGCCCAGTTGCAGCAGCAGCAGCCACCCCAGCGCTCTTTCAAAGAAGCGATAGAACCACGTCTCCGACACCTTGAATCCGAATTGATAATCCAGCGCTTGCGCCGCGGTGGTGATCAAGCCTTCGGGCTGCCCGAGCAAGCCGACCAGCCGGCTCTCATATAATGGCCGCTCGATCTTGCCCTTGACCCGCGGCCGGTATAGTTCCAGCACCAGTTGGACCAGGGTCTCCAGCCCCACCAACGCCAGCACACCGCACAAGACGCGCGCGACGTAGAAGTCTGTTTTCGGAAAGCCGGACCAGACGCCCACCATCCCCAACGCCACCACCAGGCATACAAAAGCGTTGAAGAGCAAATAGCTGGCCCCGGGGCGCAGCAGACGGTGACGTTCCAGCCGTGCGATGGTGGCGGAGAATCGGCCGAGCAGAAACAGCAGCAGCGCGAACAAGCCGAATAACGCCAATCCAGTGATGGGCTGCTTGACTTCGAACCCCGTGGTGCTCTTTGACAGCCAGCGCCAAAAGAGCCACGCCCCGCCGGCTTGCAGCACAAACAGGATCACCGTGAAGGCTGGGACGAAGAACCGCTCGAACTGTTCGCGCGAGCGCTGCGCCGGAAACGCTTCCGCGTCCCGCGCTTCGAACAGCGCCGAGCCGCTCTGGGTCTTGGCCAACTCGTCGAATTCGAGCTTCTCCAGCCGCTCCCGGTCCTCCAGGCGCATTTGGAACCAGCTCACCGCCGCCACCAGCACGCCAATGCCAAGGAACAGGATGTTGACCTGTCCTGCCAGCGAGTTGGCATAACGCGCCGCGGCCAGACCCGCCACACCCACCAGCAGCAGGATCAGCAGGTTAATCAACCCGTTCTTTTGTATGCTTCGTTCCATGACAAATCAGCTCAGTTCTCGTTCGTGAAACAGCAGGATCGCCGCGGTCAGCACGGCGCCAACATACGCCGCCATATAGGCAAACGCCTTGCCCACATAGCCCCAGTTGAAGGTGCTCTTGCCTTCAGCCACGGCATCCGCCAGCCAAAAAAGCTGCCAATTCGGCGTCACCGTGTAAAGCACCGACGCCCACCAATTTCCGCCCATGCCCGCTTGCGCCAAACGCCGCTGGTCCTCCACGCTCATGCTGTCACGCTCGGCAGGCTCCAGCTTGCCGTTGCGGTCCTTGTCGTACTTGCCGACGAGTTCTCTCAACAGCGTTCTCTGGCTCTCCGTCCAGCGGGAGCTGTTGACTTCCTCCGTCAGATCATGCCGCCAGACCGGCTCGGCGCGCCGGCCAAAGAGGTAATCGGACATGATGCCGAGCAGAAACAACGCCGAGCAGATCATCAGGGTGGGAATCATGTCGAACCGCGTCGAACAGGCCAGCGCCAGGCCAGCCAGAATCCAGAGCGCGAACAGGATCAGCACCGCCGCCGGAATCAGTTTCCAATCCACACCCTCGGCGAACGCCCGGGGTGCACCATGCTGGTCGAAGAAGCTGATTACCACGAAAGCGACCGTCACCATCACCAGCAGGCCGAACACCGCGTCCGACACAAAGGGCCGGCGGAGGAAGAAATTGCTGAAGCCGCCCAGCAGGTAGGCCAGGACCAGCGACAGGAGAAAAAGCCCCAGCGCGAACAGGTCCGTCGAGCCGTAGGCGTCGAAGGCCATGCGGCTGGCCAGCAACGCCGCGACCAGATTCACGTAGGTCAGCAGCGCCAGCGCGACGATCAGCCCGGCGTACTTGGCGAGCAGGAATTGCATGCGGCTAACCGGTTTGGACAGGACAGCCAGGGCGGTTCCGGCGCGGATCTCGCGCGCCAGGGAGGCTGAGGCGCTCAATACCGCCCCCAGCAAGCCCGCCAGCAGCATCACCGCCAGCGTGCTGTTCTTCACCAGCTTGGGCTCGTCCCCGAACGCGAAATAGTAGGGCGTCGCCAGGAAGATCTCAAACACCGCGGATGTGCTCATCAGCAACAGGAACACCGGCTGCCGGACCAGTTCCATGAACGCGTTGATGGCTATTGTGACAAACTGTCGCATTTACTCAGTCAAACCGTTTAGTTTAGGTATCCCACGCATTAATGCAAATTGTTATATTCTAATCTGACCGCATCCTGCCGCACTTGCCACAAGTTGAGAACTGTGCGTTTGAGCGCACACCTGGACCGCCCGCTTTTCTCCCTGCTAAGGGAGTACCCCACACTTGTTCTTGTTCGCCCTACTCCGCTCCCCCGACTTTAGACTCTAGACTTTAGACTTTGGGTCAAAGCGCGCTGCGAAAACAAATGCACTTCTTCATATACACGGAAACCATTCGGCGAAAACCGTGTTGGCGGGAAGTGGTTGATGGGTGCGGGGTTACGCATACCGTTAACGTTATTGGGTCGCGGGCAGGGGGCGGTTCGGGGATGAAATTATTTTGCTGAATCGTCGTAAGTGCCTGCCAATCAATAGGACTTATTTTTGGGCTGCTGCGGAGCGAAATGACCCTGCCGATTAAGTGGATTGCGGCGCGGGTGCAGATCGGCTCGGCCAAAGGTGCCAAGTCCGTCTGCCTCTTCTGGCTCAGAGCCAAGACCAAAGCAAAACCGCAAGCGCCCTCGAACCATGCGCCCAGCTTGAATTGCAATCTCCGGTTTAACCGGCAAGAGCCAGGAAATGGCCGACTTCGTCGAACAGGAACAAGCCAACCTGGACGTTGCGCGGGAGATTTATGAACTTCGCATAAAGGCTAAACTCTCGCAGGCCGAGCTTGCGCGGAAGGTCGGCACGACCCAATCCGTTATTTCCCGGCTCGAAGATGCGGATTACGATGGCCATTCCTTGGCCATGCTGCGCCGCATCGCCGCTGCGTTGGAAAAGCGCGTAGGAATCCGCTTCGTGCCCAGCCCCAAGCTCCAACACGCGTAAGGGATTCCATTTTTCTACTCCTTGCGCCCCAGTTTCGTGACCTCCCTGGTTTTCCGCTTCCGCCCCCTGGTTTCGGGATTCAGCTTTCAGCCTTTCAGCGTTTCAGCTTCTTGCTTTGTGTCTGCCGCTGGCGGGAGGTGATCCTGATTAAGCACCCAATGAAATGGGTCAAACGGTACGCGGGCGCTTCTTGCCTTACCGCCGGGCGAATCTATGGCTGACCCGTCTCACGGAATAAAATCCCCATTCGAAAACTGTTGGTTCACCACGATGTTTCCATGGGTTTCAGTGGAAGTACTGTCTTGGGGTTCGAATGTGTGCAAAAGAGCACTCTTTTCAGGATTGCGTTTTGCGGCCTCCGCCAGAACAGTCTTCATGGCTTCAGCACTCGTTACGGTTCGAACTTGGTGAATCAGAAAGTCCTGTCTGCCAATCCAAAGCGTCCTCGTCGGGCCTTTCGAGTCGCTTGTAAAAACGTAACAATCGACATCTCCCACTTTCTCGTCGGCTTGTTGTTTCTCGCTCAAAACCGAATCGCCAAATTGATTGCCCCAGTTCAGCTTGAAAAAAATGCCGGGAATGGTGTCCGCCGCGCCACCCGAAATACCGGTAGCACCTGCCAAAGCCATTTCCAGGCCCACTTGTCTTATTGCACCACTCCCCAGCTCCAAGAAATCACCTTCCCCTGCCGACCAAACTGCTTGGGCTTTGGTTTTGATGGCGGAGAAGGACGATACACGGTTCTGCTGCCATTCGATTCGATAAAGATTAGTCTGGGCTAGTCTGATTGTGAACTCAGTGGTGATGGTCATGCCGTCTATCGTGGCAATGGATCTTCCTTCATCGCTGTAATTTGTCAGCGAAGCATATTTCGCCTGCGCTCTTTTGATAATGTCGGCCGCCGGAAGAGTCTCGCCGGCCAGGCCGCTCGAAAGAACCACCGTCGTTGCGCTGCCCATCAGGATGATTGCCACACTGATGCCGAGTGCCAGTTTCCGTCTTGCATAGGCCATACTTTCAAGAGTTCCTTTCACAAGGGTTGTTATTGCTGGCGAAATCGCCGCATTTTCATGATCAACCAGATACCAAGCGTTAAGCGTGCCATGCGGTATTAAACGATTTAGGCACGATTGGTGCCTCGCTGCCGCGCATAATGCATGATGCATCGTGCAGTTTGCGGTTTGGCAACACTGGCCTCGGCTAGGGCCCCGGTTTAATTGAAGACGACTCCCGGTCGGTCTGATGTGTTATGGCTCCCTGAGTTCTGCTTCACGCGGGCCTCAATCCCGAAGGGATTGCGTCCTCCAGCCCAGGGTCGCGAGCCGCGAGCTACCCTGGGGAACGTGGTCGAGCCGACGGCCAGCCGCCACCGTCAGGCTCTCCAGCCCGCCAAAGTGGAAGCCGGAAACCGGTCCTGCCGACCCGGGACCCGGCTGTTAGCCTCCGGCAATGGCTCCCACGACCAGAAAAGGCTCAACTCCGGTCGCAACGCCCTCGGGCAACAAGGTGTCCGGCGGCTCGTTGGAGAGATCCTCCCCGCAGGCAAAGAACCTTACGAAAGCCCGGCGCTTTTGCGTGACGTGATCGCGCATCGTCCCGCGCAGCATCGGATAGCGGGCCTCGATCGCGTTCAGGACCGAACGCTGCGTAATCGGGCCCTCCACGTCGAGAATCACTTCCCCGTCGAGATGCGCGAGCGTTCGCAGATGGACCGGCAGCACGACTCGGATCATGGCAGCGCCTGGGCTTCGATCGATAGCACGGCCGGCAGATCCCGGACGATGGGCTCCCACCGGTCGCCGGCGTCCGCCGAGCCATAGACCTGCCCGCCCGTGGTTCCGAAATACATGCCGCACGGCTCGAGCGAATCGACGCTCATGGCGCCGAGCAACGCGTTCACGTAGCCGTCGCGTTGCGGCAGCCCGTTGGTCAGCGCTTCCCACTCGTTTCCGCCTGCCCGGCTGCGGTACACGCGCAGCTTTCCGTCGGGCGGGAAGTGCTCCGAGTCGCTCTTGATCGGGACCACGTAAATGGTCTCCGGCTCGTGCGCGTGCACCCGGATCGGGAAGCCGAAGTCGCTCGGCAAGCCATCGCTGACCTCCTTCCAGGAACTCCCCGGCGTCATCGCTGCGCATAACGTCCCAGTGCTTCTGCATAAAGAGCACCCCCGGACGGGAGCGGTGCATCGCGATGCGGTGAACGCAGTGACCGACCTCGGCGCTCGGGTCGGGCATAAAATCGGACCGCAGGCCGCGGTTCATGGGCCGCCAACTCGCGCCGGCGTCGTCGGTTCGGAACACACCCGCAGCCGAGATGGCAATAAACATCCGCTTGGGGTTGCTCGGGTCCACAAGGATGGTGTGCACACATATCCCGCCCGCGCCGGGCTGCCATTTCGGCCCGGATGGATGAGTGCGCAACCCGGGAAGCTCCTGCCACGTGCGGCCGCTGTCGGTCGAGCGGAACAAAGCGGCGTCTTCCACCCCAGCATACACGGTCTCGGCGTCGGCCAGCGACGGTTCGAGATGCCAGACACGCTTGAACTCCCAAGGATGCGGCGTGCCGTCATACCACAAGTGAGTGCCCGGAGTGCCGGCATACTTGAACTCGTTGCCGACTGCCTCCCACGTTTTCCCACCGTCATTAGAACGCTGGATCACCTGCCCGAACCAGCCGCTGGTCTGCGACGCATACAGTCGGTTCGGGTCAACGGGAGAGCCCTTGAGGTGATAAATCTCCCAGCCCGCGAAGTGGGGCCCGCTGATATCCCACCGCTGGCGCTTGCCGTCCGAAGTTAAGACGAACGCGCCCTTGCGGGTGCAAACCAGTAATCGTATTGCGCTCATAATAGAAAAGGCTGAAGTCAGAGCATTTAGCTCGTTATCCTTTCACTCCTTGCGAATCGATCCTATTACCCGCCCGGCTTCACTCGCATGGCGAGCATAGGAAGGTAGGCCTTGCGGTACGACCAAGCCAGGTAGATCTCCAGAACCAGGACCACGCCGGCCATAATCGCTCCCGAAGGTTCGATGAAGGCGTGGAACGCGACGATGTTCACGATCACCGGCGCGATCAACGCAAGGGCCAACGGCACGAAGCGGTTCGACACGAGCAAAGCCCCGACGATCACCTGCGTCCCAAAGATCATTGGCAACATGTAGCCCGTCTTCATCAGCGCGCCGAAGAACGCGTCGGCCCCTTCGGGCATGGTCTTGGGCTGGGGTATGAAATGCAAGAAGCCGTTGAGCCCGAAGACGAGGAATGTCAACCCCATCAGGATTCCTGCGATACAGGGAAGATAACGGGCGAAGGACTTGCGTCGGGTGGTTTCGTCTGGATGGAACTGCGCGTCCGGCGTCGTAGCGTGGTTCATTGTGCTCCTATTCCTTGCTGGCTGTTTCCACCACCGGTTTCATTCTTCTTAAGCATGACGCTGCCCCTCCTGCCGCGGGAGCGTTCGTTCTTTCGGCTTTGACGGTTTCCTCTGCCTGTAATTCCTGCAAATGCCTCTTAGCAATTAACCCTGTAATTAATTAAATCCATCAGGCTTGATAATCTGTCAAGTGCGGGGGCTTTGCGCTTGAAGCGAGCCAAGGCCCACCGGTTGGGCCAAGGCTCCGCCGCTTCAATCTGCATACTGAGGGAACCGTTGTGGGCTCCCGCATCCCTCTAGTTTTGCGACCAGGGGTTGTGCTGACAGGCGTTCACCAATCCATGCAACGCGTTGGCCCTTGCGTCGGGTGTGCCCCTGCCATGACTCGGCGAGAAGGCGCGAATGATCTGTTCAAGCGCCTCATCGGCCAGCACCTCATGGGCGCCGGTGGTGGGATGCACCGGGTCCCAGAACAGGAACTGGTCCGGGCTGAGCCCAGGTGGAGCATAGAGGAACGGCGTGGTGACATTGCTAAAGCCGTAAGCCGCCGGCTGGCTAGCCATTTCGTCCAGCACGGCAAAGGCATCCAACCGGATTGTCGGAATCCCGGCTTGTGCCAGTTGCTCCAGCGCCAGGTCAAGGGCTTGATTATAGGCCGCGGTTAGTTGTGTGAGCATGGGCGGCCCGCCCTCGCCGAGGCTTTGCGCCATGGGCGTCACTCCCAAGTCCGGCACGTTCATCACCAGAATGAACCGTGCGCCTGATCCCCGCAGTTGCTGGATGGCTGTGACGGTGTTGTTGACGCCGTTGCCAATCAAGGTTGCCGGACTTGTTCCCGCCGCCAGGGCGACGAAGAAATCGTTGGCCCCTGCCTCAACCACATACAGCGCCCGTTGAGCGCCGCACGCGGGCCTCATAGCCACAAAGGACGCAACCTCGTCCAGCAATCCCGGGTATTCCTTTCCGGCAAAACCGTCATTGGAGTTGAGCGTGCCGGTGGTCGCCCCGCCGACTGCAAAATTGTCCGATGGCTGGTATTCCATTTCCAGGCTTTCGGCCAGGTATTCCACCCAGATCGGCCCGTTGCAGAAACGGCCCTCCGCATACGGCGGTGGCGGGGAGCCTCCCGACAGACGGTAATAGTTGCCCGTGTCCGAGAGGCTGTCGCCAAATACATAAAGATGGCTGAAGGTATCTCGGCATTCCCGCCAACTCGGCGCGGGGCCTTTCGGAGCTAGCCGCGGACAGGAATGTCCCCCCGCCGATGGCGTCGCTGAGATGCGCACCTGCTGGTTGAGTGGCTTGGGCTGGGCTTGCCCTCGTGA
>PLZQ01000207.1 GCA_003152225.1 Limisphaerales bacterium | reverse complement strand
ACAATCTGTCGCCGACCTGCTGGAAGCTCAACAGATCCCATGCGGATGGAATTTCTGGTAGGGGACGACGAGGAAGTCGACCGACACCATGCTGCCGAGGTGATTGCGGAGGAATGTCTTCCAGTCTTGGGAAGGGGACTGGCGGACTCGCGGGATCATGTACTTGGCGACGGTGCGTTGGGCAACGGCTAGTCCAAGCTTAAGGAGTTCACCGTGGATGCGGGGAGCACCCCAGAGCGGATTGGCGCGACTCATTTGGCCGATCAGGTGGATGGTGTCTGGGGCGATGGTCTTCCGGCCGGAATTGCGAACAGCACAACTTTTCCATCGCCAGAAGAGCCGAAAGCCCGCGCGATGCCACTGAAGGACCGTGCTGGGTTGAACCAAGCACAGCCGACTCTTCCATCCGCCCCAAGCTTGCGAAAGCCAGGCCCAAAGCACCCGGTCCAGCGGCGTCAGGCGTGGTCGCTTGGAGCTCCGGCTCAGCACGAGCAGTTGGTGTTGCAAGGCCAGCATCTCCAGGAGCAAGCTCCGGCGGGATTTCAGCCCCGCAACGGCTAGGTGAAGCGCGAGTGTCAGCCAACGAATCATGCCGCCGAGGATTCAGGGAAATATCGCAGAAGCCCAGTGTTTTCGGCCCGGATGAGATTTTTGCCAGTGACAGCCGGTGCCGCTGTGGCGAAAGGGCCAGCGCAATCGTCCATCGGGCAGGAGTTGGAGGTGGCGGTTGCCGGTGGCGGTTTTGAACACGTAACGGCTGAGGTAGCGCAGCGCATTTTGGCCGCTGCCGGTGGCGGCGCTATGAACGACCCAGCGTTGTTGCCACACTTTGGGGGAGAGGTCGGCCAGCGCCTCGGGCATCTGTTTTTGGAGGGCTTCGCGGAAGAGTGTGCGGCAGCGATCACTCAAGGCTTTGACCGGCAGGAGGAAGCTGCGGCGGCTGGCGATCCATCGGCGCTGGTCCCGGCTCAAGCCGCCACCGGGGACCAGATAGTGCACGTGGGGATGATATTCCAGCGTGCGGGTCCAAGTGTGCAGCACGCCCAGCAGGCCGAGGGTGGCGCCGAGGCGTTTGGGATTTTGGGCCAGATCCTGCAGGGCCTGGGAACTGGCGGCCAGGAGCAGGTCGTAGCCCAGGCGGGGATGAGAGCGAATCCAACGGCGCAAGCCTTCGGGCACGGTGAAGGTGACCAGGAAATAGTTCACGGGCAGCAACAGCGGGGCGTTTTCATCGAGCCACTGCTGGGCTTCCTGGCCGCCGCATTGCGGGCAGTGCCGGTCGTTGCAGGAGTGATAACGGAACTGTCGGTGGTCGCAGTTGGGGCAATAATGCAGCGCCCCGCCCCGCGCAGGGGTGCGGCAAGTCAGGATGGCTTGCAGCACCTCGCGCTGGCGGGCGGGCATGGCGGCTCCAAATTGCGCCAGATAGGCCGGCGCCCATCGGCACAGGACTTCGTGGACGGATAAGGAGCCGCCGCAGTCTGGAGCGGCTGCGGCCATGGAGCCGCGGCTTAGAGGTCGCCCATGAACTTATTAATGCGCTGCTGGTGTTGGGTCTGACAGAGGTGGTCAGGTGAGTATAGATGACCGTGGTGGTGGGGCTGTGATGACCGAGGTTGACCTGGAGTTGGCGGAGGTTTTCGCCCTGCTCCAGGAGATGGGTGGCATAGGAATGGCGTAGCGAATGAATATGGGCGGCCTTTTTGATGCCGCTGGCGCGCAGGGCTAGCCGGAAGGCGCGTTGCAAGGTGGTGCGGCACATCGGCTCGGTCGCGGTGGGAGCCCCCAGTCCACTGTGACCTTTAGCGGGGAAGAGAAAGCGGGGATGCCGGTGGGAGCGCCACCCCTCCCGGAGCAGTTCCAAGGTGCGCTGGGGCAGGGGCACGTAGCGGTCGCGGTTGCCTTTGCCGGCGCGGATGTGGAGGAACATCCGTTGGGAATCGATATCGCCGACTTCCAGGGTGAGCGCCTCCCCCAGGCGCAGACCGCAGGAATAGATGGTCGAGAGGGCCACCCGATGATCGAGGAGAGGGATTTGGGCGAGGATCGTGCGCACTTCGGCCGCCGAGAGGATGACCGGGAGTTTGAACTCCGGTGTGGCGCGGGCAAACTCCAGTTCCGCGGGCCAAGTGCGTTGGAGGGTTTTCTCCCAGAAGAGCTTGATGGCGCAGAGCGCCTGGGTGGAGCTTTGGCGCGAGAACTCCCGCTCGCTTTTGAGATAGATGAAATACTGGCGGAGTTGCTCCGGAGTAACAATCTCGGGCGAGCGGTTATAGTACTCGGAGAGCTGTCGCACACAGGCCCAGTAGCTCTTCTGACTGCGCGCCTGCAGTGGGAGCAGGGCCAGGTCATCGGCGAAGCGGTTCAGGATTGCGTAAGGAGAACTTTTTTTATATGCATAGCTGCGATACTTACAGGTAGTTGTTGGCGGTTTGCCGGGCGTCAATGCACGGCGAACCGCTGGCAGCCTGAAGACATCCGGGATAAAGGCCAATGCAAAACCAGCCCTCTAACGTGCCAACGGCGAAGCCGAAAAAGCCCCGTCTTGCACGCCGCGTAGCGGCTTCGTTCAACAAGTCGCCGGAGCCAACCGCCGTTGGCGCTTGCCGTTCCGCTGTCGCGGTTCACGNNCGGCGGTGGCTCAGCTTTTTTCGTTCGGCATCACAGCATTTCCCCCTGTGTTCGAGGACAGCCCGGAGGGAAATACGATTCGGGTTGGCTTTCGCCGCACTGGTCGCCCCAGTGCTTTGACATGAATACGCGCCCATATAGGCGGCACTCGACGAATGCCCTCGGTTCTTCTCGCCCGGCTATCTGCGTCCACCCTTGGCCATACGTCGAGCCGACATGCTTGCACCCGTCGCAGTTCCGGTATGCCGAATCGGGTCGGCGGGAGGATTGCCCTCCCGCCTCCCACACCACCTAGCAAGCGGGTCCGCACTAGG
>PLZQ01000127.1 GCA_003152225.1 Limisphaerales bacterium | reverse complement strand
TCGGCATTCATCAGGTTCGGTTCCGCCAGCATGCCCCACGCGAACCGCATGGCCACCGGGTGCTTCACCTCCGGGGCTGACAGCACAACTGCCGCGCCGTCTATCCGGGCGTCGGCTTTGACAAATCCCCCGTCATCCGCGTCAATTACTTCAAACCAGCTCAGCGGTTGGCCGTCCCGGCTGGCCAAACCGCCGCCCACATGATCAAACGTCACGCGGAGCTTGTCGCCCTCGATGGTCATTGCTTTGAAGGTGGGGCCGGAATACTCCAGCTTCTCCTGACCGTAGGTCTTTGCCAGTGCCCACAGCGCCAAGCGCCGTCCCACCTCTTGTTTGTTCTTGGGATGGATGTCCTTCAGATTGCCGATGTCGGTGATGACGGCCATGCCGGTGTTGGGGATCGCCTGTGCCGCCGTCTGTGCTTCCCAGAACTCCCCGATTACCTCCGGGTTGAAGCCGTAAGTGAAGGGCGCAATCTGGACGAAGTAGAACGGGAACTCACCCTCGCCCCACAACTGCCGCCAGCCGGCAATGAGCGCCTTCATATGCTCGGCATACAACATGCCTTCGGTGGCGTTTGACTCACCCTGATACCAGATCGCCCCGCGCAACGCGAAGGGGTGGATCGGATGTATCATCCCGTTATAAAGTGCGGTCGCTTGCTGGAGGTCATGCGGCGGCAGCAACTCCGCCGGGTAGGTCGGCATCGCCGGGACGAGGTTGCGTTCGGTCAGCGCCTGCCGGGCTGCGCCCAGCCACTGCTCCGTCTCCTTCAAGACCTGTTCCAGCCGCTGCTGATGGAGCGCGGAGCGGGGATCGCCCAGTTTCACTAACTCGTCTTCCTTCTTCAGGGCAGGGACAGCCGCAAATCCCTCCGGCGGCGTCCAGGGCTCGATCCGCGTGCCGCCCCAGGAGGAGTCAATCAGCCCCACGGCCACCCCGAGCTTCTTGTGTAGCTCGCGACCGAAGTAATACGCGCAGGCGGAAAACCCGCCCCAGCCACTTTCGGCGATCGTTTTCGGCGAGCACACTTTCCAAGTGCCCTCAATGTCGTTCTGCGGCTCCGGCTTCCAGCTCTTGGTCACCATCAGCAGCCGGATGCCCGGGTAATCCGCAGCCGCGATTTCCTTCTCCGCATCCAGGCACATGCCGATGCCCATCTCCATGTTCGATTGTCCCGAGCACAACCACACCTCGCCGATCATCACATCTTCGAACTCAATCTTGCTCGAGCCGTTTACGGTCAGCGTGTACGGGCCGCCAGCCTTCATGGCGGGCAGCGTGGCCTTCCATTCGCCGTGCTCATTGGCTTGGACCTGCTGGCTCCCGGTCGAGAGCGTGACCGTGACTGTTTCCTTCGGCTCCGCCCAGCCCCAGATCGCCAGCGGCTTCTCCTGCTGGAGGACCATGTGGCTTGCGAATACCTTCGGCAGACGCACCTCCGCCCGGGCCGCTTGCGTGAGACCGCCCGCGACCACGAAACCCAGCACTACCCAACCCAATGCCCAATCAAGTCGTGTTCTTCGCATAATCGCTTCCTTCTAAACAGTTACTTGCCTGACCTACGCTCCGGGGCAAGCTCTTTGGCTTCCCGAAGCAGGCCCAGTATTCTGAACCCCACCCGCATCCGTCAATCATTACGTCAGCAACAGCAACGCGCAGGAGTCGACGTAAGGAGGCTCCAACTTCGTTCGGCGCGCGCCTGGCCCTCCACGCTGCGGTCCGACTTCGGCCTTCCGCCTTCGGACTTCCTTCGGGTTTCGGGTTTCGGCTTTCGGAGTTCCCACCTCCGCGTCCCACTTTCCTTGACCGCGCCGCCCGGCTCGAACATCCTGCCCAAGCGAACTCTTATGTCACTCGGGCAAAACATCATCTCCGAACTGCGCCGCCTCGTGGGCACTGATAACGTCCTGACCGAAAAGGAAGACCTGATTCCTTACTCGTTTGACGGCACCGCCGCGCTACAGCAGATGCCGGGCTGCGTCATGTTCGCCAACACCTCTGAGCAAGTGGCCGGAGCGCTGAAGCTGGCAAACCAAGCCAAGGCCGCCATCGTCACCCGCGGCTCCGGCACCGGCCTCAGCGGCGGCAGCCTGCCCAGCCCCGACTGCATCGTGCTTTGCCTGGCCAAGATGGACAAGATACTTGAGTTGGACCGCGCCAATCTCACCTTGCTGGTCGAGGCGGGCGCCACCACGCAGGCGATTGCCGATGCGGCCAGCGCCGCCGGGCTGTTCTACCCGCCCGATCCCGGCTCCATGAAGATCTCGACTATCGGCGGCAACGTCGCCGAAAACTCCGGCGGCCTGCGGGGACTCAAATACGGCGTCACGCGCAATTACGTCATGGGGCTGGAGGTCGTGCTCCCGAACGGCGAGGTGCTCTGGACCGGCAACAAGTGCGTGAAAGACGTGGCGGGCTATTCCTTGCGCGACTTGTTCATCGGCTCGGAAGGCACTCTCGGAGTAATCACGAAAGTGCTACTCAAGCTCATCCCCAAGCCCGCGGCCAAGAAGACCCTGGTCGCCACGTTCGCGCAGATGGACCAGGCCGCGCAGACTGTCTCGGACATCATCGCCGCCCAAATCATCCCCTGCACGCTGGAGTTCCTGGACCGCACCACCATTCACTGCGTGGAAGACTTTGCCAAGGTTGGCCTGCCGCTCGATTGCGAAGCCCTCCTGCTCATGGAGACCGACGGCCATCCTGGCCCCGTGGCCGAAGAAGCCGCCAAGATGGAAAGCATCGCCCGGAAGAACGGCGCGGTGGAAGTGCGCGTGGCCAAGGACGACGCCGAAGTCACCAATCTGGCGACCGCCCGGCGCAGTGCTTTTTCGGCGTTAGCCCGCGTCTCACCCACCACGATCCTCGAGGATGCCACCGTGCCACGCAGTGAGCTGGCGAAGATGATCCGCTTCGTCGCCGCCGTTGCGAAGAAATACCAATTGCGCATCGGCACCTTCGGCCACATGGGCGATGGCAATCTGCACCCCACTTTCCTTACCGACGAGCGCAACAAGGACGAAATGCATCGCGTCGAGCAGGCATTCAAGGAGATCTTCAATGAAGCCATCCGTCTCGGCGGCACCATCACCGGCGAACACGGCATAGGCGTCTCCAAGAAGTCGTTCCTGCCCAAGTTCGCTGGCGACGCTTCGATGCGCGTAATGCGCGAACTTCGCCGCGTCCTTGACCCGAGCGGGGTGCTTAATCCGGGGAAGATGTTCGACTAGCGAGCAGCTTATGGGACCGAGCGACCCTGCTGGCACCAGCGTTCCCCCACCGACTCACCGGCGGCGGGTTGGCGTGCTGCTCTCCCTTTTGATCGCCGGCGCCGGCATCTGGCTGGCGGGCAACCGGAAGGCGGGTCTGCGATGGTTCCTGGGCTTGACCGTGCTGTCGCTGTTGACCGTGGTGGTTGCGTCCCTGCCGGTCATACCGGGCTTGGGGGTATGCGTGGCCTTGGCTTCCGTCACCGCTGTCCTGACGGTTTGGATGCTGGTCCTCTCTTTTAAGCCGAACCCAAAGCTTGGCGTGCGGGGCTGGCTGCTGTTCCTTCTGCTGGCGGGCGGGCTGAACGGCTTGGAGGTCCTGGCCTCCAACCATCTCACCCGGCCGTTCAAGGTGCCGACTGGAAGCATGGCGCCAACCGTTCTGCCGGGGGACCATCTGTTTGTTCAGACCTCGGCTTATTGGTTCACTGCTCCCAGGCGGGGTGACGTGGTTGCCTTCCGAACCGATGCGTTGGACTCCGCATTGCTCCCCAAGGGACAGATCTTTTTGAAGCGCATTGCCGGCTTGCCAGGGGAGGCACTCCAAATCTCCGAAGGCCGGCTCCTCATCAATGGCCGCCCCCTCGACCAGCCTGCTCCGCTTACGGGCGGCAACTTCGGGACTGCTGCTATGCCCTGGCCGGGTAAGGGACCCAACGTCTGGACGGTGCCGGACAACTCCTATTTCGTGGTCGGCGACAACACGACGAACAGCCTGGACAGCCGCTTCTTTGGGCCCATACCGCGCGCCAGCATCATCGGCAGGGCAACCAAGACTTACTGGCCCAAGCCGCGCGCTCACGACATCCGATGACAACTTCCCCTTCCCATCTCAAAGGCCTCGACTACTCGGTGCTGCAACAGTGCATGCACTGCGGCCTGTGCCTGCCCACTTGCCCCACCTACGACGCGACGAAAGTCGAGCGCCACAGTCCGCGCGGCCGCATCTCGCTCATGCGCGCCATTGCGGACGGCCGCCTGGGCGCGACCAAGACGTTCGCCGACGAGATGTATTTCTGCCTCGGCTGCCTTGCCTGCATGACAGCCTGCCCCGCCGGGGTCAACTACGCCGAGCTGTTTGAGCACGCCCGCGCCGAGGCCGAAGTCAGCGGGGTGCTCAGTTCGCCCAAGCGCAATCTCATCCGCGCCTTTGCCATCCGGTGGCTGTTCATGGACCTCAGCCACCTGCGGTTCGTGGGCCGTCTCTTGCGGACTTACCAGCAACTCGGCCTGCAAAGGCTCGTTCGCGGCAGTGGTGTCCTGAAACTCCTTCCCAAACGCCTCCAAGAGCTCGAATCCATCACGCCCGACATCCAGCCCAAGTTCTCCGCCGAGCTGATTGCGCCCATCACGCCCGCAGTCGGGCCGAAGAAGTATCGGGTCGCGATGCTTATCGGCTGCGCGCAGGACCTGATCTTCAGCAACATCAACCGCGACACGGTGGAAGTCCTCGCCCGCAACGGCTGCGAGGTCCTTACGCCGCCGAAGCAGCTCTGCTGCGGCTCCCTCCACGCTCACAACGGCGAGTGGGAATTGGCCCAGCAGCTCGCGCGCAAGCAGCTTGAGCAGTTCCCGCCGGACCAATTTGACGCCATCATCACCAACGCCGGCGGCTGTGGCTCCCATCTCAAGCACTACCGCAAGCTCCTCGCCGATGATCCGGCCTATCGCGACCGCGCCGCGCTCTGGGACAAGAAGGTCAAGGACATCCACGAATGGCTCGTCGAAATCGGCGTTCAGCGGCCCACCAAGCCCAGCCCTGAGCAGGTAGTCACGTATCACGAGTCTTGCCACCTGGCACACGGGCAGAAGATCACCGCCCAACCGCGCCAACTGCTGGGCCTGATTCCTAACCTGAAGCTGGTGGAGTTGCCGGAGAGTCTGTGGTGCTGCGGCAGTGCCGGGATTTACAACATCGTGCAGCCGGAAATGGCCAACCAGCTCCTGGACCGCAAGCTCAAGCACATCAAATCCACGGGCGCCAGCATCGTTGCCAACGGCAACCCAGGCTGCCTGCTCCAGCTCATCAACGGCGCGAAGCACCAGGGGCTGAACCTGCGGTTGGTCCACCCGATCACGCTCCTGGCCGAGGCTTATCGCCGATCTGACTAGCTCGCAAAGCGGATCTCGAACCAGCTTGCCTCTGCCGAACGCGCCGCCAGCCGCGACGATCCTTCGGCCTCTGCCGCTTCTCCCTCCGCGCTATGAGGCCACTGGTTGCACCGGTGCGGGCTGGTCGGAAGCTTCCGCCTTTTCCCGGAACAGGCTGTAGCGGAGGCACAGCGGGCGGCCGCGTCCGATCAGCAGCAGAGCCGCGAGCAGCAGTAGAACGGTGTTCTCGACTAGCTTGTGGCAGATGAATTCCTCGCCCGCCCCGCAACCGCAGTCGAATTTCACCGCACAGAAGGGGATGCCTGACGTCGCGGCCAAAGCCAGCGCCCGCTTGAGCACCATAAGGGTGAACGGCACCAGCATCACCACGATGTTGAGAGCCGCTCCCCTGACCGCTATGCCGGCCAGCAGCAGCAGTCCGCAGAAGACCTCGAACCAGGGCAGCGCGGCGCCGATCGAGTTCAACAGAATAGGGCTGGTTACGAGGTCGTATTGCCGCACAAGTTTGAGGAAAGCCTCCGGGTGCGGGAAAGCTTTATGCAGCCCCATGAAAACAAAGACGCCGCCCAGCCACCACCGGCCCAGCACCGCGGCGGTATTCCGGGCGATGCCCGTTAGCAGCAGAATTCCGTAGAGCACTTCCAACCAGGGCAACGTGGTGACGATCAAGCCCGACAGGAAGGGGTTGGTGATCGCCAGTTGCTCCCGCACGAGCTCACCAAATTCCGCCGGATGAAGCACCTTGCTCAAGCCCAGGTAAAGGAACAGGCCGCCCAGCAACCACCTTCCCAGCAGCGCGGGGAAGTCTGAACGGCGCCATTTCCTGGTGGGTTGCGTGACCTTCATGGTTTCGAGCCCTCGACTTTGCCCGCCGCGGCGGTCTTAGCCGCATTGGTCAGGTCGCCGCTATTGCGAGAGCCCAATTCAAATGAAAGCCCGTTGTTAGTCCACTCGGTGAAGCCGCCCCCATACACGAATACTTTCTCCTTTGGTATGCCAATACTGTCGCGCAGCATAATCGCCGCGTGCTCGCTGTCATCGCAATCCCCGCCGTTGCAGTAGAACACGATGGCTTGCGCCGTCTGGCAGACCTGAATCACGTTAACGAGGTAGTTCTCCGGGCGGAACCGGTCGAAGTGGTAGGCGCCGGGAATGTGGCCCGCCCGATAATGGTCCTCGTCGCGAGCGTCTATAAAGATGACTCCATCCTGCAGGCGGCGGGGGTCGTGAAAGAACTGCATGACCTGGTTGCTCTCAGCCAGTTGCAGGCCCTTTGCGCGGAGGTTCGCCGCGAGCAGCTCGGCGGGCGAATTGGTGGTTGTGGCTGCGGCCTTCGTCAGATTGGTCGCCCCCGCCGTGGTTGGGGAAGCAACCCTGTCCCCGGGGAAATGGTCCACGGTCAGCTCAAGGGGGTGTGGTGAAAGCGCGTTGGCGGCAAAGGCCAGGACAGCACCAATCACTGCCAACAGTGCGCCTTCCTGCAGGACCTTTTTCACCTAGTGGCTGACGGGCAGGCGCGGCACAGGCGGCAGGGGCGGCGGCGGGCGGACGGTGGCCTGCGGACTCGCCTTAACAGGCATCACCGGCACCACTCGCGGAAGCGCCATGGCCGGGCGCGGCAGTTGCATGACCGGCACCTTAAGGACCGGGTACTTTGGGTTGCTTGATTTGACGCTCAGCTCCACTTGCTGACCGGGCGGGACCTGGAATCCCTGCGGGAACGCAAGCATGGCAGTGAAAGACATGCCCGGCCGCATCTCCCTGATCTGCGCCTCAACGCCGGGCACGTTGACGGTCGCGTCGGACAACCGCAGGGCGTTCGTGCTTCGGTTCTCGATGGCGACGGAATTTGTCAACGCGGCCCCCAGGGGTCCGGCCGGCAGCGTGACGTAGGAGGGGATCACCATGACCGCCGGCTGCACGCTGACGACGACGGGAACAGTGAGCACCGCCGGGTTAGTCCAGCCCGTCCGCAAACTGATCTGGGCCTGTACACTCCCAGTCGGCAGCGGGGGGGCTACCGAGATTCTCAACTCGAACCCTTTGCCCGGTGTATTGGTGGCCAGTTGGGCGGAGAACAGGCGATTGTTGCTCTCCGGCGAAGACAGCATGAGCGGCTCTTCGGTGTTGTTGGTGATGGTCACCAGCACGGAGCCTGACTCCGAGTCGGGCGGGATGCCAATGACCGCCATGGGGGGAGTGATATCAATCGGCTTGTAAAGCGTGCCTTTGAGCTGAAGGAATAAGGTGGGCTGGTTGGTGACATTGCAGGTGACGGTTACCTGCTTGATGACCGGCCCGTTGTAGCCGTAGGTGTTGACCTGGATAGGGATGCTGCCCGTGTTGCCCGGTTCCACCTGCTTGGTCCACTCGCCGGCTGTAGTGCAACCACACTGCGGCTGGACCGAGTTGAGGATCAGCAACCGGTCCCCGATGTTGGTGAACACGAAAGTGTACTTGATCGGCTCCCCGGACCTCACCCTGCCGAAATCACAGACCGGCGTCGCAAACTGAATCTTCGGCCCCACGGCATTGGTGGAGGTCGTCACGGTAGCCGGCGGAGCCGAAGTCGGCTGCGCCCCGGCGACGGCGGTGCCTAACATCACTAGCCCGACAATCCGAGCCAGATTCTTCATCGCGATTCTCATATATAGCATCTAACCCTTTATTATTACAGATTATGCCGCTTCTGGAAAGCTCATTTTCCTAGACATCAAATCCTAACTGGCTGGCCAGCCGCGGCAGATCCTCGTGTGAGGCGGGCAGGCAGGGCAGGATTCGGCCGCCTCGCTCCCGCGCCCACGGGCTGGCTTCCTTTCTCGGTTTCAGCCCACCCGCCAATCCGAGCAGGCGCCGCCATTCGACTTGCCAGTCCCGGTCGCAGGCGGCGAGCACCTCCAGCGGGGCCTTTTCGCGCAAAATCCGGCGCAGGGCTCCGGCCAGGGTAGCCGCTTCGGCCAGGCCCACGTTCATGCTTTGCACCCCTACCGGCCCGGTCTGGTGCGCCGCATCGCCCGCCAGCCAGCAACGGTCCCGGCCAAACTGCCTGGCGACCCGATGCTCGAAGACGACTTCGGTGCACCAGGTAATCTCTTTGACCCCCGCCGAGAACCACGGGGCCCGGCGTTTCGCCGCTTCCTGCACATACTGCCGGATTCGTTCATCCACTGCCTTCTGCGCGAAACGCATCCCCACTCTCTCCTTTTCCGGAAACTCACGCGCCATTTCGGCTTTAAGCAACTGGAACGTCCACCGGTACCGATTGCCTGCCAACGGCCAGAGCACATTGGTGGTGGACGCATCCAGAACCACCCGCACCTCGTTCTCAACTTTCTCCTCGGGCTCGAACTCGTAGGCCGCGAAGAACTCCTGCCCGGCGCCCTGCGTGTTCTCGATGCCCAGCCGTTGCCGCACCAGCGAGCCATGGCCGTCCGCGCCAACCAGGAATTGCGCGCGGACGGGGAAGTTCCTTTTCACGACGGCCTCCCAATGCGGCACGATATAGCCGGTCCCGGTCGCCCCCAGTTCCTCGACATTGGCGACCACCGTCTCTCCAGCGCCCTGAACGTCGTCAAAGCGATGATTCCAGCTCACCGTTACGCCCGCCTTGCGCAGCCGTTCTTCCAGCACGCCCTCGAACACATTCTGCGGCAGGATCACCATGTAAGGAAACTCCCCGCCCAGTTCGGAGAGCTTCAGCTCCGCCTGACGCGTCGCGCCGTCGTAGAACGCCATCACCTGAACCCGCCGCCCGCGTTCGAGCACGGGTGCGGCGAGACCTAATTGCGATAGCAGCTTGAGTGTGCGGGCGTGCAGGGCGCAGGCATAACTGCGTGCCGTGGTGCGCTCCTCGCGGTCAATGATTTTCACCTCGATTCCCGCCTCCGCCAACAGGATGGCGGTCAATAACCCGACCGGCCCTGCGCCGACCACCAAGACTTCCGTTCGCTCTTCTCGCATAGTGTGCCTCTTACTCTGCCAGTATCCCTGTGATATGGCTTGAATACTACGCTGCCTCGGGCGAAATGTCATTTTGAATTTGTGCTTGCCGATTGTGTTGCCAAGGCCGCTCCCGGCCACTTAAATCAGCGCGTGCAACTCGAATGGCTCTTTGGGCGGAAGCAAGCCGCCCAACCCGAAGACCACTGGCTGCTGGCTGGCATGCGGCGGGTGCGGCTGCTGTTTGTCCGTAACCGGCGGGCGCGGCGCTATATTCTGCGCCTCCGGCGCGACGGCACGGCCCGCGTGACCGTTCCGCGCGGCGGAGCGCTGGCGGAAGCAAAGCAGTTTGCGGAGCGGAACGTTGCCTGGCTAGAGAAAGAGCTGCTGCGGCAATCTTTGCGACCGCTGCGGCCCGCGACCTGGCCGGCGGGGACAGAAATCCTTTTCCGGGGAGACCGGGTACGGCTAGAGGCCGGCGCCAATGGAGAGTCCGGAATGGTTTGCTTCGGCGGCGAAGCCGTGCCCGTAGCGGACGCGACCGGCGACCGGCGACCGGCCATCGAGCGGCATCTGCGGCAATTGGCGGCGCGGGAATTGCCGCCGCTTGTGCTCGAACTGGCCGCGCTGCACAACCTGCCCGTGCGGCGCGTGACGGTGCGCAACCAGCGGTCCCGCTGGGGCTCCTGTTCGCGGCGCGGCACCATCTCCCTCAATTGGCGCCTGGTGCAGGCACCCACTTTCGTTCGCGATTACCTGGTGCTGCACGAATTGGCACACCTTAAGGAAATGAACCACTCCCGGCGGTTCTGGGGAGAGGTGGCGCGGCTCTGTCCCGACTACCGCGAGGCGGAACGCTGGCTTAAGCACCACTCGAGCCTGCTGGCGTAGCCGGAACCGCCTTGGCGCCATTGGTGCCGCAGTCTGCGCAAAGGGTGTCAGCCAGCTCCGGGCAGGCGCGGGCAAGAGCGGCGATCTCATCTTCCATGTGGCCTTCGGCATGGTCGCGTGGTTTCCCACAGGCGGGACAGACGCGCAGTAAGGCCGACATGGCGCGCAAGGTCTCCCGAGCTGACTCAAGTTCCGCGGCCAGCACTTGGCGGCGGTCCAGATCCTCCTTGATCTCGGCAATGGTCACGGCGTTGATGATGAAGGCAAGGAAATGGATGGTGCTGTTCCAGTAATAGAAGAATGGGGCCGAGTATTTGACGCCGCCAAAGTAATCCGCGAGCAACCACGATACGGTCGCGCCCAGCGCCACTCCGATGGCCGGCCAGCGCCCCACGTACCAGGCGGCAATACCGACCGGGACGGAGTAGAAGACGAAGAAACTCATTTCGTAGCCCGTGAGGTAATCCAACCAACCGAGCATACCCAGCAAGAGGAAGCAACCGGCGAGAGCAAGACCTCGGCGGCCTTTGGCCTTGGCGGCCACAGGCTTGTTCCCATCGTCAGACGCACGGCGCAGAGTCATGTGTTTGAGCTACGTTTGCCGGCCCGCGTGACCCGCAGGCCTGGAGTAACCTATCATTTCACCGCTGAAATGCGAAGCAAACCCTCGACGCGCGATTCTGGCCAGTCGGTTGCCGACCCGCTATGCTTCGCCGGTGATGCCGACAATGGACCTGAAATCCGAAGGCCGAAGGCCGAGACCCGAAAGAAGGCCGAATACCGAAGGCCGAAATCCGAACATCGCACGGCGTGCCATTGCCGGCGAGCTGCAAAGGTTGTTCGACGAATTCATCGCACCAACGCGCCTGCCATCGCGCGTCCCTACCGCCTTCGGATTTCAGACTTCGGCCTTCTTTCGGTTCTCGGGTTTCGGGTTTCGGGTTTTACTCCCGGCTCTCTCCCTCGCACTGTGTCTCCCCTGCCCCACCTTCGCCGAGAACTGGCCTTGCTGGCGCGGCCCGCGGCTCGACGGCACCAGCAGCGAAAAGACAGTGCCCCTCTACTGGAGCCCGACCAGAAACGTCGTTTGGAAAGCCGAATTGCCGGGTTTGGGTCACGCCTCCCCGATCGTGTGGGGTGACCGCGTCTTCACGGTCAGCGCGTTGCTCGACACGAAGGACCGCGTGCTGCTCTGCCTGGACCGCCAAACGGGCAAGCTGCTCTGGCAGAAAACCGTGCTCACCGCGCCCCTCGAACACAAACACGCCCTGAACAGCTTCGCCTCCAGCACCCCCGCCACCGATGGTGAGCTGGTCTATGTCGCGTTCCTGGACGGCGACCGGATGTTTGCCGCGGCGTATGACTTCACCGGTAAGCAACGATGGGCGGCACGGCCCGGTTCGTTCGCCAGCATGCACGGTTTTTGCAGCTCCCCCATTCTCTATCAGGATAAGGTGATCCTGAACGGGGATCATGACGGCGATTCGTATCTCGTCGCGCTGAGCCGGGCCGATGGCCGCACTCTGTGGAGAACCCCGCGCGAGAACCATACCCGCAGCTATTGCACGCCGCTTATCCGGGAGATGGGGGGCCACCCGCAGATGGTCCTCTCAGGCGACAAATGCGTGGCCAGCTTTGATCCTGCCATTGGCCGGAGGCTGTGGGTAATCGACGGCCCGACCGAGCAATTCGTCGCTTCACCGGTCTTCAGCGAGCAGTGCGGGCTGGTGATTATCACCGGCGGGTTTCCGGACCACCACATCCTCGGCATCCGCCCGGACGGCACCGGCAATGTGACGCAAACCCACATCGCCTGGCGCACCACCCGTGGCGCTGCTTACGTGCCCTCGCCAATCGTCGAAGGCGACTACTTCCTGGTGATTTCCGATGAGGGAGTCGCGCACTGCTTTGAGGCAGGAACCGGGAAGATTCTATGGACCGAGCGTTTGGGCCAGGAACACGCCTCGTTGGTCTCCGCCGAAGGCCGCATCTACTTCCTCAACGACAAGGGCGTGATGAACGTGGTGAAAGCGGGGCCGGAGTTCGACCGGCTGGCGCAGAATGATATTGGGGAGAAGTGTTTCGCCTCTCCGGCCATCAGCCACGGGCAGCTTTTTCTGCGCGGAGAAAGGCATCTGTTCTGCATTGGCGCGGCGCGGCCTCAATAACTCATCTTGTCCAGCTTCACCTTGCCGCGGAAGATCCAGTAGATGGCTGTCGTGTAAGCCAGCACCACCGGCACCCCACAAAGCGCTATGGTAAGCATGATGCCCAGCGTCTTGTGCGAGGAAGCCGCGTTGTGAATGGTTAGGCTGTTCACCAGCATCGGATTGCTCAGGACCAGGTTCGGATACATTTCCAGGCCGAACAGGCCCATCAACGCGACCATCGCCAGGCAGGACGAGAGAAAGGCCTGCCAGTCGCGGCCCCNNTTGGCGCGCACGCGCGCGGCCATGTGCGGCACGTAGAGCAGCGTCGCCATGGTCGTCGTGGCGTAGCAGATAATGAAGAAGATGATGCAGTTGGTGATCCACCCGCGCAGTTTGTCATGAAGCGGGCCTTCGGTCTTCAGCAGGGCGTAAATCGCGCCGTGCATCACGAACAGCGCCACGGTGGTAATGCCCAGCAGCAGCGGGTAGGGGCCGAGCAGGCTCAAGAACGTGCCGGTGAACTCACCGCGCTCGTCCAGCGGGATGCCCCAGGCGATGTTCCCCATCGCCACACCGATGAGCAGGCTGGACAGGACGCTGCCGGCGCTGAACCCGATGTCCCACATCTGGCGCCACCACCGCATCGGCTGTTTGCTCCGGAACTCGATGGCCACTGCGCGGAAGATCAGCGCGACCAGCAACAGCACAAAGGCCAGGTAGAAGCCGGAGAATATGGTGGCATAGACGTTCGGGAAGGCGGCGAACAGCGCGCCTCCGCCGGTGACGAGCCACACTTCGTTGCCGTCCCAAACGGGGCCGATGGCATTGAGCATGGTGCGCCGCTCCTCATCCGTCCGGGTAAAAAGGTGCAACGCCCCGACGCCGAGGTCGAAGCCGTCCAACATGGCGTAGCCGGTGAACAGCACCCCAATGAGGATGAACCAAACGGTATTGAGATCGAGCGAGCCGTAGTTCATGCGGCGAAAAGGCTACTACCACAGATGGACACAGATGGACACAGATGAATGCCCGGCAGCAGAACCGCAACCGAACTGCGCGAAGCGTTTGGAGTGCGTGGAGCTTGCTCCCGCTTTCTGACCACGCTTGCCTTACGACAGCGCCAGCGAGCTGGACGCACTCCAAACGCTTCGCGTGGTAGTTCATCCACAACAAGCCTCGCAGCTTGCAGACGACTTCGGCTATTGCAGCAGAGATGACTATTTTGTCTCATTTCGCTCATATCTCGCCCCTATCCCCTCAATGCCCTCGTGAAGGCAGCGCCAGCTTGCCGGACGGCGCCAGGTCCGAATCGTCCGGGCCGTGCTGGATCTTGTCGTTCAGCAGGTAGATGAAGACCGCAAAGAGCAGCAGGTAAACCACGCTGAACAGGATAATAGCCGCCAGCACGGTTTCGGCCTTCACCACCGCCGAAAGCCCCTGGGACGTGCGGAGGAGGCCATAGACAATCCACGGTTGCCGGCCCACCTCGGCAGCGAACCAGCCCGCCTGGTTGGCCACTTGCGGCCCGAGCACCGAGAGCACCAGCAGCCAGAGCAGCCACCGCTTCTCGAAGAGCGACCCGCGCCAGAAGTAGAGGAACCCAAGTGAGGCGAGGAGGATCATGCCGAAACCGACCGCCACCATGAGGTGAAAGAGCTGGAAGCTGAAGTTGACTGGCGGACGGTCTTCCGGCTTGGGCGCGGCCTCGCGCAGGCCGGTGACCGGCTGGTGGGTGTCACTGTGCGCCAAAAAGCTCAGCAGCCCGGGGATGCGCAAGCCGCCTCGAACGGTCTCGTCCTTTTCGTCCACCCAGCCGAATAGGTTCAAGGGCGCGTTGGTTGTGGTCTCATAGAGCCCCTCGAATGCGGCCAGCTTAGCGGGCTGGTACTTGGCTACTCCGACGGCACTGTCGTGCCCGCTCACCAGTTGCAGCAGCGAGGCGCACAGGCCGACCAGCAGGCCCACTCGCAAGGAGCGGCGCGCGAATTCCTCGTGCTTCCCTTTGAGCAGATACCAGGCGCTGACGCTCACCACCAGAAACGCGCCTGCCTGCCAGGCGCCACACAGCGTATGAAACAGCCGGTCCATCGAGGAGGGATTGAAGACCATTTCCCAGAAGTTGGTGATCTCCGCGCGCGCCCGCAGCCCCTCGCCCACGATGTGGAAGCCAGCCGGTGTTTGCATCCAGGAATTGGCCACGACGATCCAGATCGCGCTGAAATGGGCGCCCAGGCAGACCATGCAAGTGGCGAAGAAATGCATGCGGCGGCTGACCTTGTTCCAGCCGAACAAGAGCACGGCCAGGAAACCCGATTCGAGGAAGAACGCAAAGATGCCCTCGGCCGCCAGGGCGCTGCCGAACACGTCGCCGACGTAGCGCGAGTAGGCCGCCCAGTTCGTGCCGAACTCAAACTCCATGACAATGCCCGTGGCCACGCCAATCGCAAACGTGAGCCCGAAAACCTTGGTCCAAAACCGGGCCATCTGGTGATACACCGCCTTCCCGGTCTTCAACCACAGCCCCTCGATCAGGACCAGCACGACTCCCAAGCCGATGCTCAGCGGCGGGTAAATATAATGTATCCCGATGGTCAGCGCGAACTGGAAACGGGAGAGAGTCAGGACGCTCATAATTCTTCACACTTCATGATATTCGTCCATGCCTCAATGAGCATCATGCGACGGCGGCGCCAACCGCCGATCCGGGTCCCCCAGCGCGCGCGTCAACTGCTCGCGGAGTTGCAGGCGCGCCCGGAGCAGCCGCACTTTGGTATTGGCCTCGCTCAGACCTAGGGCGTCGGCGGTTTCCTTTACCGACAAGCCCTCCACGTCGCGCAGGAGGAACACCGCCCGGTGTTTCTCGTCCAGTTGGTCCAGCGCGTCATCCAGCAAGCGCCGCACTTCGTTGCTCCGCACCAACCGCTCCGGAGACTGCCGCCAATCGGCAATATACTCCGGATGAGGAATCTTGTCGTAATCGCCTGCGGGCTCGGTTGCTTCTTCCAGGGAAACCGTGTCCAGGCCCTTGCGTTTGCGAATCACCTTAAGCGCTGCATGAGTGGCAATCCGCAGCAGCCACGTGGCAAAACCGGCCTCGCCGCGAAACCCGTTCAAGTGCTCCAGGGCGCTGAGGAAAGTCTGCTGCGTGACGTCCTCCGCGTCCTGTTCCTGCCGCAACATGCGCAAGGCCAGGGAATAGATTCGCTGCTCGTAACGGTTGGCCAGCGCCTCAAAGGCATCCAGATCGCCTGCCTGTGCCTGGCGCACCAATGCCATGTCGGCGGTTTCAGCAGGGATCGGGTTAGCCATACACGCCCAAAGTCTAAGAGCGGAACCGGCCTCTTTGCAATGAGGAACCGCCGTGAGATAATAAACCGGCAGGCGCAGGAAATACTCTGCTCTGCTCCCGTTTCGGTTCCGGCTAACGCATCTCAACCCGCCCCAAGAGTGTCAATCGTGAGAACCGCCACCGGCATGATACAGCCTCTACAGCACGTTTGTGACATTGCAGGTGCGGGCCCGCTACCCTCGGCGGCTTCCAAGGCGCTCAAGGCGATTATAGGGCTGGCACGGGCCATTCCTACGCGGGTGGGGCTGCCTCGCCGGAGCCGTCTTGTTCGGGCGGGCCGACAATTTAACCATGGAGGACGGAGAGAACCCAAAGAGACACACGCGGTCGGGCAAACAGGCGCGATCACCTTGCGGAAGAGGGCTATCCCTTTCCCAATCTCCTCTCTTTGCGTTCTTTGCGCTCTTTGTGGTTAGCCAACTGCCGTCTTCTGGGATCAAGGAAGCAGGACAGGGTGGTGGCCGGCGTCTCCACGGTTTCCGCCGCTTTCGGGTTGCAGGGCCGGGCCGCTTTTGGAGTCTCCCGTTGCCAAACGCGCAAAACCCGGCTCGTCCAAAAGTGTCAATAATGAGAACTGCTCGGCTTACCCAAGTCAATACGCCAACACCAGCACCGCCGCTTGTTCGGCGGACTTCACCACGTCCTCGAACTTCCGCTCCTTCGTGTTCGGTTCTTCAAGCTTCGCGGACACTTCCGGCACGGACTCCAGGAAGCCCAGCAGGAAACTGCTCTTCACCGCGTAATTCACGTTCTCCGGCAACGCCCCGCTTGACGCCAGCGCCGCCCGCGCACTCAACTTGGCCGACACCACGCCCATCACGTTTCCCCACTCGTCCACCAACGCCCCGACCGAATTGCCCGGCTGCACCGGCACGCTGATCTGGAAATACCGCGCGTCATCCTGCGCGCCGGACAGCGACGCGATCTCGCCCTTGGCCAGCTTGGGCGCGAACCCTTGCAAGCCGATATTGCGAAAGCCGACCGTGCCGTAGAATGTTTCAAAGCGGGCATCTCGGAGCAACTGCCTCGGCGCGGCGGCGTTTGCGTGAAGGATGAATTGCTTTTCCCCTCGGAGTTTTGACCCAGAGCCGTAACGGCAGGAATAGTTGAATGGCGTTCGGTAGTGGAAAGCCTCTGTCTCCTCGTTTCGCGGAATCGTTGCTCGCACTGTTTACTGGCTGTGTTTTCATGTCCATACACTGAAGGACATGAACTCAACACGCACCTATGTGGGACAAACGCAGAACGGATTTGGCGCGCAACTGTTACGGAGATTTTGGAGATGGGCCAGACAGATGTTTGGCCACAAGCCCAAGCGTGCGGTAACGGTATTTCTCAACCTGTTCGGGCGTGAATGCAGCTTTAAGTATTTCGCCAAGCTTTCCAGCGATTTCTGCGTCAGCTAAATAGCACCAGCCAAGTTCCCAATTGAACGCAATCAGGTAAATCGCCAAGTCCGTAAGCTTCCTCTTTTTGCACCCCGCAAATCTTTTGGCAGCTTTGGTCAATGCTTTAGCAAGATTCAAATCGCCACGAATGGTGTCAGCCTTTGGATCATAGCCCTGCTCAACCAAATCCAAAAGGTAGGCATCCTGACACTCCTGGTCGGATATCTTGGCGTCCGGGTTGGCTTTTCGTCTCTCGAAAATCTCAAAGCTGCGGGGCCATTGGCGTTTTAGTGCCGTCCATTTCGCTGCCGGTAGATCATCTTTCAGTTCAAATGGTGTGAGCGGCTTGCAGCGCGGTGGCGGTGGTGGCGTGTTGGGTTCTCCAATTGCATCAAAATGCTTCTTCTTCCGCCTTTGGTATTCTTGCAGCCAATGCTTCACAATGCGCGTGGCTTCTGCTTCGTCTGCGGCATCCTGACGGCGCAGAACAGTGACTTCGCCAGTAGCTTTGTCAATTTCACGTTCCAGTGCCCACCATTGTTTCTCACCGTTCTGTCCCAGACGGCTGCGGACCGACTGTTCAGTGACTAGGTTGCGCACATTCGTGATCTTGCCAACGATGCCAAAGCCTGCGGCTTGAGCCAGGACAATGTGTTCTTTGTCTTGTTGGGAAAGCAGTTCCACGCTTTCTTTCGCTTCGGCTTCGGTCTGGCAGAGAACACCTCGACCGCATTGCTTGAAGACAAGTTCAGGCGTCAATTTGACAGGCAGCACAACAAAAGAGAATTCATGCCCGATTTGTCGAACTGGTTGAGATAAGGCAATCCGCATGTAACGCGGAGCTTTATCTTGAATAAGCTCCCCTTTAACGGACTCCGGTAAATTCGTCGGCGCAAATTTGAATTGACCTTGAAGAGGGGTTTTCATCAAAGCGAATCAAGATATTGTCTTTGCGCTTCTCGCTCGCAGTCTCTAATCAAATCTTTTGCCTCCCCGTAAGTTAAAGGGCCATCTCGGCGATTATCATCTGGATTTTTGCGGAAAGATCGAAGCTTCGCCTTTTGGTCCTCCGTAACGGGCCGACTGTAGTATTCAGCGTCCCGGTCTGGAAATTGGCTGGCACAAGCGTCAAGCGCATCACTGGCTTGCGCTTTTGTGATGCCTTCATCCCAAGTGCAGCCGAACCAGCGAAGTTTCTCTATCTGCTTTTCTGTCGCTGGTTCATTTCGCACACGCGCGACATAAGCTTCCCCTTGGATTTTGGCTTCAAGAACATCGCGCGGAGTTTGTCCTTGGCTGTTTCTCAAGCTCCACATTTCAGAATCTCCGTAGATCTCTGAAACTAAATCCAGCCTGTTCGCATAAGCCAGTTGGTGCAAAACTGTGAGCCTGTAACCAGAAGCCTCGATACTTAAGAACTCCGGTGTCAGGAACTCTTTGGGAATTTGGTCAGCGTGGCCACAACGTGCGGCGACATGCAGCGGCGTTTCGGTTCGCGGCGGCGTCGGGCCTGTGCGCGATTCTTTATTCTCATACTCGGTCGAAGCCGTGAGGGTCTCTCTTGTTAGAAACTCCCTCGGAACTTGGTCGAGGTGTCCATACTTTGCGGCAATATGGAGTGGTGTTTCCCTAGAAAATGAATTGTTTCTAGCCATGAACAATTCGGCTGTAAGCAGATGTGTAGGAATTTCGGAAAATCTACCCGTTTTTGCAGCGCGGTGGAGAGGAGTATCGCCACTTTTTGTACTGGCTCTGATTGTTTCTTCCGTGAGTTTTGCCAGCGGTATTCGCTCCATTTTTTGTCTCGGAACTAGGGGCTGGTCACTTGGCTGGGGTTGGACCTTCAATTTTTCCGCGGCGTAATAGGCGGATGAACGTGCAGCATTCAAATAATCTCTAGGTGTCGCTCCGAAACAACTTTTCACTTTCCACATTCCAGGAGAAATGCAGTTCTTTGGAATTACGGTTAACTCGTTTGACAAGGCCGCGTAGTGGAGAATTGAGTCTTTCGAGACTTTAGTGGGAATAATTAAGAATTCCGGTGTCAGGAATTCTTTGGGGATTTGGTCAAGATGCTCATAAGCCGCCGCAACGTGCAAAGGCATTCTGCCATCACAGTCGAAGACCATGAGGGTCTCTCGCGTCAGAAATTCCTTCGGAACTTGCGCAAGGTGTCCATAATGCGCGGCAAAATGCAATGGCGTCTCATCACGATTGTTTTTCGCCATGAATAACTCGAGTTGGAAAAGATGGTTTGGAATTTCATTGATTCTGCCATTATTGGCAGCCATGTGTAGAGGGGAATTACCATTTTTCGATCTGTTTCTAATAGAAGCTTCCGTCAGATTTGCCAGGCGTGAGGCTCTCTTCAAGATGAGTTTTGAATCGGCCAGAGGCGCGGTAGAACTTTCAGTCGGTAGCGGATCATCTTTCGGAACCTGATGTGCATTCAAATTGCACTGTTGTGTTTTTGGTTTTCGGCTTGGGTCAATTAAATACCAACAGTCCGCTACTGGCGTCCGCTGCGCGAATTGTCGCCAAGCTTCAAATGTCGTCAGCCCCGCCGACTCAAGTCGCGGCCTCAAGATTTCCCTAAAAAGTCGAACGACTGTTTCCACATCGGCTTTGGCTTTGTGACTTGGCCCGCTGCCCAAACCAAAGCGCGATTTCAACTCATCAAGACTATAACTGTCGGCTTCTGGCAAAACTCGGCGAGATAAGGTCACGGTGCAAAAACCTCGGCATCCAGCAGGCTTCAATCCAAGTCTGCTCCACTCCGGCACGAGGGCACGATTCCAATCGTACCCCAAACTGTGGGCGACGATTGGAAGCTCGCCCGCATATTGCCTAAAAGCCTCGTGGGCTTCCATTGGCGGGCGTCCGTTTGCTCGCAAGAATTCTTGAGTGTAACCATGAATCGCAACCGCGCTCCATGGAATGTGGACGTTGTGGTTCAGGAAAACTTGAAACGGTTCTCCACATGTTTCCCAGCCTTCCATTAACTGCGCCGCAATCTCAACAACGTGAATCGGAGCGGTCAACCCGTCTGTCTCCGTGTCCACAATTAACCAGCGTTGTGCTTTTTGAGTTTCGGACGGAAGCGGAGGGGCAGTTACCGCAGGCTGCGAAGCCAAGTCAGCCTCCTGCGGCACGAGCAGAAGTGTTTCCACTCCACAATGGGGACATGGGAGGAGGCTGTTGGTTTCCCCGAGTTCGTTTGCGTCAAACTCAATTCCGCCGTCGCAGTGTTCACAACGGCAAGTGACATATCGTGGAGCGGATTCGGTCATTTACCTACTGCTTACAGGAAATCCCTTGACCTGTCGAGTGCCGCGCGAAGCCGTCACGCCCCGTCCGCGACAAGTTTTAACGTCTAGTCGCCGAGTGCAACCAAGCTCTCCAGTTATCCCTGCGCCTTGCTATCTTGGCCATTTCCCCTTGAAGAACGCGCCCGCAGGTTGACTTCCTAATTTATTCTCTTTCGCCTCTTCCCGTAAAGTCGCTGCCGAGTGGAGTTCCGCTTGAGATTCAGAACTGGTCATTACCTGATGCATGGCATCCGGGCAAAGGTCAACGCCGCCGGGCCATTTCACGCCTCACCCGCCCGGTTTCTGAACCGGCGGACTCGCCCCCATCCACCCCGAAAAAGGGGTCAACCCATAGCATCGTTCGTTCTTGGGCTGGAACGCAGACCATGCTGATTTTGCTGAAGAACCCCCTGTTTTTGAAGATGGGTGAAGATGCATGAAAAGTGTCGAGAATTCTTACGCGCTAGCTTCGTCCGTACGCGATTTGAATTGCCGGGGGATACATCTGAGATGGTCTTTTTCACTGTCACTTTTTGACCAGAGGGGTTCTTCAGCCGAATCCATGCTATGGGTTGACCCCTTTCCGCCAGCAGCCCAATCAACACCGCCGCCTGACATCTGGTTCTGAACCGCCGAGCCCGCCGGGCAGCGCACATTCCAGCAATCCCCAGCAGTACCAGCACCCCCGACGACGGCTCAGGAACGAAAGACCCTTCCCGGAACCACGCATCGTAACCGTTGGGGTTGGGCACGCCATTGGCAAAAAACGTTCCGCCAGAATAGTTGTACGGGCCGTTGATAATGCACCACGAGCTGTCGCCGGATTGGACAACCGGTTGGAAGTAATAAGTGGTGTCCGGGTTGACCCCCACCGGTGTCCCAAAGGAGAAGCTCGTGATGCCGTAACTAAAACTATCCGGCATGAAAACCGGGGCTGTCGAACCCAGGATAGTTCCGCTCAGGGAATCGGCACGCAGGTTCACATAGACTGTAGCTCCTAGTCCATTCCCCGGATGGGCATCAATGAACTCGAGTTGAACGAACCCGACGGAGGAAAGTGCTGGCGTGAAGGACTGACCCGTGGGCTGCTGCTCCTGAATCGGTGCGGCGTAGTCGAAAGCCCGGCTGGTCTCTGATTGCTGGTCGTAGATCATGGTGCCTTGGCCGCTGGCCATGAAGGCCGAGAGCGCGAACACGAGTTGAGTCGTCAAGCATAAATATATTCTCATAAGTTTAGTCGTTTGGAGTCTAGGATTAAAGAAGGCTTGAGTTGCAATTTGCCGAAATCCCCCGGGCAGCGCAGATTCCGGCAACCCCCAAGAGAACCAACAACCCCGATGACGGCTCAGGGACAAAAGACCCTTCCCGAAACCATAAGTCCGTACCACTACCACTGGGTGCGCCCAAGGCATAAAGCGTTCCGCCTGCATAGCCGTAGTTGCCGCCAACCACATCCCAGTGGTCACCAGATTGAACGATTGGCTGCAAATAATACGTTGTTCCTGGAGCAACCGCCGCAGGCGTCGCGAACAAGAAACTGGTGACGCTAGCGAAAACACCGTCGGGCATAAAAACCGGCGCAGTCGAATCCAGCACCGTTCCGGTAATCGAGTCCGCCAACAGATTCACATAGACGGTAGCTCCCAAACCGTTGCCTGGGTTAAAATCAGTGAACTCAAACTGGA
>PLZQ01000131.1 GCA_003152225.1 Limisphaerales bacterium | reverse complement strand
ACCCTGCGCAAGTTCCTCCCCCTCCGATTGCCGGAACACGAAACCGCCTATGCCATGACAGTCCATAAAAGCCAAGGCTCCGAGTTCGATCGTGTTCTGCTGATCCTGCCCGAACGCGAAAGCCCCGTCCTGAGCCGCGAACTCCTCTACACCGGCATCACGCGCGCCCGATCGAGCGTCGAGCTATGGTTTGACGAGAAAGTCTTCCGCGCCGCCCTCGCCAAGCGTGTCACCAGGACCTCCGGTCTCTGTGACGCGCTCCAATGATTGCTCTCCCGCACAGCCAGGGATGAGGGGGATACTCAGGTAACAGCGGTTGCTGCAATCCCCAAGCCCAGGAGAAGGTACGGTCCCACCGCCATGCAAAAGTTGGTGAAGGCCGGCAGTGGGCGTCCCCTCGCGGCCATAATCGGCAGCCGCAGGATCGACGATACGAAGCAACACGCCGCTCCGAAGAGCGCGAGCACTACTCCATGTATGATTTTGTTCATAGTATTTGCCTTGGCGAATCCTGGCTTCAGTTGCGCTCGACCATCTTCTGCACGAGGGCGGGGCCTTTGTCGCCGAGCGTCTCGATAGCAAGCTTGTTGATTTCCTCCTGGACGGCGGCTTGTATTTGCCTCTGCTTTTCCTCGGGTGAGCCAGCCATGCTCTTCTGCATCTCCTCGAACTTCTGCACAAAGACGTCTTGCTGCTGCTTGACCCGGTCGAAGAATCGGTCGGTGGCTTCGGCTGAAATCCCCAGCGACGCCCCAACTTGCGCGAGGCGAGCCCGCTCGCGCCTGGTCCCTTCGTCTTCCCGCGCGCCTTGCTGCTCCGCGAGTCTCTCCAGGAGGTTGGTTTGTTCGGCGAGCCAGTGCTTTTCGTTGCGCAGCCGCAGCAGCTCGCGAAGCTGGTCCGCCGTGAGCGCCGGAGACGCCTTTGCCTGAGCAACGCGATTGGACAACCGCCCGTTCTCCTCGACCAAAAGCGACAACCGGCTGGCCTGCTGCTCGAAGGCGTCTTGCCGCGCGCGCAACTCAAGCCGGGCCTGGCGTTGCAGGACGCACGGCATTCCGGCACTGGCCGCGATCAGCACGCCGGCGAAACCGACTTTGAGTGCGGTGCTCATTGCTCCGGCGGCGGCATAACGATGTGCTGCTTTTCCCAGGCATCATAATTGCCATCCGCTGAGGAGGCGACTTCGCAATGCCCGTCCGCAAACCCATAGTTCCGCGACCATCTACCGCCACGGTTTTGTCGTGCTTGCTTTTGCCGCAACACAACGGTCAGGGCCGGAGAGGTGATATTGGAGATTGGCCCGCGATAGAGGATCTCAAATTGCCCGGTGGTGAAGTTGGTGTCGGCCAGCGCTGCCTTCGGCAGAAACGACTGCGCCTCGTCGAAGCTGGCTGGAAACGTGTCGCGGTTCTCGCTGGCAAACAGATGAAACGCCAGAAGCCATTGCTTGCTGTAATTCATCCCGCCAATCGCCCACTGCCTATCCTCCTCCATCGCCTCCAGCGCTGAGGGGGACATGTCCGGCTGCGGCATATTGCGGACTCGCAGGCGACGCTTTTCCTCCAGGCTCGCAGCGAGGCTGTTGGTCTGCTGCCGGAGCGACGCCACCTCACTGCGCAGGCTTGTCAAGTCGCCGAGCGTGTTGGCGCGGGGGCCGCCGGTCTGCGCCAGACCCACCAATCGCTCGTTCTCGGCCTGTTGACGGGCCAGCTCCGCCGACTGTTGCCGCATTGACTCCGCTTGCGCGCGGAGCGCGGCCTGCGCCTGATGTTGAACCACCACGGTCGCTGTGGCACCGATCAGAACCACAGCCCCGAGGACACCTGCTTGGATCTTTGTCATAGTTGCCAGTTTGATCAGAGTGGCTGAGAAGCCGGCACCGGCAGTCGCGCCCGCAAGGGCGGTGCCCGCGATGTTCGCCGCCAACCCGACCGGTGCCGCCGTCAGGCTCTGCGTCGTCAGCACCGTTCCCAGCGCAGCCGCGGACAGGCTCACGCCCCGGACCTTGAGCAAGCCATGCAGTTTCTCGACCGCGCGCGTCACCCGCTTCCGCGCTGCCTCCTCATTGCTGCCCAGCGCCTCGCCGATAGAACGGAAGTCGCGCTGCTCGAAGAACCGCAGCAGGATGGCGGTGCGGTCCTCCGCCCGGAGTTCCTCAATCGCGTCGTCCAGGAGCGGCGCCAGTTGGGCCAGATTAGAGTCAGAGTGATCTTCTATGGCGCTCATTGCCATCGCCTGCCTTTCGCGTTGCTGACGACGGCGTTCGCTGCGCATGAGCGTGCGGGCCGCGTAGCACGTATCCCGGTGCAGCCAGCCACCCAACATCACCTCCCGAGGCAGCCGACGCGCCTTGCGGGCCAGATTGAGAAATACGGTCTGGCTCACATCCTCCGCGAGCTGCGCGTCCCCGCCCACCAGCCGCAATGCCGATGAGTAAACCAGGTCAACGTACCGCGCCACCAGTTCCCGAAAGGCCGGCTCTGAGCCGGTCCTCACGTATTCCGCCACCAATGCCTGGTTGTCCGTCATCTTCAATCTATTAATAGAATGCCGCCGAAAACCCAAACCGGACAATCGCTTCGCAGAAACCCCTGCGTTCGCCTTTCGGCTCATGGCCAGAGGCTTCGTTCGTAAGAATGCGAGGGCCGCCAACGAACCTGCGACCCGAAAACCTGTAACGTTGTCCCTCGCTCACCGCTCCCCGTACAACTTAGCTCCCACTTCCCTGCTGGCGGCAATGGTTTCGGCGTAGGGAGTATCGGCGACATCGACGAAGCCGATCTGGTAGTTTTCTTCATCCCACACGCGCCCGGTGGTCGGTTCGTCGGCGTATTGAAACCAATGGCAGCCCACGAATTGCGGATGGCGCAGCGCGCTGAGCACGTATTCCTTATAGGCCGCCGCGCGCGCCTGTTGGTTGGCCACCGGTACCAGGCCGGGATGGAATAAGCCGCGGTCCAGGGCGCCCAAATGGAATTCTCCGATGATCAACGGCACGTCGGCCCCGCCGTTGAATTTGAAGTCGGCAACGTTGAGATGATAAATGTTGTAGCTCACAACATCACAATACTTGGCAGCCGCGGCAGCGGCGCGGGCATTGACCGCGGCGAAGCGGCACCCGAGGTACAGTTGGCTGGGCGCGACGGCTTTGATGACCTCGCGCACAGTGCGGAAGTACTGCTCGGCGGTATGGGTGTAGAAGGCGGCAAGATCGCTGCTGGCCTTGGAGTTGTCCGGCGCCTGGCGGCTTTGCAGCAGGGCATCCCAAGTGGCGTGGTGGGTGCCCCAGGCCTGGTTCAGCTTCTCTATATCGGCGTATTTGGCCTTGAGGTCGGCAATGAAGACCTGCTTGGCAGCCTGCTCTGGTGGGGATTGCAGGGCGGCGAGCGCCAAGGACGTATCGTTGCCCCAGGACATTTCATTGTCAGAGAAGTAGCCAATGCACCAGGGGTCTCCCGCGCTGTCGTTCCGCTTACGTTCCATGGCACCGCGCAAGCCGTCGCCAAAGCCCGGGTCGAATACATCGGGGAACTTGCCCCAATAGCCTTCGCTGCCTTCGATCGGTTTGGCGCCGCCGGAGCCGACGCTATCGGTATAGGGTGTAAGCCGGAGCCGATAGGTGGCGCTGTCGGACCAGTTGCCGATGGTGTTGAGTCCCCAACTGCGCAGGCGCTGATGGATAAGCTGCGGATAGGCCGTGTGCCAATCCGGGCCGCACTTCCGCAGCAGGTTGGCCCCGGCAAAGGAGAAACACTCCGGCTTGCGCCCCGCGTAGTGGCCTTTGAGGGCGGAGCCGCGCGAGCGGAAGGCGGCGAACTCAGGTCGGTTGCCGGGGAAGTCGGCAAACCAGCTTGCCCGCTCCTCAATCGGGGTGGTGTCCAGCATCCGCACGCAGTCAATGCCGTGCGAGAAGAACAGCCGGCCCTCCGGGTCCACCAACCACCACTTGGCCTTCACCTTTTCGGTGCGGAAGAAGCCGGTCGCCTGGCGTTGCGGGCCGGCGGCCCAGCCGCCGAACTTGTCCCAATCCTTGGGGCCGGGCAGGCGGGCAAGCTCTTTGGCCTCCGCCTCGCGACGGGCCTTGAGGTCGACGACCGACTTAACCTTGCCCGGCCAGTCTTTGTGACGGTACTGGCCGAAGGTGTCGATGAAGGGAAAGAAGGGATCGGCATCGGTAATCGACGCGGTGGGCGGCTGGTAAGCACCCGCCGCGCGGATCTCCCGAATGTCGAAGAGGTAGTCGGTGCTGGGCTTGGTAACGAATACAACGAGCTGCGTGATACGGCGCGGATCAATGCTGCCCGAGCCGTCGGGCCCTGCGGGGTAGCCTCTCATGCCAAAGAGCTTTCCGCCCAGGGTGTCCCCTGCCGTCCGCCGCAATCGCACCGCCAGATTGCCCTGTTGCCCGGGCTGGAGCGCCAGCGAGTGCGTCACGCAATGCTCAGTGCCATCGGCCCCCGGATTATCCACCCGGCAGAAGACGGTGACCGGATTGGTGCCTGGGTTTGCGAGGCTGAGCATGACGTGGGCATAGGGCGAAAGATCCCACTGACCCTTCGGCGCCGGCAGGGTGATGCCCGGCCAGGGTTGGCTATGCCCGGTCGCCACACGCAAGCCCGCGTTGGCGCCAGACCCTGTTGCCGACGCCTTTGCGTCGGTGGCGGCGATGTTGGTGGCGTCGAAGCCCCGGGTGAAATCAAAGAGGGTCTGTTCTGCGGCTGAGGCGACGGGCGCGGCCACCCCTATAACCAGCGTGGCAAGCACGGACAGGCATTGCGCTTTCATTCTGAACGGATAGATAGCGCGAATGCCGCCGGACGCACGTTAATTCGGTTATGAACGAGGCTATTGATTGGCGGCGGCTTGAGGGGGCGGCGCGGCGGGGGTGGGATATTGCCAGACCCAATCGCCCGCGGTGAGTTCCGTCTTGTGGTCCTTGCCCCCGGGCAACACGATTGTTCCGCCGTCATCCTTCTCATTCCAGCCCACCGAGTAGAGGATGAACTGGCCGTCGGGCGTGCGGCGATAGATGAGCGGCGCGCCAGTGATGATGTCGTGCGGCATCTTCTCGACGAACCTGGGGCTGAGCGGCTCCAGGGATTCCGGAAACTGCCCCTGCGCCAAGCGATAGCGTTCGAGGGCGCAGGCCACGATGGCCTCGTTCACCCGCGTTTGGCCGAAGGCAAACTTGGTTTCCGCCTGGGTGATCGCAGGAACCAGCATGCGGGCGAAAAAATTATATGGCCGGAAGCCTCCGACAACGGCTTCGGCCAGCGCCGCGTCATTCACACCAGCCCGGGAGGGGTAGAGCCTTTGATTCGCCGCATCCGCCACCGGCACGAAAAACTGCTGGTACATGCGTGCGACAGACAATTCGTTCTGGTAGAAGAAGCCGCCAAGGAGAAACGAAATCAGACTGGGCAGCCGCTTGGAAAGGTCATTCGCATCAATGATCCCCTGGTCGCGAAGCTGTTCTATGGTGCGAATGCTCAGGGCCCGTTCTCCGCGCATGGCGGCGTCCGCCAGCAGGTCGATCTTTCCCAGGCGCTGCTCAATCTCCAGCAGTTGCGCATCGGACCAGCGGTGCTCGGCCAGGCCTTCCCAGATCGGTTTGAGGGCGAGCTGATCAAGGGCGACCTGGACCAGCTTCGAGATTAGGAACGGTTCGTCCTTTAGTGTATCTGCCAGGTACAGCCCCATTCGGGTGTCTGACCAGGCTTGGTCCGTTCGGCCCATAGCCAGTTCCGCTGAGGCCCGGACCTGGAAGAGCACAGTGGCTTGTTTTAAGCAGGCCAGATGCGGCAGCAGAATCGCAGGGGCAAACTCGTCCTCATACTGGATGTTGAACCGGGCGTAGGGACGCTGGCTGGCGCCTCGCAGTTCCTCCACGACGGAATCATACTTCTCCAAACCCCGGAGCACTGCGGCGGCAGCTTCGGCGCGAGTTAACGAACGCATCGCCGTCATGGGAGCGTTGTTGGTGTTGCCAGCGAGAGCCGCAGCCCAGCCTGCGAGGTCGGTCATGCGCTGCGTGGATCGGGGCTCGTTGTGATCGGCAGTGGCTTGCTCGATCTTGCCGATCTCTTCCTGCAGCGAGCTGATGCGATTGTAGCCGTTGGTATCTCGCCAGAGGGACTGACCCTCCGGTCGCGGTCTGGGATTAAAGTCAAGTACCGGGGCCAGGAACGGAGTCATGGCAAAGTTCTGCGCATCCGGCACTGGAGTCGGCACGTAGTCCTTCCAATCCAGCTTTTCTCCCTGGGCCTCCAATTGATGTTTGTAATTCAGCCACGCGCGCTTGCCACGCCAGTTTTCCTCAGCGCAAACCAGCGCGATCAGCGTGGCGAGCGCAGCGAGACCGACCAGGAGGCGCCCCAGGGTCCGCCGCGTGAAGAACCAGCGAATGAGGCGGGTGAAAGTGGGGAACCTGGGCGAAGGCATGGTGTTGTTCATAAGTAGTTCCTTGTTTGGTTTGATTCCTTAGATTTGGGCATACGGCTCCGGGCGCAGGGTGGTTTTCAGCCCGCGTGTGCTTTCGTTTCTTCCGGGCGGCGGCTCAGCCGCGCTTCGGGGGCCCGGGATTTGGAGTTGGAAAATCAGCGGCAGGGCTCCCGGCCCGAGCAATTGCGCCAGCAACTGCTTCTGCCCGCGTAACACCGCCAGGACTTCAGGATCGGGCCGAGGTGGCCTGATAGAAGCGGTCCTGGGTGTGTCCCGGGCCGCCAGGCCGAACGCCAGGATGCCAACCCAGATGGCGGCCATCCCGAGCCACGTCCGGCGCCAGGGCCAAAGCGCTTCCCGCCAGAATCGCACGGCGGCGGTCGCAAGGTCGAACGCGGGCGGTCGTTGACGGCCCGGCCCCAAGGCTGCATCAAGCTCCGCTTTCAGGGGCGGGGACAGCTTGTCCCCGGCAGTGCGGGCCTGATTATACGGGGACAGGCTGTCCCTGCCCCGCTCAGCCGCCGACCGGGCGCAGGCGGCCAGGTCCTCCGCGCGGATGGTCTTGAGTTTGGCCTCGGCGGACTGGTGACGTGCTAAGATAAGCTCACGCGGGGTCTTCATGTTTCATTCTCCTCCAGCAACTTTCTCAACGCCTTGCGCGCGTAGTGGAGCCGGGATTTGACCGTGCCGATTTGGGCCTCGGTAATGCGCGCAATCTCCTCCAGCGAAAAGTCCTCTACGAAATGCAGCAGCAGCACAGCGCGATGGGGCACGGCTAATTGGTCCAATAGCTTCATGAACGCCTCCTCCTGCTCTTTGCGGATAAGCAACTCCGGCGGCCCGGGCTCAGGTTCCGGGAAATCTTCGTCGAGGGGATCGATGGGCGCCTCAGCGGGTCGCTGTTTGCGCCAATGCTGAATGCACTTCTGATGCGCGATGTTGAAAAGCCAGGAGCCGAACTTCTCGTCCCGCTGCAAGGTATTGATGTGCCGCGCGGCGTTAATGAAGCTCTCCTGGACGATGTCCAGGCTCGCTTGCTCCTGATGGACCAGCTCGTAAACATAGGCGTAAAGCGGCAGCCGATAGCGTGCGAGCAGCGCCTCCCAAGCCTCCGATTCCCCGGCTCGGGCTTCGCGCACAGGCAGTTGCAGTTCTTCAGTCACTACCGGCATCTACACCCAGTAGAATGCAAAAGAGGGTAAAAGGTTCAACGGAACAGGAAGATGCCGGAATCATGCCGCGCAGCCGGACGGCTTCAAGCCTAAAAGGGAACCGTTGAACCCAGCGCAGGGTTGCGTTAAGCGGCTCCTTGGTGTTTTCGGTGGAACGGGGTGAACAGCGCCCCCTGCCGCCCGCTCATACGTGTAGCCCACGGCGCGGGCAGCCTAAGCCAGGTGAAGGTGGACTCGACGCCAAGCCCCGTGGACGGCGTCACCACTCGCCCCAAGGCGTTCCTGGCCGAATCCCTCGCCGCCGAGGACCGCGAGTTACCCTCTGCTTTTGCCAATAAAACTTGATTCCGCGTTAGGGTAAACTTGATGATGTTCGCGTGAATCAGTCAGCCGCTTTATCATGAACTCAATGCACGCCACCCGTTTCCTGCTGCCGATTTTTGCGCTGTTAAGCCTGCCGGGGACTCCCCTGGTGTTCCCTGCGGCAGGCTCAACCTTTTCGGTCGGCGACTCTGATTTTCTGCTCGACGGCAAACCGTTCCTCATCCGCTGCGGGGAGATGCATTTCGCCCGCATCCCGCGAGAATACTGGGGGCACCGCTTGCGCATGGCCCGAGCTATGGGCCTGAACACCGTGTGCGCTTACCTGTTCTGGAACGTCCACGAACCCGAGCCTGGCCGGTTCAATTTTTCAGGGGAGGCCGATGTGGCCGAGTTCTGCCGGCTGGCGCAGTCTGAGGGCCTGAAGGTCATTCTTCGGCCCGGCCCGTATTCGTGCGCGGAGTGGGACTTCGGGGGATTTCCGTACTGGCTGCTCCAGGGGCCCGAGGTGAAACTGCGCACTCGCGACCCCCGATATTTGCAGGCCTGCCGGCAGTACCTCCGAGCGGTCGGGGGGCAACTGGCATCGCTTCAGGCCACTCGCGGCGGCCCCATCATCATGGTCCAGGTCGAAAACGAGTATGGCTCGTATGGGAACGATCGAGATTACATCGGTCTGCTGCGAGACGACCTCAAGGAGGCGGGGTTTGAAGTGCCGCTGTTGACGTGCGATGGCCCGTCGCAGCTCAAGAATGACACCCGCCCGGATTTGTTCTGCGTGGTTAATTTCGGCGGCGACCCGGAGGGTAATTTCAAGGCGCTACGCGCCATTCGGGCCCAGGGGCCGCTCATGTGCGGGGAGTATTACCCTGGCTGGTTCGACAGTTGGGGCAAGGCCCACCACACCGGAGACAGCTCCCGCATCGTTACCGAGATCGGCTGGATGCTCGAGCACAACGCCTCGTTCAGCATTTACATGGCGCACGGCGGCACGTCCTTCGGCTTTACTGCCGGCGCCAATTGCCCGCCTTTTGCCCCCCAGGTTACCAGCTATGACTATGACGCGCCCATCAGCGAGGCCGGCTGGGACACGCCGAAATTCCATGCCTTGCGGGAACTGTTCCTCAAACATCTTGCTCCCGAGGAGAAGCTACCGGAAGTACCACCCCGGCAGCCCGTAATCAAGATTGAGCCGACCACACTGAGCGAATTCTCGCCCCTCGCCGCAAACCTGCCGCCTCCGCTGAAAGCAGAGCGTCCCCAATGCATGGAAATGTATGGCCAGGGCCACGGGTGCGTGCTTTACCGCACAACGTTGCCCGCAGGCGACGCCGCGCTGCTCCGCGTGGTTGAACTGCACGACTACGCCCTGGTCTTCCTCGGCGGCAAGAAGGTTGCCACGCTGGACCGGCGCCGCAATCAGAACAGCGTCCAGCTCCCCAGCCGCGCCACGGCCGAGACGCTGGACCTGCTCATTGATACCTTCGGCCACGTCAATTATGGCTCGTATCTCTACGACCGGAAGGGCATTACCGAGAGAGTCGAACTGGTCGCCGGACCGAAGACAACCGCCCTGACCGGGTGGGAGATATTCAACCTGCCGCTCGACGGCAGCAGCCTTCCGGGGATCAAGTTCGAGCAGGGCTCAACGGAAATGCCGGCCTTCTATCGCGCCAGGTTCGACCTCCCGCAGGCCGGCGACACGTTTCTCGATTTTTCCACCTGGGGCAAAGGAGTCGCCTGGATCAACGGCCACAATCTCGGTCGCTTCTGGAGCATCGGCGCCCAACAAACCCTCTACTGCCCGGGCCCCTGGCTGAAGCCCGGACACAACGAACTGATCGTTTTCGAGCTTAACGGGACAACCAACCACAGCGTCGCGGGCCTGACGACGCCGATCCTGAACCAGGTGAGCGAAGGGGCGTCGATCGTGAAACACCGCAAGCGCGGCGAGACGTTGAGCGTGGCCGGAGTTCAACCGGTCGCCACGGGCACGTTTCCCCCGGGCAAGGAGTGGCAAGCCGTCAGGTTCCAGCCCGTTAAAGGCCGTTACTTCTGCCTCGAAGCGCTCAACTCGCAATCCGGCGACGCCTTCACCACCTGTGCCGAGCTTTACCTGGTCGGCCCCGGCGGCCAGGACCTACCGCGCGACGCCTGGAGCGTGGTCTATGCTGACAGCGAGGAGGTGGAGGGTGATGACGGCCGGGCCGACAACGTGTTCGACTTGCAGCCGACCACTTATTGGCACACCCAATGGGAGGCCGCCCAGCCGGCGCATCCGCACCAGCTTGTGCTCGACCTCGGGAGCGAGCAAACGGTTGCGGGTTTGCGCTATTTGCCGCGGCAGGATTCTCCCAACGGCCGGATAAAAGACTACCGGATTTACCTGCGCGCAGTGCCCTTCGCCGGCACAAAAGCCCAATAAAGCCGCACATACGTATTTGCGCCGAATACGTGGGCATCCCAGAACTTGCGGAGGGGCGGCCTAACATAAGCCGACCGTAAATTGTTCATTAGTATGCAAAACATGGAAAGCAATTTTTCTTGAATGCATATCGGAAGCATTCTAATATGAATCATTGGTTTACTTGCTAATGGCTATGCCGGCTTGCACTCGCCAGTGCGCCAGGTGGTCCGACCCGGGTCGCCGCCTTGTTTTGCCCGGACCTGGGCTGGAAGTCCGGATGCCAAGCAAATCCTCCCCACCATCCACCCGAGAAAGGACCCACTATGAATGGAACTGCCGTATTTGGTGAACGCGTCGTGATCGTCGAGGTCCATAGCGGACGCGTCAGCTTGAAGAAGGGGCGTATTTCGAGCACCGATTCAAGTCATGTCTATGCCGATAACCGGGTTGACACGGTCGTTTCAGGTGACCGGCCATTCCATCCGGCCACAGATAGCCCGGATGAAGCTTGCGAGAGATCATTCCGAGTCAACGACATTCACCTGCTCAAGCAACAAGAGGCTCATTCGCTCCAGGATCCCAATGCCGTCCAAGCCTGGTTCGGCCCCGTTTATCAGGATCCGTTGGTCACGAAGATCCACCGTGCCCTGAAGCGGCTCCAAGTAGATTAGCGCCAAGCGAATTGCCCAGCTCCGCCACTTTCTTCAACGCCATTGGCAGTCGTATCGAATTGCGAGTTTTCGACCTTCCCACGTTTCTGCTTTCTGCTTTCCCAATTTCAGCTTTTGGGCATGCCCCCTCCCGCTCCCTGACTTTAGACGTCCCGTCCTCCGTAGCAGCACTGCGCAGGGTGGATAGACTTGGCCTAAGGATTGGGGTAGCCCATGGACCAGCGTAAGAAGAACCACGTTCATGAAGAATTCCCTGCCCCTTCTCATCCTCGGGCTCGCAACGGTCTTCGGTTTCGCCCAACCGCCGGCCCAACCCAGTGCCGTCACCGTCTTCACGACCGCAGAGAAAACGGATTCCCGGCTCACCCGCACCGACACGAAAGCGTTCCAGCCGTCGGTGCAGCCGCTCGAGACGGAAATCTGTATTTTCGTCAATCCGGACAAGACCTTTCAGACGTTCCTGGGAGTCGGCGGCGCCATCACGGACGCGTCGTCCGACGTGTTTGCCCGGCTGCCGGCGGCCAAACAGCAAGAGCTGCTGGCCGCATACTATGACCGCGAAAAAGGCATCGGCTATACGCTGGCCCGCACGACGATTCACAGCTCCGATTTCAGCCGCGAGAGCTACAATTACGTCAAGGAAGGCGATAAGGAACTGAAGACCTTTTCCATCGACCACGACAAACAGCACCGGATTCCCCTGCTCCAACAGGCGATCCGGGCCGCCGGGGGCAAACTGACGCTATTGGCGAGCCCGTGGAGCCCCCCGGCCTTCATGAAAGACAACCATTCCATGCTCCGGGACGGCAAACTCTTGCCCGATTACTACGCGAGCTGGGCGCTCTATTTCGCTAAGTTCATCAAGGCCTACGAGGCGGAGAATATCCCGGTCTGGGGAATCAGTATCCAGAACGAACCGATGGCGACCCAGCGCTGGGAATCGTGCATTTTTACTGCCGAAGAGGAGCGCGATTTTTTGAAACAGCACCTTGGCCCGACGCTGGCGCGGGAAGGGTTAGGGGCCAGGAAGATTGTCGTCTGGGACCACAACCGCGACCTGCTGAACCAGCGCGCGGAGGTGATCTACCAGGATCCGGAGGCCGCCAAATACGTCTGGGGCGCCGGGTTCCACTGGTATGAACCCTGGTCCGGAGGCAAACCGATGTTCGAAAATGTCCGGGCCCTTTACGAAGCCTATCCCGACAAGAAGTTGCTCTTCACCGAAGGATGCGTTGAGAAGTTCGACGCCGGACGTTTTCAGGACTGGACGAATGCCGAGCAGTACGCGACTTCGATGATTAACGATTTCAACAACGGAACCGTGGGCTGGATCGACTGGAATATCCTGCTCGACGAAAAGGGGGGGCCGAACCACGCCGGAAATTTCTGCTTTGCCCCCGTGCACGCCAATACCGCGACCGGCGAGTTGATTTACACTCCCGCCTACTACTACATCGGACACTTTTCGAAGTTTATCCGGCCGAACGCGAAGCGCATCGGCAGCGTCACCAGCCGCAGCCAGCTCTCCTGCACCTCATTTAGGAATGACGACGGCTCCATCGTCACCGTCGCCCTGAACCAATCCGACACGCCGGTGAAGTACCGACTGATCGTCGGAACCAAATCGGCCGAGCTCAGCATTCCGGCGAGGGCGATGCAGACCGCGGTCTATTGACGCCCTTCTGCGATTCCACCAAGAGGCAGGCAGAATAAGAGGTAATAGGGGGAGCCTCCGGGGCGTCCCGCGGAGACGGTCGGGCGCAGGGTTGGAGGAACCGGAGACCACCCGCCCGTATGAGCACTCATAAGAAGCAACAGCCGCTATTTCCCGCCGGATGGTGCTTGCTTCGCCTTCAGAAATCCTTTCAGTTGTACAAACAGGTCACGTGTTTGCTGGCCCTCCTGGCCTTGCATTGATGGCATTTGCGCCGCGGTTTGCGCTACCAAAAGCGCGTCGGCAATCCGCTTCTGTTTCAGAAGGAAATTCACATACCGGAACACAGCCTCGGGTGAATCCGGGCATAGTGCCCATGCCTGACGAAAGGCAAAATCAGCCTCTTCCCTCATGCGCTTCTTTTCCTGCTCGCCGGCGGCCTGGTCCAGCCGCCACATGTAAATCCCGGCGATGGAACTCCGCAGCTTCGAAAACATCCTGTGGGAATAGGCGTTTTGAATGAAGCGCGAGTCACCGGTGAAATTGGTGAAATCCTGTTTCCCAAAAGTCTTTTTGGCAAACGCAACCACCTGCTCAATCGGCGTGTTATCGTTCAACCAGTCGCCGATCATCGGCCGGACAAGGCTCCGCCAATAATCGTGGTCTTGCTCGACGATTTTGTCGGACAATCCCGGCAACGGCTGGTGGTTGATCTTGAAAATCAGGCCATGCGGTTCGAGATATGGATACAACCAGTCGAACGGGAAGCTTTCTTCGATGTAAAACTCGCGGTCGGGATTCTTGTCGAAGATGAGTTTGGCCAACAGACCTTTGACCTGCACCACTGCCATCATGCCGCTGACCTGGGCCTTGCCATCCGAGCCGACGGTAACGCTTTCACCGGGCAGGAGCTGATTTTTGCTCTGCCGCTGTGCAGCGTCCTGCGTGTAGTCCTGGAAGGTTCTTTTCGAATCTTCCTCCGTTGGTATGTAAATCTTCGTGCCATACATGCCGCGCAGGTATTGCAGATACCTGGCGTCCGTCAGGGCCCCCTGGGTGAGCGTGAAAAAGGGTTCTGCCTGCACCTGGGACTTTTGCAGTGCTGTAATGATGAAACGTCCAGCATCGGTGCCGCCGAAGTAGATGCTCCCCGCCGGGATGGAGGCGATGATGTTGGTTCCAAATACCATGGAATATCTTTCATCACCCTCGCCGAAAGCTTCCAACGCACCCCAGGTCTCCACCACCGCTTGCCACGCTGTGTCACGCAAACGCTCATCTGTCTTGCCGGAGTGTTCGTATGGCCCCGCGTGCTTTCGCAATTCTACGAAGGCGTTGCTGACCGCCGGCCAGTCGCCTTTGGCTGCCACCGCAAAAAACGCCTGGAACTCGGATGGCATTTTGTTCATCGCCCCGTTTGCCTGCGCCTCCTTTTCCGCCACGAATGATTTCAACTGGGCCGCAAGCTCCGGATTCTTAAGCGACTGAAACGACGCCATCTGCTTTTTGGCGCAGCCACTGATAAATAGTCCACCGCCGAGAATGACCGCCCCCAGTGATTTGATTGTCGTCTTCATTCTTTGCGTTTTGCCGCGATTCCATTAACGCCTCAGCACAATTTGCCCAGTACCATCACCGAATAGACACCGTCCTCACCGAATTTGCATAATGATCCGTACCCCCCGACCCCACAACTGCCTGACTTGGTCCATACCGATCCCGGCCCGATCACCTGAACGGCATTCTTGCTGCCAAAACCCAATCCGATGTTGATATTATCCCGGAAAACTCGACGTGGCGCGGCAGCCGGACACAGTTCACCGCCGTCGGCCACGACACCGACCACCGCTGCCGTTCGTCCAGCCGGCAAAATCGCCGAAGAACTCATCCAGCACCTGACCGTGCTCCCTAAGTCGAAGGTCACCGTCACCTAAAACGCCCGCATTCTCAAATTCACCACCCATTCCTTCGAGAGGGGGTAGGATGACGCAACTGCCGACCACACGCCGTGCGCCAAAAGTAACTGTTACCCGGGAACGGGTATCGTTGTGCCAAAAGGGTGTTACCCCATGGCTCTTGTTTTTGGTTAACTGGTTCTTGGCTCGAAAGCGAGCTAAAACGAGCAGGGGGGCGGGCTGCGTGCTCCACAGCACGCGCCCCCCTGCGGTCGAACGTGCAAGGGCTTCCCTGGAGGGGGGGCGGGGGGAGGTCTGGTTGGCAGAGTTATTCACAAGGGTGTTACGCTCAATTAGCTTTTGCTCCGCTGGGTCTTAATTGCGGCGTCGGCGCATCGCCGAGATGGCCTTCATGCTCCGGGTCACTGCTTGTTTCAAGGCAAAGGGATTTAAGCGTGCCTTGTCTTGTAACAAGCGCTCTTTGGTGGCCTGGCTCACCTCCGCATTGGCCAGCACCCGCGCCAGCGGTGTTTGGGCCGCTCCGTAAATGCGCTGCACCTTCCCGCCTTTGCGCTCCTTGTGATCTAACTTGAGGCTCGCGTGAAAGTAGTTGACCAACTGCCCATAGGCGCCTTTGACCAGCGCGTTCATCGGCTCCACCAACTCCGGATTATCGTGCCGCTCATACCCAAAGCACTGCCGCACGTGCGTCCAGTTCTTCTGCTCCACATGCGCATTGTCGTCCTTCTTGAAAGGCCGGCTGCGCGTCATGAACACCGGCTGCGGGCGCTTCTGCAGCCACTTGAGCACGTGATGGTTTAGGAACTCCCCCCCGTTATCACTGTCCAGACCCAGCAGCGAAAAGGGCAGGCAGGCTTCCATATCCTGCAACGCCGCCAAGGTCCCGACCTGGCCCCGTCCCCACATCGCCCGCAATTCCACCCACGTCGTCGCATAATCCACCGCATCGACCATCCACACATATTGCCCCGCCGCGCTCCCCCCGCACAGCGCCACCGTATCGACCTCCAGCCAGCCCGCTTTGCCTTCCTCCCAGAAGCTGCCGCGAATGGGGATTTGCTGCCGCAACAACGTCCCTGGGCGCGTCAGCGACCGTCCCGTGTCCTGACCCCGCAACGGCTCCAGCAACCGGTCCAGAGTCCGCCCGCTGGCCAGCAAGAGCTTGTCCCGCACCTCCCCAGGCATCCGCCGCTCATACTGCTCGTAGGCCGGAATCCACTCCGGCAACATCGCCACCAAACGCCGCCCACACGCGTAGTCGGTCGCTTGCCAGATCGGCCTCAGCCAGGGTACCAACAGGCTCGGCTCATACTGCACCGGCCGCCCCGTAAGGATGAGCGGACCCCGCTCCACCGCCCGCCTGCGCAACGCCCGAATGGCCGCCTTGCGGTGATAGCCCAACAACTGCACGGCTTGGTCGATCAGCTTGCGCTTGTGCTCCGCGCCGGCATTCCCGTAACGCCGCCGCAACTTCTCCAAAACCTGCATCCGTGTCGATTGACTCATGTTTTTATCCATTCTGCCACGGTAACTCGACTTCTGGCGCAACGTATCCCTTTGCCGCTCTTTCAAGCCCCTCCCGGGTAACAGAACTTTTGGCGCAATTCG
>PLZQ01000028.1 GCA_003152225.1 Limisphaerales bacterium | reverse complement strand
TCTGGATGGCCTGGTCGGTTATGTCACTCAACTGATGCTTGATCGAGTCCTGCGAAAAGATCAGCCAAGTCGCCAGCCAGCTTACCGCGATGAGGATCAACGCCGGCACGAGCCAATTGGCCGTCGAGACCCCAGCGGTTCTCACTTCCTGAAACACGTCGCCCGGGGTAGCGAACACATTCAGCAACCGGCCTCCAAGCGACATCGTGGGCGGCGGCGGCGCTTCCGGCGGCGGTTCGGGTGTGAACTGAGGTGTTTCCATACGTTGAGTTCGGGTTTGAACGAGGCCTCATGGCCACACGCTGACAATGCCGGAACACCCCTTGGCTGTCCAGCCGATACCGGGCCAGTGATCAGGACCCCCAAGGGGCTGGAAATCCATAAGCGACGCGAATACATCACACCCCCAAAAGCCACCCTCGGGGCGATCTGGTACCACCCTGGACATACCCTGGACATACTCTATACCCATAGAACACCCGAAAACGACCATTTTTGATAAGACACGCTTAAACAAGTGCGCCGTCCGGGCCGGCGACCGCAGATCTCACGGCATCGTCTCCAGCGTTCCCGTCGTCTCATTTCGGTTCGCCGGTTTGTTCAGACAACCATTGTTCGTAACTGCGTTTGGGCAAGGTCAGGCACGCCACGGTTAGCGCCGTGTCGGTCGTCTCCTTTGCCACAAAGAGCAGGAACCCGCCGGGCGCCTCGATCACGGCGCTGACGTCGCCTGGTTGCCGGAGCTGCAACCGCAGCACGCGCTGCAGCTCGCTTGGCAAGTCCTCGAAGTATGGTTTGCGGTCCCGGTCGGCCCCGCGTGGCGAGGAGATCAATTGGGCGTTCGGGCCGAAGCGCTGCTTGATGTCCAGCTCGTCGGCGGCGGGGGCGTTGGTCTCGGCGGGCCGCGCGCCCAGTTGCCAGGTGGTCTCGGAAACCTCGTTGCTATGGCCTGCCTTCAGGAGGGAGAGCCGCGCCGCCACGCAGGTGTTTGTAGCAGCCGACGTGAGGAGGCTCTGATCTAATGCGGAGTGCGGAGTGGGGAGTGCGGAATCGGAAGTTGGAGCCTCCTCACGTCGGCTGCTACGAATCTGGAGGAGTTTCTCCCGTACGTGCTCCGCCTCCCGCCGCTGGGCCGCATGGAGCGCCTCGTCATTGTCGAACCTCTCCCGCAGCAGGCGCTCGACGAGGAAGGGCTTGGCGAACGCTTGGGCGAACTTCGCCGGGTCGTTACCCAGCGCAGCCTTGATTTCGGCCAGCATCTCCGGTGCGCGCGTGGTGATGTTGATACGTTGCACCTCGGCGTCGAGCAGGGCGGGAGTGATGGTCACGCCATAGGCCTTGCGCAGCACGGCTTCCTTCTTCAAGTCCAGCCGCACGAGGCCTTCAAGTGTAGCGGGAGGAAGCGCCTGCTCAAACGACGGCTTCTGTCCCAGCCGATGGTTGTAATACACCCGCTCGATGACCGCCCGGTCGCGCACCAGCGCGGCCGTGTCGTCAGCCCAAGCGGGGGAGGAACACAGTAACAGGAGGAAAAGCCAGCGTTTCATGCCTATAAAAAAGACTACAGGAAGACAGACACAGATTGCACGAATTGTCACGAATTCCCGGGCCGCAATCCGTCGGAATTCGTGAAATCCGTGTCTCTAGCGATATTCGGCCCGAAAAAACTGCCTGCCGTTTAACGGCGAAACGGTGACGCGGTTCTCCGAGCCGACCTGGGTGGCGGCATTGGTGACGGTGGTCCATTGGCCCTCGGCCAGGTTGGTGGTTTGCCACAGGCGGAAGGTAGGGTGCCACACCGGCCAGGCGACGACAGCGCTGGCGCCGCTGGACTGTGAAATCCGCACCACCGGCGCATACGGATAATAGGACAACGTATCGGAGAAGCTACCACTACCGTTGTATCCGGCCCAGACAATCATCGCGCAGCCCGTCCACACCGCCGTATGTCCATAGCGCGCAGCGGGAGCGCCGGTAGTGGACAGCGCCGCCCAACTGTTGGCCACGGGATTGTAGCGCCCGCCGTCGTTCAAAATGCCGCTGCTGCCAATTCCGCCCCAAGTGATCATCTCGCTGCCCGTCCAAACCGCTGTGTGATCGTAGCGCCCGGCGGGCGCACCCGGGGTGGGCAGGGCCGTCCAACTGTCGGCCGTCGGATTGTAGCGCCCGCCATCGGTCGCGAAGCCGCTGCCAGTTCCACCCCAGACGATCATCTCACAGCCGCTCCAGACCGCCGTGTGATGGTAGCGTCCGGCGGGCGCGCCACTGCTTGCCACCGTTCTCCAACTGTTGGCCACAGGATCGTAGCGACCACCGTCGTTAACTACGCCTGACCATGACCCGTTGGTGGTGCCGCCCCAGGGGATCATTTCGGTGCCGGTCCACACCGCCGTATGTCCCCAGCGCGCGGCAGGTGCGCCGGTGGTGGGCAAGGCCGTCCAACTGTTGGCCATGGGATTGTAGCGCCCGCCGTCGTTCAAAATGCCGCTACTGCCAATTCCGCCCCAGGTGATCATCTCGCTGCCCGTCCACACCGCCGTATGTCCCCAGCGCGCGGCGGGCGCGCCGACAGTGGACAGCGACGCCCAACTGTTGGCCGCGGGATTGTAGCGCCCGCCGTCGTTCATATAGCTGCTGCTGTTGTATCCGCCCCAGATGATCATCTCGTTGCCTGTCCACACCGCCGTATGGGAGTAGCGGAAGGAGGGCGCGCCGGAGGTGAGCAGGGCTAGCCAACTGTTGGCCGCTGGATCATAGCGTCCGCCGGTGTTTAAGTAACCGCTCTCTCGTCCGCCCCAGACGATCATGTCTTTGCCCGTCCACACCGCCGTGTGATAGTAACGTGCGGCGGGTGCGCCGGCGGTAGGCAAGGCCGTCCAAATGTTGGCCGAAGGATTATAGCGCCCACCGTCGTTGTACCCCCCGCCCTAGACGGTCATCTCTCTGCCCGTCCACACCGCCGTATGTCCCCAGCGCGCGGCGGGCGCGCCGACAGTGGACAGCGACGCCCAACTGTTGGCCACGGGATTGTAGCCCCCGCCGTCATTCAAATAGCTGCTGCCGTTGTATCCGCCCCAGATGATCATCTCGCTACCGGTCCACACCGCCGTGTGGGCAAACCGGATGGTGGGTGCGCCTTTGGTTGCCACGAGTGACCAACTGTTGGCCGAGGGATTGTAGCGGCCACCGTCGTTCAAGCTGTGAAAGCCGTCAAGGTCACTTCCGCCCCAGGCAATCATCTCGCTGCCCGTCCACACTGCAGTGTGCCCAACACGCCTCGCAGGCGCTCCGGAAGTCGGCAGGGCCGTCCAACTGTTGGCCGCCGGATTGTAGCGCCCGCCGTCGTTCAAAAGGCTGTCACCGTTGGACGGATCGTAGTGGCGTCCGCCCCAGACGATCATGTCGTTGCCCGTCCACACCGCCGTGTGAGAGAAACGTGCGGCGGGTACGCTGGCGGTCGGCAAGGCCGTCCAACTGTTGGCCGAGGGATTATATCGCCCACCATCGTTAAAAGAGCTGCTGCCATTCCATCCGCCCCAGGTGATCATCTCGCTGCCCGTCCAGACCGATGTGTGATTATAGCGTCCGGCGGGCGCACCGGAAGTGGGCAGGGCCGCCCAACTGTTGGCGACGGGATTGTAGCGCCCGCCGGTGTTCACATAGCCGCCGACCCAGCCGTACAGTCCACCCCAGACGATCATCTCACTGCCGGTCCAGACCGCTGTGTGATAGTTGCACCCAGCGGGCGCGCCATTGCTTGTCACGGCTGTCCAAGTGTTGGCCGAAGGACTATATCGCCCCCCATCGTTGAAGTATTTGTCGTTATCCCCTCCGCCCCAGACGATCATCTCGCTGCCCGTCCACACCGCGGTGTGATTATATCGCCCGGACGGCGCTCCGCCGGAGGGTCCCTGCGTCCAAACGCCCAGGCCCAGTTTCACGAGCACGGCGTCGGCATCAAAAGTGTAATTGGCCTGGCTGGTTTGGGTGAAGGGGTTCCAGCCCTGGGTGCCGGCAAGGTCGCCGGCGATTGCCTCGGTGGAGCGGGAACCGTCAGCCCGGACGAAAGTGCCGAGCACCTGGATGGTCGAGCGGACCCCGGGGATCATGCCAATGAGGGCGGCTGGGAAGTTGAAGGTGTAGGGACCGGAGTTTTTGATGGGCGCCAAGTTTACGCTGCCCAGGAACACCAGGCTGTTGTTGCCGCCGTTGGCCAACTGCCACAGGCCACCCGTGCCGGCCGCCGCCGGAGCCAAGGCGATGGCGTAGTTGGGCTGGAACCCGCTGGCGAAGGTCAGCAGGCTCCGGCCCGAAGCCGAGACGCCCGAAATGGCTTGGCGGCAGGAGTCGCCCTGGTCGGTGAAGCCGGAGGTGTTGGTAAAGCCGCCTGGACCGCTTTGAATATAGAGCACCAGCACGTCGTTCATGCTGCCGCCGACGGTGAGGGCGCCGGAGATGTTGGTGCCGTCATCGGTCAAGGTGAGCGTGCCGTTGCCGATGGCGCCGCCAAAGCCGGTGTTGCCGTTGCCGCGGTATTGGTCGGCTTGCACTTTACCGGCGGCGAGCAGCAACCTCGCGGCGACAAGGAGAGTGCCCAATCTGATTTGCTTGAGTGCTCGGGGCTCCTTTCTGGGTCTTGCGGAAGTGGTATCGCAAGCAAAACGTTTGAACACGCTACGCACAACGTTCATTGCGCATTCTTATGTCACACGGCCAATGGTAACAAGAATATTCTGTAACCTTGTGTGAATGCCGCACATGGCAGGGACGCTTTGGCGCCTCTGGCTACCTTATCCTCCCATTCTGCACCCACTGTCCCGCCAGCCTCACCGTGACTGCACTGGCCGCCCTCAGGCTCCCTCCAGGCGTATTACTGGCCAACCAGTAGCCAACTGGTAGGCAACCGGTCCGATGTGGATCCGATCCACATCGGAGTGGTTGCCTAGTGGTTGCCTACCTCTTGGCTAGGCCCAGGCTTGGACCTAGCCTCAGCCAGGCCGGCAGCGGGCCGGTGCGGCACTGCCGTCGCCAACGCCCGCGGCGGACCGCCATTGGGCCCAAATGGTCGGGGTGACCTGTGGCCGGATCAGCCTGGCTACGGCAATGCGACGGGCTAAGGGGATACGCGGCTAGCGCGCCTGGCACTTGATCGCGGTCAGGCTGCCGTCGAAGGCCGTCACGTAGGCGTTTCCGCCGTCGCAGGCCACTGAGCACATCACGAAAAGTTGGGGTGACGCCTGGTATTGCCAGAGAATCTTCCCGTCCTCGGCGGCGATGGCCGAGACGGTGCCCTTGCCGCTGGACACATAAACCACGCCCTNNTCGCCGTTCAGCTTGCGCAGATAGGCGAACTTGCCGTCCTCGGATACGCCGGTGGCGGAGACGCCCTTCATCGAGCCGGCAGGCTCGCCGGTCTCGGCGTTGAGGACGCTCAACATCATGTTGCGGTCGGCCATCATCA
>PLZQ01000428.1:14516-15741 GCA_003152225.1 Limisphaerales bacterium | reverse complement strand
CAAGCTTGAGGACCTGGTTGCGAAAAGTCCAGTGCGCCAGATCCTTCGAACCATAGCAACTGATGTAGCGTTTGGAGCGATCCAATCCTTGCGAACGGTCTTCACCGAACCAATAGTAGGTGTCGCTCAGTTTGAGGATTCCGCNNTAACCAACGCGCTGGGTGCAATCATTACGAGATGATTATGAGCCTTTTCATGGCAGTTTGACAACTCCAGGACCTGATCTATGTGCCGCGGTCTGCTCCTGCTCTTCAAGCAGTTACGTCGAGTCCAACCAACGGCCGGGTGCAGGTGTGGCGTGACTGGAGCAGCAACGTGGAATGTTCTCGCAGAATCGCCGAAGGCACGACCGCTTCCCCGGAAAGGTCCGACCGAGCAAGAGCAGTTGAGGAGGCGAATCAAGGTAGGCTTGAGTAATGCAACGTCCTTGGGCTGGCAACCGCATCCAGCTTCTGTTTCACTCTTTTCATGCTCTGGCTGAATTTAAGGCGTGCGGGTTGGTTTGTGCTGGCGTCGGGCATTTCCGTTTCAGCGGCGACTTATGAAGTGGCACAGCGCAGCCCTCAGGCCAGCGACGATGGCGACGGGACCCGGGAACGTCCCTGGAAGACCATTACACGGGCCGCCGAGAGGGCTGGGCCCGGTGACACTGTGCTAGTTCGCGACGGCATCTATCGCGAACACGTGATAGCCAAGACCAGCGGCACAGCCGGGGCACCAATTCAATTCGAGGCGGTTCGAGGCGCTCATGTGGTGCTCACTGGGGCTGACCGTCTGACCGGTTGGCAGAAGACCGAAGGTGGACAGCCAATTTACCGTGTGCCCTGGACGCATCNNCGATTGACGGCTACCTGCTCCGCCAGGTGCTGGAGGCTAATCAACTGGCTCCCGGCACGTTCTTTGTGGACATTTCCAACCAGGTGCTCCAGGTCTGGGATTCCGGCAGCCGGGACCTCAACAAAGTGCTGGCCGAGGCATCCGTCCGGCAGGAAGTTTTCCGCGTGCAAGGCGACTACGTGCGGTTGCACGGGTTGCACTTTCGCTTCGCTGCCAACATGGCACAGCATGGTGCGGTGGTGCTGGCAGGCAGGTATGACACCCTGGAGGACTGCACGATCGAAGGCATGAACGCCAGTGGGGCGACCTTCTCCGCTGAACACCAGGTGGTTCGGCGGTGTGTCTTCAGGGACAATGGCCAGTTGGGGTTTGGCGCCAATGGCGCCCA
>PLZQ01000428.1:0-14506 GCA_003152225.1 Limisphaerales bacterium | reverse complement strand
AGGCTGGCGGCGACAAGTTGGTGTTATGCCGCAACGCCGTCCTGGAGCGAAGCCGATTTCTGCGTAATCGGGGCAACGGCATCTGGTTCGATATTGGCAATGAACACTGCGTCGTGCGCCAGTGCCTCATCGCNNCAGGCCGGCATTTCGCTTTCCAGCAGCCCCGAATGCACGATCGAACGGAACCTGATTCTGGGAAATCGAGAAGGATTCAACTTCCGCGAACAGACCCGCACCACAACACACATTGGTCAGCAGGGCGAGACGCCGATCTGGAATCACGATGAGACCATACGCCGGAACATCATCGCGCTTAACCGAGATGCTCAGGTCTGGGGCTGGTTCGACATGAAGGACGACCGGCACTGGCCAGCCAAGTCAATGGAACACCCGCCTGATCACGCTCGTAGTACGNNCCGCCGACATCGCAGGTGCCTACACAACAAAGGATCGCGATGGCCACCCTCAAGGACTCACGTTGGAAAAGCTGCGGCTCAGCTTCGTGGAGAACGTGTATTTAGCCGAGCCAGGACAGGGATGGTTTGAGTGGGGCGTAAACTGGGGGCGCCACAAGAGTTACGCGAAACTGAGTGACTTTCAAGCCGATCTCGGCATTGACCTTGGTGGCCGGGTGTTCGACCCAGGTTTCGCCAAACTGAGCGCATTGGATTGTCGCCTCAGTGCCGAGGCGATGGCTGAGGTGAAACAGAGCTACCCACAAGGGCCGGTGCCTGGCGTGACGCTGGGCGTGCAGCGGTGACCCCNNCCAACTGAGCTACGACCCCATTCCATTATTGCCCGGACAGGGATAGTCTTGCCACAAATGCCGGACTTGCGCAACAACGATTGCAGCAAAGCTTCGGCCGGCATAAACGATGATCCTGGAACACCCTCCAGGCCCGCCGAAGGCAACCCGTAAAACCGAGCGGCATTCGGGCGCGTCCATGCACTGCCACCAAAGTGTGAGAACGCCCCTCGGTGACGAACCGCGAGTCGTCCTCGGCTCGCGGTCCGTGGGAAGTGGTGAGAGACGCACCCCCCTACTGGAGCTTCAGGCGGAGCACGGTCACGGAGTTGGCAGGGAAGGTATGGCGAAACGCCGCGTCGGCATGCTCCAGGGTGAGCATGGTCGGTCGGACCTTGCGAGGCTGGTCCAGCGTGTTCTCGTCTTCCGGGTTACCCGAGGCGAGCACAATTGCCCTCGCAGTCGGGCTGACCTTGGCCCCTTTCAACTGGAGGTCGGTTTCCTGGTCGGCGCTTGAGACGTTCACCACCTTGAGAATCACCTCATGGGCGCGCTTCGCCTGGCTGGCCGCGGCGTAAAGCGGCTTCGTCGCCGACCACTTCACGTCATGGATCAGCTTGCCGTCGAGGAAGCACTTGACGGCCGCGCCTTGGACTTCGATGCGGATGTCATACCAGCGCCCGGTCTCAATGCTGCCCGGCACGTCGTGGCCGGCGATTCCATCCATCTCGATGCCGTGCCGGGTGTTGCCCCAGCCGCCGACGTTCCACCAGGCCTTGGCGTTCTCATCCTTGACGAGGAAGGAAATGAGGAAGCCTTCGGCGCCGCCGAGCTTTCGCGCTTTCAGACTGTAGGTGTAGTTGCTCCACGCCTTGTCGCCGGCAAACGCGCGCACGTTCTCGGACAGCGTCTTCTGCCGCAGGGCGCCCGCCTCCACCGCCCAATCGCCGCCCCGCAGCTTCCAGCCTTTCGTGCCGTCGGCGAAGTCGCAGGCGAAGAGTGTTACGCCGCCGCGCGTGACTTTGATGTCTTTGAACTCAGCTTGGGTGCGCCAGGTGCCCACCCCGATGGCGCCAGACTTGACCGACGGCGCCGTCTCGGGCGCGGTCACGGTCACCGGCAGCACCACATCGCCGCGGTTTGCGCCGAACATTTGCTGCACGTAGTACGACGGGATGCCATAAGCGCGCGAGCTGTCGAAGTCGATCAGGTCGGGGTTCCACTTCTTGTAATTGACGTTGGCAAAGAGCGGCGCGTAGGAAGCCATCACCACGACATCTGAGTTGCGCTCCAGGCCTGTCATGAAGGCCGCTTCGCCAATGGCGGCGCGCAGGTTGCCCTGGCCGCAGCCCTGGGTAACGGCGTATTCGCCAACATAGACCTTGCGGCCCGCACGGTCGCAAGAGTCATATTTGCCGGCATTGTTGATGAAGAACTCGGGCGTGGAATAGTAGTGCTCGTCCACGATCTCGATCGGCCGATTCGTCGGCCTGCCGCTCCACTCATTGGCGACCAGGTGCATCTGCGGATATTTCGCCTTGATGGCGTCATAGAACAGGGCATAGCGCTCGTGGTAGGCGGTCCCGCCGTTCTCGTTGCCGATCTCCATATACTTTAGGTTGAACGGCGCCCGGTGGCCATTCTTCGCGCGGAGCGCGCCCCACGTGCTGGAGGCGGGGCCATTCGCATACTCGATGGCGTCCAACGCGTCCTGCACAAACTCCTGCATCTTGTCCAGCGGCACGACTTCCTTGTGCGACATGCCGCAATTGATGACGAAAAGCGGCTCCGCCCCCAGGTCCTCGCACATTTGGAGATACTCGTGGTAGCCGATGCCGTGCGTGGCGTGATATTGCCAGATATTGTATTGGGTGCGGCGCTCGGACAGGTCGCCCACCGTTTGCTTCCACCGATAGGCCAGGCTCATCGTGTCGCCTTCCACCCAGCACCCGCCGGGGAAGCGGACGAAGCCAGGCTTCAACCCAGCCAGCATCTCCGCCAGGTCGGGCCGCAGGCCATTCGGACGGCTCTTCCAGGTCTGCTTCGGAAAGAGCGACACCATGTCGAGCCAGAACGTGCCGGGCCGGGTGGTGCTAATGACCAACCGCGCCTTGGGGTCGGTCGCGTTCGCGATCAGCGATAGCCGGTAATTCTTCCAATCGGGAGCCAGGGAGGAAATGGTCTTCTGCGCATAGACGGCCCCGTCACGGCTCTCCAGCGCCGCAACAAGCGGACCGGTGAAACCGTCGCCGCCCCGAGCGAAAAGCGAGAGCTGGTAAGTCTGGCCTTTGCGCACGGCCATGCCCCAGAAGCCGTCGTTAGCGACGCCTGCCCGACTGCTGCCGGGGTTGGCGACGCTGACCCGGAGCGAGTGGGGGTTCTTCGGGCTGACCGGATGCGCGGAATCGATGCTCAGCTCGAAATTGGCCGGGCTGTTCGCCGCCACCGACCAGTGGTCCGGCTTATCCGAGTCCTCGAAGTTGCGGTTGCGGACCATCTCGGCGTAAATGCCGCCGTCCGCGGAGCAGTTGATGTCCTCGAAGAAGATGCCGTAGAGCAGCGGGCTGATGGTGTGGCCCGGCTTGTCCACCGCGACCGTCACTGTCGCCGGAGCCGCCGTCAGGGGCGCAGCGATAGCGAGAATCATGGCGATCATGACCATTGAACCGTTAATAGAGCGTCTCATACTCGTGCGAGACTATACTCGAAACCTCCCGGCAGGACAGAAAAACCGGTTCGGGTGCCGTCAGACAAGTAAAAGGGGTCCAGCCGGCTTCAACCGGTCGGCCACAATTCAGTAACCCTCCGTCCGTGTGCACCTCCTCACGTGAACGGGGCTGCGTAACGGCACCGCCGCGCTAGAGGCTTCCGGTAGGGCCAATTCATGAAAGGGACGGGAGCAACCCAGCCGCGGGCAGGGTGTTCGTCACGCGGGAACGCGTTGAGGCCGGAGCTGGCTGACGAGTCGCCAAACACATTCGGGTAATCGCTCAGGCGACGGCCGGTCATACCGCATGAGGAATCCCGCTCGTCACACTTCATCGCCGGGCGAGTCTGAGGATTGGGCCGGGCGCGCACGAGGCGTTTTCCCTTTCCCGCCCGGCGGAATTGGACGAAGTTTGACACATGAGCAATCTGCGCAGGAGACGTGGAGAGAGGATGCTGCCCTGCCCTGCCGTTGTGGCGGGCGCGGTCTTCCTCCTGCTTTCGTGTGCTGGGTGGGCCGCGGAATCGAAATCGGGGTCAAATGCTTTGCCGGCCGTCGCGTCGGTCCCGGCCACGAATGCGCTGCCCGACTTCCGCGTCAGGCCAGGCTTCCGCCTGGAACTGGTCGCGCGCGAGCCCGCGGTTATCTCGCCGGTCGCGATGGCGTTTGACGAGAACAACCGCTTGTTCGTGGTCGAACGGTGCAATGATTCGAGCGCCCCCGGCACCAACGCGCATTCCAGCCGCATCCGCCTGCTGGAAGACACCGAGGAGAACGGCGAGTTTCATCGCAGCACGATTTACGCGGATAACCTGCCCTGGGCCTCGGCGGTGGCCTGTTACAGCGGCGGCGTCTTTGTCGCGACGAGCCCGGACATCCTCTTTCTGAAGGACACCAAGACCAACGGCGTCGCGGATATGCGCCAGGCCATCTTCACAGGCTTCACCGGCACGAACCAACTTGGTGAACGGGCGTTAGTGAGCAATTTCACCTGGGGCCTGGACAACTGCATTCACGCCGCATCCGGCGGGGTCTCCGCCTTCGCGCCGGGCTCGAGCGCGCCGGGTGCCGACTTAGTCTCCTTGACCGGCGCCGATTTCTGCTTCGACCCGCGCGCGCTGACGCTGTGGGCCGAAACTGGACCCGCACAGTCCGGCCTGTGCTTTGACGATTGGGGGCGCAAGTTCACCTGCGATCCCATGCGCCCGCTGCGTTCGCCGCGGTATGAGCGGCGTTACCTGGCGCGCAACCCTTTCTTTGCCCCACCGCCGCAGATGATCGAGGTGGTCGGCCCGGCCACTGCGATCTTCCGGCTCATCTCCGTCCCGCGCGCCGTCGCGCCCCATGAGGGCGCCCAGGAGACCAATGAATTGGCCCGGACCGTGGCCCAGGCGAGCACCGTGCTGGTGGCAACGTGGCTCACGAACGCCCGAAGCTGCGTGATTTATCGAGGCAACGCCTTTCCCTCAAATTACTTTGGCAACGCTTTCATTGCCGATCCTTCGGCCCAGGTCATTCACCGGGCGGTGCTGCGCGAAGCCGAGCTGGAGGTGAGCGCCGCCCGGGCGCCGGAGGAGCGGAACACCGAGTTCGTGCTTTCAACCGACCCCGCTTTTCGCCCCACGCAAATCATCAATGGGCCCGACGGCGCGCTCTATGTCGCCGACATGCAGGACGGCCATGAGCGCGGGCGCATTTACCGCATCGTCCCGGCGGCGTTCAAGCGGCCCAAACCGGCGCGGCTTGGCGGAGCCACGGGCTATGGCTTGGTGGCGATGCTCTCACACCCGAATGGGTGGTACCGCGACACGGCGGCGCGACTGCTGTCTGAGCGGCGAGACCCGGCGGCCATGACACTGCTGGTAAACATGCTCAGCGGGTCCCGCTCGCCGCTCACGCGCCTGCAAACATTGCAGGTGCTCGACGGACTCGGCGCGCTGACCCAAGCGCAGGTGCTGGCGGCATTGCAGGACCAGGATGAGCGGGTGCGGGAACACGCAGTGGAACTTGCCGAGCGGCAGGTCCGCGGCGGCGAATTCCCATTTGCGCTCTGGAACCAACTCCGGCAGATGGCGATTGACCCTTCCCTACGCGTCCGGCACCAGCTCGCGTTGACGCTGGGAGAGCTTCGCGGTCCGGAGAGCGCGCGGGCGCTGGCGGGCCTCTTCTCACGCGCTTCCGGCAATCCCTGGATGCAGACGGCGATTCTGAGTTCGCTGGCTGAGGGGGCGGGAGACGTCTTCGTCAACCAGGCCAACGATCCCCGGGTACGGGGCGACGCGGCTGGGTGGGAGTTCCTGCGCCGGCTAGTGACCCTCATCGGGGTCAAACGCCAGCCAGCGGAAGCCGGCCAGGTCCTGGGTTTCATTGACCAGACCCAACTCGATCCGCGGCAGGCGCTCCCGTTGATTTACATTCTGGGAGAAGGCCTGCGCCAGGCCGGCAGCTCGCTGGCCCAGATAGATACCCAAAACCGCGGCCAGCGATACTATTCCCTGGCCTCAGAAGCCGTTATAAGCGGTCTGAGCACAGAGCCAATCCGGATAGCAGCAATGCGGCTTATAGGTGTGGGTCCCTATACCATCGCCGACAGCGGTGATCTGCTCCTGCTCCCGCTGGGTTCCGGCCAGCCCGAATCTGTCCAGTCCGCCGCCATTGCCGCCCTGGGCCACTTCGACGATTCACGAATCGTCCCGGTGCTGATTCAGCGTTGGCGCGTATTGACGCCGCGCCTGCGGAGGGAAGCCGCCAGCGCCCTGCTCGCCCGGGCCGGCCGCGTTGGGGCGGTCCTGACCGCGCTGGAAGCGGGGCAGATCGACCGCACCGACTTGTCCCCCGTGCAAGTTAACTTCCTGCGGACGCATCGGGACCCGGCCATCAGTCAGCGCGCGGTGAAATTGTTTGGCTCGGGGCCTCGGCAGCATCCGGACCTGGTGCGGCGGTTTCAGCCGGCGCTGAGCCTGAAGGGTGCTGCTGACCGCGGACGGGGGAGCTTTGATGCGCGGTGTGCCGCCTGCCATCAACGGGGCGGCACGACCCAGTCGATTGGTCCCGACCTGACCGGCGTTAGAATCTACGGCAAAGAACGGGTACTCCGGGCCATCCTGGAGCCCAATGCGGACGTGCGACGAGATTACCTGACCTACGTGCTTGAGACCGGAGGGGGCGAGAACGTGATCGGCCTCCTGCGCGCCGACAATCCCGCGACCGTCTGCTTGCAGCCATCGAGCGGGCGTCCGGTAGTGTGGCCGCGCGACAACATCCAATACCTGCAAGCCCAGACGTGGTCCCTCATGCCGGAAGGATTGGAAGAGGGGCTCACACCGCAAGGCATGGCGGACCTGCTGGAATATGTCTTCGCCGCAACTCCACGATAGCTCCGTGGCCACGCAGTTTCCTCCGTGGCTGTTTGAGTAGTTTCCCCGGTGATCACAGGCCGGCAAACAGGTCGCCGATGCTCGGCACCGGAACTGGCGGCTGCGTGGTCATTTGCCCGCAGCTATGTCCAATACTGCACATCATCCAGCACTCCGCCGAAACCAGCAGCAGCACCGCCGCCACCACCGCCCAATGCCGAAGCTTCAAAACCTTGCGCGCATGCTCATTTGTTTTCATGCCGCAACGGTAGCGCGGCAGGCGGCGGGGGTGTTAATTGATAAACTTTGCCGCTACATCGGTTTTACCGATGAACCGAAGCGGGCAGAGTTCAGCCCTTGAGCAGGCCGTCGATCTTCCTGCGTATGTCTTCATCCATGCGGATGAGCGGCGGCCAGCCCCGCTTGTGGCCTTCGCCCGGGAGCTTGTGCGTGGCGTCAATGCCCATCTTTGAACCGATAGCAAGCTCACTCGTAGCATGATCGAGCACGTCGGCGGGGCCTTTGGTAAAGATGGCGTCGCGCTGCGGGTCGGTGTTGGCACAGAGGCGGAAGAGGACTTCACGGGTGTTGTGCACGTCCACATCGTCGTCCACGACAACGATGTATTTGGTGAACATCATCTGGCCCATGCCCCAGAGCCCGTGCATGATCTTGAAGGCCTGCATGGGGTAGGTCTTCCGGATGCTGACGAAGACCAGGTTGTGGAATACGCCCTCGGGCGGCAGCGCCAGGTCCACGAGTTCCGGAAAGGTCATCTTCAGGATCGGGAGGAACAGCTTCACGGAGGCGCTGCCGATGTAGAAGTCTTCCATCGGCGGCACGCCGACTATGGTGGCGGGATAGACGGCGTCTTTGCGATGCGTAATGGCGGTGAGGTGAAAGACGGGATAAAGGTCGGGTAGCGAATAATAGCCGGTGTGATCACCAAACGGCCCTTCCTCGCGGAGCGGGTCTTTGGGATCAACGTAGCCCTCCAGAACGAAGTCTGCGTTGGCGGGCACCTCCAGGTCGCTGGTCTCGCACCGGACGAGTTCGGCCGCTTTCTTGCGGAGGTAGCCTGCGAGCATGAACTCGTCCAGGCCGTCGGGCAACGGCGCGGTGGCGCAGAAGGTAAAGACGGGATCGCCGCCGAGGAACACTGCCACGGGCATGCGCGTGCCTGTCTCGTAGTAACGCCGCCCGTGGCGGGCGCCGACCTTCTGCAACTGCCAATGCATCCCGGTGGTGCGCTCGTCATAGACCTGCATCCGGTACATGCCGACATTGCGCTCGCCGGTGTCCGGGTCCCGGGTCACCACACCCGGCAGCGTGATAAAGCGCCCGCCGTCCAGCGGCCAGCACTGTTGGATGGGCAAGTTCAACAAAGTGGGGCAGGCGTCCCGCCTGTCCCTGGAATCCTGCGCTGCGGGCGACAGGCGAGACGCCTGCCCCACTTTAAGAATATCGTGCGCTTTGGGCCAAGGCTCGGTGCGCGTCGGTGGGGCCTCGAACTTGTGTATGACTTCCTTGCACGGGCCGTCTTTCACCACCTTCGGCTTGGCGTGACGCAAGTCCAGCGCTGTGCCGAGCAAACTGAGGGCTTCCTTGAAGCTGGTCGGCGGCTTGGCATTGACCAGGGAGCCGAGATCGGCGGCCACTTCGTCCATTGAATTGGCGCCCAGGCTCATCGCCATACGCCGCTGCGAGCCGAGGGTGTTGATGGCCAGGGGAAACGGGGAAACGTGCCCCTTTACCGTGGGCTGTTCCAGCAGCAGCGCCTGGCCACCACCGGGCTTCTTCATTTCCCGGTCGGCAAGCTCAGTGATCTCCAGCTCCGTGGCCACGGGCTGGGATATGCGCCGCAACTCACCAGCCGTCTCCAGCCGGTGCAGAAAAGCTCGGAATGAATCGAACGCCATGCACGGACATTACCAGACGGAGAGCACCAAGGGAATCGGGATCATTGGGGAACAAAGCGGAGTAATGGAGTGCTGGAGTGCTGGACTGTCACGAAGACCGGCCCCTGGCAGCGCAGCACTCCACCCCTCCATTACTCCATCACTCCGTTCCACCCGCCCGCAGTCCACGGCGCGCGAGGCCAGAGGAGATGCTTCAACGCCCACAATTCCAGCGCGAAGGGGACGTATCCGCCATAACCGAGCAAGGGCATCTCAAAGATGTGCAGGAACTGGGCGCCCGGCGTGTGATAAATCCACTTGGGATACGAGTAATAATTCCACATTTCCCAAAAGAACCCGCAGATGACCGCACCCAGCGCGAGGGACACCACCAGCCGCCAGTCGCCGTGCTCCAAGTGTTGCAGAAAGTGGCGGCGGCCAAGCCAGCAGTTCAGCGGCTCCAGGATCAAGACGAGGGAAGTCCACACGAACGGATAACAGTATTTGGGCCAGGTGAGCGTCAGCGCCAACATCGCGCCGCCGCCCAGGAACATGCCGAGATTGATGGCCGCCGTTGGCTGAATTCTCGGGCCGGCGCCCAAACGCTCCACACAGGGAAAGCTGCGGACCAACTCCGCCGTTTCGAATACAGCGGGCATGACGGTGGAAAAGGAAATCGTGCAGAGCAGGTAATATTCGAGGGCAGTGAACGTATTGCTGCCCAGGTATTCCCAGTTGCCGGTCCGCCGGTTAATCGCTTCAAACAGCCACCAAACCGGCACCGAGGTAAAGAAGAGCAGGCCAAAGTCCCGCCGAGAGCGTGTCCAGAGGGAGGTGCCAGTCCGCCTCAGAACCTGGGCATCGACCACGAGGATGTAGCCCAGCCAGAGGGGAAAGAACAAATAGGCGGTACGCATCCCTGGCAGGCACCAGTTGAGGGGCCAGCAGACGGCCAGCAGAGCCAGTCCCAGCCATCCCTGGAGCCCCCCGAATACCGACCGTTTAATTGCTGTTCTCCCGTTCATCCTGCCTCAGATTGGACCGGTGGCGGACTATTTCAACCTGGATTTAACGATTGGGATGAGCTAGACTGAACAAAGCGCCGTTCCAGGCGTCTAATGAACGTGAAAATAAAAGCGAATAGGAAGAAGGCTTTGCCGGCATTGGCAAGTGGGCAGTTGTGGAAGACCGAGACTGCATACATCCAGATCGTGGACCTCGGCAAACGGCTGATCGACTACCGCATGATGCGGGAGTTGGGGCAGGCGCGTAGAACCCAGACCAGCAGCATCGAAACCATGGAGAAGTACCTCAAGACCAATGAAGGCCGGTTGGTAAAGGGGAATTCCAGGAATTGATTTGGGCGTGTCACCTGTTCGGCTGCCGACCGGAACAGGGTGAAATAAGTATTATTCAAGAGTAGTGATTCCCCTTTCTGCTGGGGAAGCGAGATTCTTAATAACAAAGTGGGCGCCCCCAAACCGGGTTGCGCTCTTGTTTCGTTGACCCAATCCAGCCCACGGGCGGCTATTCTCTTGAGCAAGGCTGTGCGGTCACTAGAATCGTGCCGGAACAACAATGCCTGCCATCCACAGACTGAAGTCCGCATGAAAGCCCCCGCCCTCTGCTCGGTTGCCTTGGCATTCATGGCCGCTCTGATGGGCGGGTGCGGAGGCCAGCGGGAATCGACGGTTATCGTCTATTGCGCGCAAGACCAGGTTTTCGCGGAACCACTGCTGGCCGAGTTTACCCGGCAGACAGGCATTAAGGCACGCGCGGTCTTTGACAGCGAGGCGGTCAAGACCGTCGGATTGGCAAACCGGCTATTGGCGGAAAAGGACCACCCGCAGTGCGACGTGTTTTGGGGCAACGAGGAACTCCGCACGCGGCAACTGGCCGCTCAGGGTGTCTTCCGGGCGACCAACGGGTTCACGATGTTTGGATTCCGCAGCCGGCGGATCGTCATCAATACCAACAAAGTCTCGTTGGCCGAGGCTCCGCGCGCGCTCGCCGAGCTAACCAACGCCGCCTGGCGCGGCAAGGTGGCACTGGCCTACCCGATGTTTGGCACAACGGCGACCCACTTCCTGGCCCTGCGCCAGCGGTGGCGCGATGCAGCCTGGCAGCAATGGTGCCGGGCGTTGCAGGCGAATAAGCCGTTCCTGGTGGACGGTAACTCGGTGGTGCTCAAACTTGTCGGCCAGGGAGAGGCGTGGATCGGGCTGACCGACTCGGATGACATCGCGGGCGGTATCCGCGAAGGGCTGCCGTTGGCAGCCATGCCGCAGACCTCCGAAACACTCTTGATCCCGAATACCGTGGCCGTCGTGCGGGGCGCACCGCATGCCTCAGAGGCGGAACGGTTATTTCAATTCCTCCAGCGGCCGGAAGTGGCGGAGTGCTTAGTGAAAGAGGCGGCCCTGGAAGGCACCCAAGCCGGCCAATCGCAAGGGCTACAGGTTGACTGGGAAGCCCTGTTGCACGACCTCGATGCGGGCACCGTAGTCATGAGGGATATCTTCCTGCGGCGGGAATAGGAATCCGTTCTCGCGCATCTATGTAACAACCCCAGACCACCAGCCGTCTATTGCGCGAATGATATACTCGAAGCTCCACCCTTGTTCTGCTCGAACCCGCTGGGGGGTACTGGCAGTTGCCCTGACCCTGGTCCTCACGCTGCTCTCACCGCTTCACCTCGATGCCCAGAGCGTCGCGCAGCCGCAGAACGCCGGCAGCCTCAACTTCCTCGTGATCAGCGACTGGGGTGGCAAAGGCGGCACGACCCAGGTGGCTGTTGCCAAACAGATGGGGCGCACTGCGGCTGCTCAGAAGACCAGCTTCGTGATCACTTGCGGCGACAATTACCACGGCAGCGGCATTTCCAGCGAGGACAGCCCCAGATGGAAGACGGAATATGAGGACATCTACAGCAACCCCGCGCTCATGATTCCGTGGTACGCATCGCTGGGGAATCATGACAACCGGGGCAAGGCTGATGCCGAGATTGCCTACTCAAAGCTCAGCTCCCGCTGGAAGATGCCCGCGCGTTATTACGCGCACACTGAGAAGATCGACGGCGCGAATGAGGCGTTGTTCGTGCATCTGGATACATCGCCCTTTGTGGCCGCTTACCGCAAGAAGGGCTCTTCCTATCACGTGAAAGGCCAGGATCCGAAGGCGCAACTGCGCTGGCTGGAGTCGGTACTGGCGGCCTCGCGGGCGCGCTGGAAGATCGTGATCGGACACCATCCGATTTACGCCGCGGCTGCTACCCACGGCGACACCGAGGAGCTGATTGCCGACGTGCTGCCGGTGCTGGAAAAGAACGGCGTGCGGATTTACTTCTGCGGACACGATCACGTGCTGCAGCACCTCGTCCACGGTGAGGTCAACTTCTTCGTTTGCGGAGGCGGTTCCTCGTATCGCAAGGTGAATCAGCGCGACGACGTGCGCTTCGGCGCCGGTTCCGCGGGCTTCCTGTCCATGACTCTGACTGGCACCGCGGCGCACGCCACCTATATTAGCGACAAAGGCGTGGAGCTTTACGAAACGAGCATTCCGGCGCCCTAGCCCTCTTGCTCCAGAACCGATCGCAAATCACCTGCCAGGGCAGGTGTTGACATAAGCGGCCACTTGCTGCATATTTCGCTCATTGGCGAAATATGCAAGTATGAAAGATTTCCTGAACATCACGAAGGCGCTCTCGGATGAGAACCGCCTGCGGATGCTGATGGCGCTCCGGGATGGAGAGCTGTGTGTCTGCCAGATTACCGAATTGACGGGGCTGGCGATGTCCACGGTCTCGAAGCATTTGTCCGTCCTCTACCAGGCGGGGCTGGTGAACGCCCGGAAGGAAGGACGTTGGATGTACTATTCTTTCCCCGGCAAAGGCCCACCTGCGGCGGCGCGTGAGGCGGTGGCGTGGGTGCGGCGGTCGCTGGCAGAGAGCGAGCGGATCGCCGAGGACACGAAGCGTTTGAAGAAGGTGTTGGCGATGGATGTCACGGAGTTATGCAAGCGGCAGTGCGGAAACTGAAGGTGCTGTTCCTCTGCACCGGGAACTCCTGCCGGAGCCAGATGGCGGAGGGCTGGGCGCGGGCGCTCAAGGGCGACGACATTGAGGCGTATTCGGCCGGCCTTGAGAAGCACGGGATGAACCCGCACGCGGCCAAAGTGATGGCCGAGGGCGGCGTGGACATTTCAATGCAGCATTCGAAGACGCTGGCGGAGGTCGGATCGGTGGAGTTCGACTACGTGGTGACCGTTTGCGGACACGCGGATGAGCATTGCCCCGTTTTTCCCGGGAAGACCCAGGTCATACACGCGGGCTTTGATGACCCGCCAAAGCTGACGCAGCATCTGCCCGATGGCGAGGAGAAGCTGGCCGTATATCGGCGGGTGCGGGATGAGATTAGGCGCTTCGTGGCGACGCTGCCGGATGGGTTGAAATCCGAAGGCCGAATACCGAAAACCGAAGGAAGACCGAGAACCGAAACCAGAAATTCGAAGAGGGAGAGAGCATGAAAACGAAGAGCGAAGCAGCGATGGAGAAGTTTCTAGCCGGATACAATTGCGCCCAGTCGATCTTGTATGCGTATGGTCCCGACCTGGGACTGGACGGCGAGACGGCGCTGAAGGTGGCCACTGGACTGGGCGCGGGGATGGGGCGGCGGGGCGAGGTCTGCGGGGCGCTTACGGGCGGGATTCTGGTTCTGGGCCTGAAATACGGGCGCGGCGGCCAGCAGGACCGCTCGGCCACGGAGGACACCTACCAGAAGACGCTGGAGTTGTTGGCACGGTTTGAGAGGCGACATGGCTCCTGCTCTTGCCGGGTGCTGCTGGACGGTTGCGACCTGCAAACAGCAGAAGGGCAGCAGTTTTTTAAGGAACACGACCTTCTCCACAAGACCTGTGTGGGGTGTGTGCAGAGCGTGGCTGAGGACCTGGCCCGGATGGTGGAACCGCCCGGGCCGCAGACGAACGTTGCCAGCAAATTTGGAATTCAAATATGAGCAAGATCAAAGTTACAGACAAGGCGGAGGCCGTGCGAGCGGCGGTCCGTGATGGTTATGCCCAGATCGCAAAGAAGGAAGCCTCGTGCTGTTCCGCGGTGAGCTGTTGCGGCTCGAATGTTGAGGACTCGACGAAACTGGCGCAATACGTTGGCTACGGCGCGGAGGAACTGGCCGCATTGCCAGAGGGCGCCAACATGGGCCTATCCTGCGGAAACCCGACGGCGCTGGCGTCGCTCAAGCCGGGCGAGGTGGTGCTGGACCTGGGCAGCGGCGGCGGGTTTGACGTTTTCATTGCCGGGCGGAAGGTCGGCGCGAAGGGCCGGGCCATCGGCGTGGACATGACGCCGGAGATGCTGGGCAAGGCGCGAAAGAATATCGCCGCTTATCAGGAGCGGTCAGGGCTGGACAATGTTGAGTTTCGGCTGGGGGAGATCGAGCATCTGCCACTGGCGGATGGCAGCGTGGACGCCCTCATCTCCAACTGCGTCATCAACCTCTCGCCAGACAAATCCCAGGTCTGGCGGGAAATCGCGCGCGTTCTCAAACCCGGTGGACGCGTCGCCGTCTCCGACCTGGCATTACTCAAGCCGCTGCCCTCCGCCATTGTTGAAAGTGTGGAGGCTCTCGTCGGCTGCGTGGCCGGCGCGGTCCTCGTCTCCGACACCGAGCGTATGGCGAAGGACGCCGGCTTGACCGACATCGTCCTGAATCCTAAGTCCGGCTACATCGACGGCATGGTGGACTGGCAAGATCCGCTCTATACCAAAATCATTGCCAGCCTGCCC
>PLZQ01000244.1 GCA_003152225.1 Limisphaerales bacterium | reverse complement strand
CCCGATTCAACCTTGAATCGGTTAAATGTCCAACCACTCGTTCTTTGCTCCAAGTCGTTCCGCCTTTGGGGCGCTATGCCAAACCTCCCGCTCACGACAGCGAGCTAAAAGCAGCAGAGCGGCGGCTGTCGAGCCCCAGCTCGCGCCGCTCTGCGGTCGAAGTCTACTGGCCTCTTTCCCTCTTTTTACCCACTGTTTGTCTAACACAGCCGGCTTTTCTAAGGCTAACCGCTGTGCTTCTGGGGATTCGCTTGAGTAGCTCGCAACTGGATCTAAAGTGCCCGAACGGTAGCGACCCAACAGTTCCCGAAACATGAATGAAAGCTGGTTACTCAAGCACTCTTGTATCTCTCCCGTCTTGTCGAAAACAAAGGTCCAGCGATTCTCTGTCTGGATTCGATCGATGAACTTGAAGACCTCGGGATAGTCAACAGCCGGAGAGAAGTCCGCGCTCGGGTTCTTCTTCCAAACCGGCAACAAGGTTAATACCGCATGATTGATAAACACGAAGCAAGGAATGCCGTGATCTCTCGCTGTCTCGTATTCCAAATTGGTGATTGATTTCCCAGTCGCCGGATCGAGTGCTCCACGCCTACCCCCGACGATCAGGACAAGTACATCCGAATGCGCTTTCGCGTTCTTTTTGCAGTTAGCGATTGCCGTTTCGTTAGGATTTACAGGAAAAGAAGCATATTCACTGAGGATCGGCTCATGTCCAAGCTGCAAAAGAAATCTTCGTAGGTCTTCACGCACCGCAGCGAGGTCATAACAGGTGGAACTGACAAAAATGCGGGTCTTGCTCATACCAGGATGGTAATAACCTCGGTGGCGTTTGCGAAGTGTAAAAGCGCTAGCTCCTTTTCCCCTCGGTCGTTCTTTTGGGACGCCGATCAGCCTGCGACTCGCGGCTCAGCGTTCACCCAACAATATGTTCCGCCTGCGGTTCAATGGCCTGCTTCGGTAGCTGGTGCGCTCGGCCTGTTCCTCTGCTTGTTCCTCTGCCGTGCCGAATAGCTGAGTCTCGCTCAAACTGCCCTCAGGCTCCGCTGGTTTCGGCTTCGATGGTGCAGCCGGTGCTGGTGCAGGTGTCGCCGTCGGCTCTGGTGCAGGTGGTGCAGGTGACGCTGCAGGTGCTGGTAGTGCCGGGGCGGGCAAGGCGGCTACCGCACTTCGTGGAATGCTTGTGTATGCCTTGACCATGCGCACGGGGGTGCGATATTGCACAACATGGAAACGTTATTGGCTCATCCTGCGCCCGTTAGCGCCGCAATCAGAATCAGGCCCGGCAAACGAAACTCCCTACGGCAAGTCCTTCAATTGCAACAGGCTACCTACGACACCGCCCTCGCACTCAAGGAGGATGTCGTCAGGTCTGAGGATGTCGCGCTTCGTGCGCGGACTGCCTCCTCGATTGCCCAGTTGGCCAGAAGTTGGGATACCCTTGAGAACCGCAAGCGCGTGCTGCGTGGTCGCCCCCTTCCCGGCTCTCTGCGGCCTGAGAAGGCAAAGCCAAAGAACTTGGCTCGCCCTCAGGCTTTGTTTACAGAATAGCCCGCCTCGGATACCCTCCGTGCCAGGAGCAAGCCAGCATGCGGACTGGCCTCGAAATCGGGCTTGTCTCAGCTGGCGGAGTTGGGTACTCCCTCCCAGCAGCTAAAGTTCAGTCAGCGAAGGCAGTCATGGCCCGTTTATCATTGCGGCAACTCCGGCACAGAGCTTCCTTGGCCAAGTGGTCCAAGGTTGATTGGTCCAAGCAGAATTGCGAGTTGGTTGACGAAATGGGTCTCAGCCGGGAGCGCATTCGGCAGATTCGGCAACAGGTTGGCGCTCCGAAGCCCACTCCCGGTCACCCCCGGATGCACAAATCCGCACAGGCATTGCAGTGGGCCAAGGAAAACCTGGAGAAGCTCAAAGGGTTGTCTAGGGCGGAACTGGAGCGGAAATATGGCCTAAGCCGTTGGCAGGGCAGCGCCGTCTCCCAGTTTCTCAAACCGTTTCTGCGGAATGGCAGACGCAAACATCGGTGGGACCTGATGAATTTTAGGCTTCCCAACCAGGACCTGGAACGTATTTGGCGGCTGCCTTACAACATGGTGGGACCGCATCGCGTCCTAAAGCAGCTCCAGCGGCCAACCTGGTATTTTAGGCAGGGGCGCGGATACATGCACTTCACCGGCCGGGGAGAACGCGAAGCGTATCGCCGGGCCGTGAAGGCCGAGGAACGGAACGCGGCACGGCATTTCGCTCAAGCTTGAGCCGCTCGGCCAGGCCCTTGCTCGGCTCCCGTCGCCCAGGCCGCGAGGACGCCCGCCGCCGCTCCATGCCTGTGGTCGTGCGTGAATTGACCGGCTCTGCGCCAGTGCCATCCGAACAACTGCCCGGCTGAGTCGCGNNAGATATTCTCGAACCATCGCGGCAGTTAGATTGCCACTCTTGGCAAAGAACCATTGAAGGCCGTCTTGCGCTAAAGTTATTTGAAGTGATGGCGGCGCTACCGTGCCATGGGAGTAAAAATGGCAGCGCACTCCGGGGCGTCTATCCCGGGCCAGCCGATGAGAAGTTAGCGAGCGGGGCCGGTTTGGGCCAATCGCTTCCTTTCCATCTTCTTGGCTGCGTAGCGGCCCGCATCCCGCTTGGCAATTCGCTCCCGGTTCGCGACATAGTAGGCTGCTCGTCGCTTCAGAATCCCGCCACGATTCGCGGCGTAGTAGGCCGCGTGGCGCTTGTTAATCGCCTCCCGGTTTGCTGCGTAGTAGGCCGCCTGCTTCTTGTGAATTCTATCCCGGTTTGCCGCACGGTAGGCCGTTTTGCGCTTTCTGATCTTCTTCCGATTCACTACCCCGTACACCGCCCTGTAGCACTTTCGACCGCAGTAGCGCTGCTTTCCGGTGCTGGGTTCAAAGGCTTTCCTGCAATGAGGGCAACGCCTGCTCACTTGCGGCCTCCCTTCTTTGGCAGCAGAGCATGGAAGCCCGAAGCCGCCACGGCTGGAGTCCATAATGGAATGACAGCAATACCCATCACGGGGCGGAGCATAGGCGCGGCTTGGCGGCCCTGCCAGTCGATTTTCGGCGCGTCCCGAGGCAGCCGGTGACTTCTATGAGATCCGGCGGACTCGCAAACGCAAGCGATAGCGGCCAACTTCGCTGCGCCGATTAATGGCGTTGTGTTTGCCGCCCGGCGTCGCCTGCCCCCTGTGGCCACGTCAAGGCGTCGAGTTGCACGGCGAGGGCGGGCTTTCACGCCGAGAGAGGCACGATAAATGCGCTTTCGCAGGGCGACAGCGGCTGTGTCGCCGCTCTGCCTGCTTTGGGGACACAGCTCTTTATGGTTTCACCCGCAATTTCTCGGCGGCAGCGAGTTTGCGCTGGTTCACGTCGAAGGTGAGAAAATCCCGCGCGCCCAGGTGCAAGGCAGTGGCGACATGGAGAACGTCAAAGCTGCGATGGCCGTTGGGAATTGTATGGCGAGCGGAAAGGGCCTCGGCGCGGTGAAATAAGTCCTGGAAGTTGCACGGGACGAGCACGGCCACGCTGTTGGCCAGGTCGTTATCGAACTGGGTCAACGCGGCCTGGGCGTCAGTCAAAGGCATCCCCTCTTTGGGATTATGGGAATGCCGCCAGACCTGGAGACGCAGAGACTGACGGAATTCGTAAACGAGAAACGCCGTGACGTGCAATGGCTCTTTCATCGTCGCCGCGTAGGCGGCAGCCAGCCGCGAATTGTCCTGCTGGCGGTAAAACGCGCAGAGAAAAGAAGTGTCCGGCAGAGCAATCATCCTTCCTCGCCTTCCAATTCGGCGGCGCGCATTCTGGCGACTTCTTCGGCGGAATAAACGCGGGCGCCAAACGTCCGTTCCAACCGCGCCATAATGTCCGGCATCTTGAACCGGCGCGGCTTTTCCGGCACGGCGGGCACGAGGCGGGCGAACAGCTTGCCGGCTCTGGTGATCTCCACCGGCTCGCCTTCTTCAATCCACGCGGCGACGCGCGGGAAACGGTTTCGCAAATCTCTGACGGTTGCCGTCTTCATCGTGAGACTAATATGTCTCACGGCGTCAAGGTTTGTCAAATGCGTTTAAGGGGGTTCGCCGAGGGCGGTCACGTCCGGTAGCTTGTCGAGGGCCGTCCGCTTCGTTTCCGCGTCAATAGGGGTGTAGTTGCGGCTGACGGCTGCGCGCTCGTGGCCGACGATGTCGCGGGCCACTACGTCACTGACGCCAGCCTTCTTGAGCAGACTCGTGACGGTATGGCGCAGCGCGTAGAAAGAGCTCAGTAATTCTCCGCATCGACCTCAAAGAAGGCTTGGGGATGCTGGCACGCTGGGCATATGTCGGGTGCTTTTTCGCCCTCATGGACATAACCGCAGTTGCGGCAGGTCCAGCGAACTTTCCCGCTCTTGGCAAATACCGTGCCGGCCTCGAGGTTCTTGAGCAACTTGAGATACCGTTTCTCGTGCTCAGCTTCGGCTCTGGCGATCAACCTGAAAGCACCGGCTATTTCAGCGAAACCTTCGGCTTTGGCGGTCTCCGCGAACGCCGGGTAGAGCTTCGTCCATTCCTCGTTTTCCCCCATCGCGGCAGCCCTCAGATTTTCCGCGGTGGTTCCGATTCGTCCAGCCGGATAGGCGGCGGTGATCTCGACTTCACCGCCTTCAAGAAACGTGAAAAACCTCTTTGCGTGTTCTTTTTCCTGATCGGCAGTCTTTTGCAACAGAGCCGCTATCTGCTCATACCCATCCTTTTTCGCCACGCTCGCAAAAAACTCATAACGATTTCTTGCCTGTGACTCGCCCGCAAACGCTTTAAGAAGGTTTTGCTCGGTGCGTGTTCCTTTAAGATTTGATTTCATATTCTTTTTGCGTCTTCCGATCCGGCGCTTGTTCAATCGCAGCGACGAGAAAGAACCGTGTGCAGGCAAATGTCAAGCAACACCTCACCTAGGACTGCGACAAGGTGGCGTTGCTGATTGACTTTTTCAGGACAAGCGGATTAGTTGGGGGCTCAATTGAATGGCGTAAAATGCCCAAACTTGCATGTTGACGTCCTGCCGCTTTCAGGGAGGCGTTCATGCGCAACCCGACTCGAAAGGAGAAGAAAGGTATGTCGTTACAGAGAATACCGACAAACGAGCACCCCAAGGTTTCGCCCCGATTGCGATTGGTTTGGGGTTAACTTTGATTCACTTGATTGGCATCCCGGTCACGAATCTGTCTGTCAATCCGGCGCGCAGCACCGAGCCAGCGATATTCGTAGGCGGGTGGGCATTGGCCCAACTTTGGGCCTTTTGGATCGCGCCGATATTGGGCGCAATATTGGCTGGTGTGGTCTATCACTCGGTGATGGAGGATGCCGCGAAGAAATGAAGGATATGGTTGCTTTGGACTAGTCGGCTCCGCAATCCCGAATACCAGTTGTCCGCTTGGTTGTTCTGCACCGCCAACGCCAGCGCCTTCCGCCGGCTGATGGGCACAGCACCACAGTTACGCGGGCGGCCTCCGCCGCTCGCGGCCACTAATTCAAACCAATAGATCCGGAACCGGATATCCTCGACGCCCATTGCCGTTGGTGAGATCCTTCCGCATCACTTTCGAGCGAGTCAAGCGATTGCAGGCGATGAGCAGAGAACATTTTCAACCCGATTACAACAACGTGCTCCAGGTCTTGAACAATCAACGGCCAAGGCGTCTGCCTCTGTATGAGCACCACATCGACCTGCCTTTCATTTCCAAGGCTCTGGGCAAGGAGATCAGTCCGCAGGGGAACAAGCAGCAGGACTATGTCGCCCATTATCGTGAGGTCATCGGCTTCTGGCGCGACATGACGTATGACGCCTTTGATTACGAAGCGGCCATCTGTGAGATCTTCCCCGGGCACGGAGCAATCCTGGGCGGCATGGGCCCCATTCAAACGCGGCAAGACTTTAATGCCTACCCGTTTGACGAGCTGCCGGCCATTTTCTGGAGCACCTGTCAACCTCGCCTGGACGCCATCCGGGAAGCGCTTCCGCCCGGCATGAAAGCGTATGGCGGATGTGGTTATGGCATCTTCGAATCGAGCCAGGACCTGGTGGGTTTCGAATCCCTGTGTGTGATGCAGTACGACGACCCGGAGCTGTTTGCGGACCTGTTCCGGAGAATCGGGGATCTGTACGTCATGCTGTGGTCGAGGATGATTCGGGAATACGGCGACATCTTTGTGTTTTTTCGCATGGGAGACGATCTGGGTTACAAGACTTCGACCATGCTGGCGCCCACGGCCATCCGCCAATACATTCTGCCTCAATACCGGCGGGTCATTGATTTGGTTCACCAGTCCGGCAAGAAGTTCCTGCTGCACAGTTGCGGCTGCATCTTTGAGGTGATGGAGGACCTGATCGCGCTGGGCATTGACGCCAAGCACTCGAACGAAGACCANNCGAATCGGGCTCTTTGGCGGCATTGATGTGAATACGCTTTGCCGGAACAAACCCGAGGACATTTACCGCGAGGTCTTGGAGAAGGGAACGCGCTTCAGGAACCGAGCCAAGGGATATGGCGTCGGTTCTGGCAATTCCATCCCGGATTACGTGCCAGTGGAGGGTTTCATGGCGATGATTGACGCGGTGAAAGAAATCAGGAGCCGGGAGGCTGCCGGTTCAGGGCATTGAAGCTGGATCCCTTCCGCCGCCGCCGTTCGGTCTTTACCGGCAATGCACCGGAGCACGAACACGCTCAGAGCACGTCAGCCTGTCGCTCCGGCCAGCACCTCACACGTATCTAATCCCGTCCGCGCAGTTTTGAAAGCAGGCGAAGCAATTCCAGATACAACCACACCAGGGTAATCAAAAGCGCCATCCCGCAGTACCACTCCAGGTAGCGAGGAGAACCGTTGCTAACGCCCTCCTCAACGACTGCAAAGTCAATCAGGAGGTTGAAGGCCGCGATACCTACAATCACCAAGCTGATTCCGATCCCAAGCCAGCCTGACTCGTGGATAAAAGGCACCCGAGTTCCAAAAAGACTCATCACCATGTCCACCACGTAAACCAGGGCAACGGCAGCCGTGGCGGCAAATACTCCTTTTACCAATCCACTCGTCACGCGAATGGTCCGCGTCGTGTACAGCATCAACATGAGTCCCAACACCCCAAAAGTCAGCAGCATGGCGTTAACCGCGATCCCGGGGTATCGCCGTTCGATCACCTGCGAAATGGCCCCGAGGACAAAACCCTCCAGTACCGCATAGATCGGAGCGGCGATCGGTGAGGTGGCCGGTTTGAAGATCCCCACCATGCAAGCAATAAACCCACCGAGCAAGCCGACCAGCAAAAGCGGTCCACGAATATCCGGGTGGGTCCAAGCAAAGGCAGCAGACCCGAAGCACAGCAGCAGGAGAATGCCGGTCTTGTTGATGACGCCCTGCAAAGTCATGGGTTCGGTACCAGCCCAGCCACGTGAGAAGGCACTTTCGCGTTTCAGTAATGGATTTGAGGTTTCCATATCGTTTTATCTGCCTGAGGAAGTAAGCGGTTGCAATCCCTTTTGCAACATTCTTCGGATTGGCGCGGTTCCCATCATTGCCGCGGCAGCGGATTCTGCCGGGCTCGACTGCATTTGCGCACCCTTCCCTCCTCCAATCGTCTGGATGATGCCGCCCCTGACCGCAAAGCACGTTTACAGGTTGCTTGGACCGTCGGTTCTCTGTGACTTGATCTTGTCCGCCCGGTGGCTATGCTCGCCTCATGAACGCGAATCATTCACCCGCTCTAGCCCGTCGGCATTTTCTTGGTCTTCTCGGAAGCGCCACTGCATGCTCCTTTTTGGGCATGGCTGCCTCGACCGCACAGGCGGAGCCCCGCAAAGGACGCATCAAACAAGGCGTGTGCCTGGGCGTGTTTAAGGGTGCCAAACTGGACCTGGAGGGGCAGTGCCGCGAGGCGGCACGCTTGGGCGCGCTCGGGATTGACCTGGTCGGGCCGGAGACGTTTCCGCTTCTCAAAAAGTACGCACTGATCCCCACGATGGTGGGCGGCGGCTGTACCATCAAAGAGGGCATTAACGACAAGAAGAACCATTCGACAATCGACCAGAAGATGCGGGAGGCTATCAAGGCGACGGCGGCCGCTGGGGCTCCCAACGCAATTGTTCTCGCGGGCGACCGGAAGGGGCTTACGGACGAAGAAGGCATCGAGAACAGCGTGCTCTTCCTAAACAACATCAAGGGCTTGGCCGAGGAATTAGGCGTGACGCTGTGCACCGAACTGCTCAACAGCAAAGTCAATCACCCCGGTTATATGTGTGATCACACCTCATGGGGCGTTGAGCTCTGCAAGCGGGTGAACTCGCCGCGGGTGAAGCTGCTGTATGACATCTACCACATGCAGATCATGGAGGGCGACATCATCCGCACCATCCAGCAAAACATCAAATACATCGGGCATTTCCATACCGCGGGCAATCCAGGCCGCCACGAGTTCGATGACACACAGGAGATGAATTACAAGGGAATCTGCAAGGCAATTGCGGACTTGGGTTACCAGGGCTACCTGTCACACGAATACACACCCACCAAAGACCCGCTTGAGACGCTCGACAAGATGATGAGCATTTGTGAGGTGTGAATCAGCCCTCGGCTCACACGGAAGGTATCCTCGACGCGGATACGCGAGAGGGGCGCATCTAAATGTCGGCCGGAGCGCTGGCGGCGCGCCGGAGAATCGGTTTTCATCCACCGCAAGCGCCCGTTCTTTCACTTGCATGCTCAGAACAGTTATGCAACAGAAACCCGCCTTGTATGTGGTCCTTGCCTGCCTGAGTCTTCTCACGGCTGGCGCCCAACAGCGTGAGGCAACGCCTGCGGTCGTCAATCCAGTCTTGCGGTCGCCCCTGCGGCCTGCCGTCAGTCTCGATGGGCCGTGGGAGTTTGCCACTGATCCCGCCGGTGTGGGCGAAGAGCAGCAATGGTTTAAGCCGGGGCATGGGCTGCCCAATAAGACCTCCATCACGGTGCCCGGCTCCTGGGAGGCACAGGGAGTGGGCGGTCCCGGCAACAGCACCAGCGTCGCGCCGGAACGCAGCATCCGCCCTTTGCAAGGCTCCTATGTCGGGACTGCCTGGTATCGCAAAGAAACAACCGTGCCGCAGGAATGGGCTGGCAAGGAGCTTTGGCTCAAGATTGGCGGCGTTGACGCCCAGGGCTGGTTCTGGGTGAACGGCACTTACCTGGGCCACAACGACTGCTATTGCGGCACCTACAAATACCGCATCACCGATCTGGCGAAGGCGGGCGAGAAAGTGGTCGTCGTTGCCAAAGTCCGCAACGATGTGCCCAGCCGCAAGGGACTCATGGGCTGGATTCAGCGCTTTGGCGGGCTCTATCGTAGTGTCGAACTGGAAGCCACGCCCGCGCGGTTCATCGACGATGCGTATGTCGCGGGCAACCTTGACGAGCAGAGCTGCGCTGTTCACGTTAAGCTGCGCGCGCTCGATCCAGGCACGAGCCCGGACAGCCGGGTCGAAGTCGAAGTGAAAATCTCCATGCTGGACGGAGCGCTTGCCGGGCGCGCAAGCCTCGTCCAACCCTTGAGCGTAGGCTCCACCACCAATGTCGCCGTGCCCGTATCGCTCGCGCCCTTCCGCGCCTGGTCGCCGGAGGAGCCAAATCTGTACCGCGCCGATATTGTGCTGAAGGTGGATGGCCGAGCCGTGGACGGCTGGGTCGAGCGCTTCGGCGTGCGCAAGTGGGAGGTGCG
>PLZQ01000062.1 GCA_003152225.1 Limisphaerales bacterium | reverse complement strand
CAAGCGCCCTCGAACCATGCGCCCAGCTCGAATTCCAATCTACGGTTGGACCCCCTTGAGGACCCCCTTGATGGAACTACCTAGGAGGCAGCATCACGGCCTTTTCTGTCACGGAACCCAGGACGATCATCAGGGTTTCACGGGTCAGAGCGCCTTGTTCGGATTGAGAGCCGAAGCTGATCTTGCGGGCGATGACCAGTGGACGCAACTCACGTTCGGCGCGGTTGTTGTCGGCTGGGATGGCCGGACTTTTGGCCCAGTGATAGAGTCGAGTTGCTCGGTCGCGGAATATATTTTGGATTTTTTGAATGCCCGGATGCTGCGCCGGTGAATGGTCCAGGGCCTTAATCTCCACTTTGAGCTCCAGTGCCTGCTGGCATTCCGCTTTCAGCTTTCCGCCCCCGTGGTTGCGTGTTCAGCGGTCCGGTAGTCCCCACGTAGCCGCTTTCCGGTTTCAGCGTTTCAGATTTCATCGTCTCAGCTTTCCCCCCCTTCGTCTCATAGTCTGGTGGTCCGTGGTCGGGCAAGACCTGATGGCCATTTGCCACAATGTTCGAAAGGGCAGATACACAGGAAGCGATTAGTCTAAAACGGTCGCGCCTCCGCCCTGCTCGACCAATTCTTGTTCCCACACCCAGGCTATTCGTTCTTATAAATCTGGAGAAAGATTGTTTCAACCACTGGGGTGTCCATGATCACGCTGGATTTGGTCCAATTAATCTGAACTAAATTGGTGGAGATGTTAACCTGACTCGCGGCACCGGCGTCGGCCTGACCCGTCCACAGCCAATCTGATGTCCCGGTCTTAACGGAGAATCCCAGGGATTTGCCGGAGCAATCGACACTTCTGGTTGTCGTCGTGATCACGTCCACAGGGCCGTTGAACAGGCCAGAGATGCTGCCAGCGGAGGAGATCATCGTCACATTTGTGCCGGTAAGCATCAGTTGCACGCTTTGCACGTCGTTTGTCCGAAACGACATCACGTTCTTCTTCATCACCGAGCTCAGGCCATTCGGATAATCCGCGGCGCCTTCACAACCCCAGCCCTCATCAGTCGAACTGCCCTTGCTGGCGGCGAGCCAGCTCCGCGCCAAGTCCAATAAAAAGATGTGCGAATCGGCCGCCGGCGAAAAGTCAAGCACTCCAGTCACAACGGCGTTCACTTCCACTTTCAGATCTCTTTTAAATGCAGTGCGTTGCATCGACGATGAAGTGCTATAATTCGTCGAGCCTTCGGCGTGGTACCAGATAGTACCGCCCCACGCTGGCGCACACGGACGAAGGAGCGTCAACGGGAAACTGATTCCGCACGTGTTAATATTGTCGATCGTGGCTTGTTTGAGCCTAATACCCGCCTCGTATGCTCCGGGTTTCTGCGCCTGGCAGTCGGCAAGCGCCTTATCCATGCAGTCCTTGGCGGCGGAGCACAGCTTGGCCGTCATATCCGACACGCCCTGCTTGACATCTGCTTGTGTCATGCCATGACGACCTAGAAGAAACAAAAGTTGCGGGATACGAATGATCTCCTGCCTGACCGCGGCACAGTCACCGAAAAAGACAGGCCCATTCGGCCCATACCTTTTCTCAAGATAACTTTCAATCGTGGCCGCAACCTGGCTCTTGACGTCCGGCGGCAAAGCGGTCTCACCGAAAGGCAGTTTCCCCGCCTTACGCGCCTGGTTCAATTCCACCGCCACCTGTTGATTGAGTTGTTGGAAGGAATTGCGCACCGATCGATTCGCCTGCGCCTGGTAGGCCCCATTCCCGGTTGTCCCGGCACCGTAACTGCTGAAATGGTAAATCGGGAACTGGACCCGATTGGTCCAAACCGCGTCGGGCATTAGACCAAAATCGGTGCTGTCGGCGGTATACCAAAAGCTGGCCAGCGATTCGACTGCGACCGCGGCCGGCAAATCAATAGTCAACATTGCCGGCTGCAGGAATTCGAGGCCATCGGGCTCGAACGCAACCGCCCAGAGGTTGCTGCCATCGAAGGGATGTCCCTCAAGGTTGGTGACCAAGGTCATCGAGATGATTTGCGGTTCCAGAAAGGCATTGGCGGGCACTTCCAGCGTGAAACGAACTCCTTGCTCGTTGGTGAGGGTCAAGATCTCCCGATTGGTCGTTACGAGGATGATGTCGCTCTGATCGGGGTCGAGCGTTTGATGAACTTGGGGCGGCGGTCCGCCCATTTCGTTGGCGCCTTCCATTGCGCGGTAGAAGCTCGGGGTACCATTGCTGCCGAGGGGCTCAGTGAAATGCAAAATGCCATTGCTGGTCGCTCCGGAAAAGAGGAAATTCCAAGTCGTCAGGTCACTGGATTTTTCAAAGGTATAGTTGGTTTGACTCTGGCCCTGCAATTCCAGAATGACATTGCCCATGCCGTCCAGCTTCGGCGCCTGGAGGCGCGGGCGTTGCGCAAAGGCACCCCAAGCTGTGCCCAGCAACAAGCCCAAACAACAAGCAACGACACCAATCGGCCAATAATCCCCGCTGCGGGTCTGTTCCACTCCTGACTCCTTCATGATCATATTCCTTGTTTCCTATCCAGTTTGTTTCGTCATAATGGTGAGGCCACCGTCGCACACGCTTGAAGGAGCGCAACCGGGAGTATTGCGCCAAACACGAATCAAGTACAATTGGGCGGGTCGATACACCCACTACAATGAACCCGCCCGCGCCGAATTCGCAGCGTTCTATAAGTGGATGCTGAGGGCCTGCGCAAAGCCGCCCAAAGCCATATCAAAGCCACCTGAAAGCGTGTTGATAGCCAACCGATTGCGACTCCAAAGCTTCTCCAAAGCCTCCCCAATGCGACCCCAATGCGACCCCAATGCGACCCTAAAGCCACCTTAAAGCCTGGAGAAACCGCGGGGAAAGCTAGGGAAAAGTGAAGGAGGTTGTAATGGGTCAGTGACCGCGTGAAAATGCCTTGGCGGAGTGCGCCCGTCCTCGGGCGCAGCAAGCGCCGAATAGCCCGACGCGCCCAATTTCATTACAGCTCGGTTACTTTCCAGCATGGCTGCGCCCGAGGACGGGCGTACTCCGCCAACCTCGCTTCCGCCGTCACTGACCCATTACAGGAGGTCGGATGGGTCCTGTTCCGCGCCTCCTGGGCAAAACCTTTTTCGCAGGCCTGCTTTATGTGTTAAGGAATAGCCGTGTTTGATGATCGAAATTTGAGCGCGCGGCGGGGCCACGCCATAATGATTCACGGGGCGCGGGAGCACAACCTGAAGAATGTGTCGCTCTCGGTGCCGCGGGGGCAATTTGTCGTCGTGACCGGCGTGAGCGGCTCGGGCAAGAGCACGCTGGCGTTTGACCTGCTCTTCGCCGAGGGACAGCGGCGGTTTCTCGACTCGATGAATGTCTATGCCCGGCAGTTCGTGGAGCAATTGTCGCGGCCGGATGTGGACCTGATCACCGGCATCCCCCCGACGGTGAGCATCGAGCAGCGCAGCAGCCGCGGCGGGGGCAAGAGCACCGTGGCCACCGTCACCGAGGTCTATCATTTCATCCGGCTGCTCTTCGCGCGGCTGGGAACGCAGTTCTGCCCGGATTGCCAGGTGCCCGTGGAAGCCCAGACGCGCGATGAGGTGGGCCGGCGGTTGCGGCACGAGCTGCGGCAGCGCGGCGACCTGATCTTGCTGGCGCCCGTGGTGAGGAATCGCAAGGGCTTCCACACCGATGTGGCCGAATGGGCCGCCAGCCACGGCTATGCCGAAGTCCGGGCGGACGGGAAATTCTATCCCACGACCGAGCGCCTGCGCCTGGACCGGTTTCGCGAGCACGACGTGGAGATCGTGGTGGGGGTGCTGGATGCCAAACCGCAGGGCAAGAAGTTGCACGGGTCACATGGGTTAAACCAGTTACATAAGGCGGGAAACTCGCGGCGCACGGGGGATAACGCGCCGCGCCTGCAGCCGCAGCAGCTTATTGACGAAACGCTTAAGCTGGGGCAGGGGACGTTGTTCGCTCTGGATAATCATAAGCACACTACGGTGCATTCCACCGAGCGCGCCTGCCCGAAATGCGGTCGCTCGTTCGAGGCGCTCGACCCGAAGAACTTCAGCTACAACTCACCGCAGGGCTGGTGCCCCCGTTGCCGCGGTTTTGGGGAGCTGTTTTATCTGCCCGACGTGGACCGCGGCGCGCGCGCGGAGGACATTGAGGAGTCGTGGTATAGCTGGCAGGAGGGGGAGCGGGAGATTTGTCCTGACTGTGGTGGGGCCAGGCTGAATCCCATCGCCCGGTCAGTCAGGTTGGGGATTGCAAATGGCCTATCGCCAATCGCAAATTGGAAGGCCGCGCCGACGATAGACGCGTTCGGACAAATGCCGGTCGAGGACGCGAGCCGCTTGTTCAGCAGGATAAAGTTCAAGGGCCGCGCGGCGGCCATCGCGCGCGATATCCTGCCGGAGATTCGCGAGCGGCTGAAGTTCCTCGGCGAAGTGGGCCTGGGCTATTTGCAGCTTGGGCGCGGCGTCCCGACGCTGTCCGGCGGCGAGGGCCAGCGCATCCGGCTGGCCGCCCAATTGGGCTCCAACCTGAGCGGCGTGCTCTACATCCTGGACGAGCCCACCATCGGCCTCCACGCGCGCGACAACGAGCAACTGCTGGCGGCGCTGCAAAAGCTCAAGGCGCGCGGCAACTCCGTGCTCGTGGTCGAACACGATGAGGCGACCATGCGGAAGGCGGATTACATAATCGATCTTGGCCCGGGGCCGGGTGTACACGGCGGCGAAGTGGTCGCCACGGGCACGCTGGCTGAGTTGCTGCGGCACCCGGAGTCAGTCACAGGGAAATGCCTGCGGGCGCATCGGAAGTTCCCGACACGAGGCCAAAGGCGGCCCGTGACGGAGGCTCAGGAGCCAAAGTCCGAAGACCGAATCCCGAAGGCCGAAAGAAGGCCGAAAGCCGAAGCCCGAAGTGCGAAGGCGGGAGCTGATCAGAGCCTCCTTACGTCGGCTGCTACGACGAAGGAAGGCGGAAGCTGGCTGACGCTCACCGGGGCAGCGAAGAATAATCTAAGGGATCTTACAGTGCGCTTCCCCCTGGGTCGTCTGGTCTTGGTGACCGGCGTGAGCGGCTCCGGCAAAAGCACCCTCGTCCGCGAATGCCTTCTTCCCGCGCTCAAATCGGCGATCACGCATCACGCATCACGTTTCACGCATCACGCATCACGCATCACGCATCACGCCTCATCAGTCACCGGCTCCGACACCATCCAGGCCGTGTACGAGGTTGACCAATCCCCCATCGGCCGCACGCCGCGCTCGATTCCAGCCACCTACGTCGGCTTCTTCGATGATATCCGACAGTTGTTCGCCCAGGTCCCCGAGGCGCGGCTGCGCGGCTATTCGCCGAGCCGGTTCTCGTTCAACAGTGCGCAGGGGCGCTGCCCCGAGTGCGAGGGCGCCGGCACGATCAAGCTGGAGATGAACTTCCTGCCGCCGGCCTTCGTGCGTTGTGAGGTTTGCGGCGGGACACGGTTCAACCGCGAGACGCTCGACATCGAATACAACGGCAAAAACGTTGCCGCGGTGCTGGATTTGTCGGTGGAGGAAGCGCTGGAGTTCTTCGGGAGCCTGCCGAAGATCAGGCGTCCGTTGCAGGCGCTGCGCGATACCGGCCTGGGTTATCTTAAGCTCGGCCAGACCAGCCCCACGCTCAGCGGCGGCGAGGCGCAGCGGGTGAAGCTGGTCAGCCATTTGCTGGCCGGCCTGAAAGAACCGCACCTGCTCGAACGCCTGCCGAAGCGGAACATGTTCATTCTCGAAGAACCAACCATCGGCTTGCACATGGCGGATGTGCAGCGGTTGGTCGAAGTGCTTCAGCGGTTGGTGGATGCCGGTCACTCGGTGATCGTTATCGAACACAACCTTGATCTCATTGCCGAAGCCGATTGGGTCATTGACCTCGGCCCCGAAGGCGGCGAGGGCGGCGGGCGCATCGTAGCGCAGGGCACGCCGGAGCAAGTCGCCCGCAACAAACGCTCGCATACGGGGCGCTTTCTGCGTAGTGTCCTCGTCAAGTCATGAGCGTGGCCTATGCGGAGATGCTCAATGGAGCACCCTTGGCGCGCCGGGCACCGGGCGCCCGGCACGAGCTGGTTTGCGGCCGTCTGCACAAATGGGTGCGGGCGAGCGTGGCGGACTTCGCCGGCACGCGCTTGCTTGCGCCGCGCTCGGAGGTGAAGCTGTCATGGAGACACGCGGTGTGTCCGGACCTCGCACTGGTGACCACCGTCACGGGTAAGTTGTGGCTCGCCGCCGAGATCGTTAGCGCGGATGACCACCAGCCGGACACCGTCGTCAAGAAGCAAATCTACGAGGAGATGAGGCTGCCGCGTCTGTGGATGATTGATCCGCGCTATGACAACGTGGAAGTCTATCACAGCAACGAATACGGCCTCATCCTCAAGAACATATTGGCGGGCCATGAACTTCTGACCGAGAAGCTGCTGCCAGAATTCCAGTTAACGATCACCGAGTTATTCGCCGTGGAGCCGCCGCGGGGCTAGTCTCGACTTGATTTGCGGGCCGCATACCTGGGCCCGCGCAAGTGATGTTCGCGATGAGACCATCAAACACAATTCCAATCATCTGCGCCGGCTTCGTGCTACTGGCTCCATTCGCAGGGCGCTGCGCGGACTCCGTGCCCGCCGCCTCGCCGATGTCGGGCCTCAAATACGAATCCCTGGTGCTGCCAAATGGGGACGCGCCGATCACCCTCGACCTCGCCTATCGGCCTGGTAGCGTCGCTCGCCACCCGGCGATCCTGATGCTTGGCTCCGTGCCCACCAACCAACTGCCGGCCTGGAGCACTAATCTCGTCAACGAAGGCTATATGCTGGTCGCGTTCAGCGCTGCGCATCCGCCCGACCCCGACCCAGCGCGCCGGCCGCAGTGGCTCTACTTTGACCAACGGTTCGCCCACAGCTATGTCTTGGGAGCCCAGCGCGCCATCTCGGATACCAAGCCGGTGATGGATTATCTCGTTAGCCGGGGTGATGTGCATCCAGAGAAGATCGGTTGGCTGGGCAGTTCCTCGACCGGCATTCCCGGGCTGGCGGTGGCCACGCAAGGACCCCGGCTGGCAGCCGTGGTCGCGTTCGTCAGCACCGGCGCTTACCGGCAGTGGTTTGATACGTGGCAGCCCAACGGCTTGTGGCGAGGCCAAACCAATTCCCTTTGGCCGGAAACCGATGCCTTATTGAAGCAATACGACCCCATACTTCATGCCGACAGGCTGTGGCCCACTCCGGTGCTAATGGTCAGCGGCGGGGAGGACAAGGTGGTCGATCCCAGGACGGCGCGCGCATTTGTCGAAGCCGCTCGGCCTTTCTACAAAGCCGATCCCGACCGGCTTCGCCTGGTGGTGTATGAAGGTTTCGGCCATAACCTGCCGGTCGATGTCGTGCGCCTCTATGCCGAGCATTGGTTTCACCTGTATATGAGTCCGACCGATGCCGCACCTCGCTCGGCCCCGGCGCCGGCCACACTCGAACAGAGTGTCGTGCGCTCCCAAATCAACGCCGCGGACCACCAGCAGGTCATGGGCGTTGTCGCAACAACCACCGCAGCTCAGGATTGGATCAAGGTGTCCAAGGACAAACACAGCTTTGTCGCCGCCTCCTCTGGCCGAACATTCACGCCTTGGGGCTTCAACTATGACAGAGACTACAAGTTTCGCCTGCTGGAGGATTACTGGGAAGCCGAGTGGCCTACGGTCGTTGAGGACTTTGGCGAAATGAAGCAACTCGGCGCTAACGTCGTGCGGGTTCACCTTCAGTTCGCCAGGTTCATGGACGCGCCCGACCGGCCCAATGCGAGCGC
>PLZQ01000308.1:21134-21555 GCA_003152225.1 Limisphaerales bacterium | reverse complement strand
ACCTCGCTGCTGGCTTCCACCATCATCCCGCGCCGCGAGCCGACCGAACGCGACGTTCAAATCGAAATCCTCTTCTGCGGCATCTGCCACTCCGACCTGCACCAGGTGCGCAACGAGTGGAGCACCATCATGCCCACGGTTTACCCGATCGTGCCGGGCCACGAGATTGTCGGCCGCGTCACCAAAGTCGGCTCGGCCGTCACAAACTATAAGCCCGGCGATCTCGTCGGGGTGGGCTGTCTGGTTGATTCCGACCACACCTGCACGCACTGCCAGGCCAACCGCGAAAACTTGTGCCCGAACCAGGTGCTCACCTTCAATTCGCCGGACAAGCACAAGACCGCCCCGGTCACTTACGGCGGCTACTCCAACAGCATCGTGGTGGACGAACACTTTGTCCTGCGAGTCCCGACCAATCTCA
>PLZQ01000308.1:0-21115 GCA_003152225.1 Limisphaerales bacterium | reverse complement strand
ATTTCGCACGCGTTGGGGGCGCACATCGTCGTCTTCACGACATCGTCGAAGAAGAAGGAGGACGCGCTTCGCCTCGGTGCCGACGAGGTCGTCATCTTCCGTAACGCCGACGAGATGAAGAAGCACGCGGGCAGTTTCGACTTCATCCTTGATACCATCGCCGCGGATCCCTTGAGGTCCCGGTGCAGTCCCGGTGAGGTCGGCGGTATTGAACTTAGTCAGGGCATAGATACGGGCAGGTCATGCCGGCTGCTCGGAGACAATTTCCACGAGGGGGATTTCCCAGGTTTGCGCCTGTAATCTTTCTCGTCGGGCCGAGTCCGCTTCCTGGTCGGCGGTTCGCCGGACTGCGGCGAGGAAGCGAACCTCTTTGATGGCATCGAGCCGGGTTGACCATTCTACTTGAGCACGCTTGGAAAGCCGGGCGACTGGCGTGCTGGCCCCATTCCGAAGTTCCAGGTTCCCGCTCTGGTCGCGCGCCATGTGGAGCTTATCGCCGGGTTGCAGTGCCGCCAGGGCCGCGTGGATGGGATGGCGCGGCCCAAACCAACCTGGATAGCCCAGGTGGATGTCCTCCAGCGAGAGCACTTCGTAGTTGAAGAAGATCGGTTCCTCCCCAGACCTATTCCCGGCGAACTCTCGGCGGAGTATTGTGGCACCATTCAACGTTTCCGGCAGCGAGGGGCGAGCATCGCCACGAGCAAAGACGACCAGCGTCTTGCGGGCGCGGGTTAAGCCGACGTAGAACGCCCGGCGTTCTTCCTCCTGCTTTGCGCGCCCGACCGGCAGCCGCCACGGGCCGACGAGCAGGACATGGTCAAATTCGATGCCTTTCGCGGAATGGACCGTACATAGTGTGACCCCTTCGCCATAGGTAAACTCCCGGCGGCTTTCGGCGCACCCCTCGTACAGGAACTCGATCGCCTCCTGCATGGGGCGCTCGGCATCCCCGGATTCGTCCCGCCATGCCTCCAGCAGACGGAACAGAAAGCTGGTCCAGGGATTGGCGTCTTTCGACGGAGACGTCTGCGCCGCCAGGCGAGAAAGATCAGCGGCCCGGACGAAGGAGCTGCGCGCCTTCTCCAGTTGAGCGAGGAAGCAGCTTATTTCGCGAATTTGGTGGAGGGGCGGCATAGAACTCCGTCCAGCGAACCACCTGACCGGGATGGACTCCTTTTCCGCAAGCGTCCGGACCTGGGCCAGGTCGTTATGCTCGCGAGAGAGCACGGCCATGCCGGACCAATCAGTGACCCCGAGTTCACGGAGACGGCGGATTTCGGCCAGCACCGCTTGTGCCTGGCAGGCGCCGTCCGCGACCTGAATGAGCTGCACCTTGCCCTGGCTCAACCCATCCCGGCGGCCAAATTCTCCACCGGGTCCAATCATTTCGCGGTGGCTGTCGATCCGGATGGGGTGCCGGGTTTTCATCCGATCCACGTTGGCCGCAATCAGCCGGTTGGCCGCCTCGATGATATAAAGCGTTGAGCGGTAGTTCTCGACAAGGTAATGAACTTCGGCGCCATAGTCCTGCTGGAAGCGCCGGATGAATTGCACGTTGGCGCCGCGGAAGGTGTAGATATTCTGGTCATCATCGCCCACTGCCAGGATTGAGAGCTTCTGGTCAGCGTCGTCGAGCGTGCGTCCGGCAATGGCGCTGATCATTTCATATTGGGGCTCGTCGATATCCTGGTATTCGTCCACCAGGATGTGCTGGAAGCCAGCCAGCAATCGGTCCCGGACTTCATCCGCCTCCAGTCCGGCGGGGACCTGCTCGCCTCGCAGGAGTTTGACGGCGTCATGGATTAGGGCATCGAAGTCAATGTCGCGGCCCCGGGAGTCAGGGCGGCTTGAAAACGAAAGGCCCAGCAAGCGCATGGCCAGGGCGTGATAGGTCAGCACAGTCACTCCACGGGCGTCGTCACCGACGAGTTCGTTTAGCCGCCGGCGCAACTCGATGGCGGCATGCCGGTTGAAACAGCAGACGAGCACGCTTTGCGGGCGGACGCGCTCCACGCGCAGGAGGTAGGCGCAGCGGTGAACCACGGTCCGCGTCTTGCCTGAGCCAGGGCCGGCCAGGATCAGCATGTTCCGACCGGGCGGTGCGGTGACCACCTTGATTTGCGCCGGGCTCGCCAGGTCGGTAACAATTCGCTGGAAGGAGTGGGCCGTCGTGGCGTGCTGGAGCAAGTCAGGTTTGGCCTGGAAGTAGCGGCGGAGGAACTCGTCCTTGGTTAACGTGAAATAGGCCAGCACCAGTTCGAGGGCGGCTTGAATCCGCTCCAGGCCCAGGCGGGCATACTCACTCATGACATGCACCTGGAGGATGCGTTCCTTGTAGTGGTGTTCGAGCGGTTGGTAGTCGGCGACCTTGTATTTTTCACCGCGGGCCTCTTTCTCGAACCGGATGGTCATCGCGGAACGGAACACGGCCAGGCCGTGTTGGAGGATGATGACACGCTGTTCGTGCAGAAACATCAGGGCCCGCTCCAGTGCGGCGTCGATATCCCTTAACTCCGCGCGCAGCAGCAGGTCGCGGTCGATGGCCTGGTGCAATTCTTCAAAATGGAATTCCACGAGCTGGTCGGCGCGGGCGGGGGCATCGGCGGGAATCTTGGCGAGGAGCGTGTCCAGGACCAGGGAGGCCAGCCGGCGGCGTTTTTCCGCCAGCTCGCCAATCGCAGTCCAGTTGCGCCGCACCCGCACCCGGTAGGCGTCGCGAGCCTGATAGCGCAGGTCGATGCTGCCTTGGGTGCCGGCGAAACCGCGACCGTCTTCGCTGAGGCTCGTGAGCAAGGAACGGACGAGATCGGTAGAGGAACTGCAGCTTTCGTCGCACAGCCGCTGGTTCAGGAGGCGCAACGAAACGGACAGCCACCCTTCGGGATCTGGCTCTGCCAGTGCCATCACATCCACGAGCTTGCGATCGGCCGCCAGCACATGGTCCAGACGCAGGCGAGAGTGGTCTGGCACTTTGTGGCGTACAAAGGCCGTGAGCCGCATGTCGCGCTTCATCAGGCCGGCTTGCGCCATGCTACCGAGAATCTTGAAGACCTTGGCGCTCAGGTACTCCGGATTGGCCGACGCGGTCGGGTTTCCTTTGGCGTAGCTGGCGAATTCCGGCAGCAGGGCCAATTGGTCCACGGTAATACTCTCTGTGGGCGGAGTGTTGAATATTTCACGGAGAATCGCGAGCCAGAGGGACTGCTCGGTCGTGGACAGGTTCAAACCCGCGATTATGGCTCGCGCCTCGGCCAGGTCCTTCACGAGGGGGCGCGCCTGGAACACGCTGGTGACGTTCTCGTCGCGGCGGAGAAGNNAGGATTTCGCCGGCGGTAATGACAATCTCCTCTTTGTCCCCACGGGCGGCTTTTCTGAGGCTGCGGAGGATTTGGGCGATGTCGCGCCGGCTGAGCTCTGAAAATGCCTCCATCCGGAACTGTCGTTCGCAGTCCTCCTCGGCGTAGAGCAGTACGCATTCGGCTTTCATCCCGTCGCGTCCAGCGCGGCCCGCTTCTTGCAGGTAGTTCTCCAGCGAGCCCGGCGTATCGGCGTGGATGACTAATCGGACGTCTTCCTTGTCAATGCCCATGCCGAAGGCGTTTGTCGCGCAGATCACGCGGGTGTCCCCGGCGAGGAACTCATCCTGCGTGCGCTTTTTCTCCGGGGACTTCAGGCCGGCATGGAAGTGGGCGGCTTTCCAACCGTGCGTGCGCAGGAATTCAGCGGTGAGTTCAGTTTCATCCCGGGTAGCGCAGAAGACGATAGCGCTGCCTGGGCGTCCCTCGGGCAAGCGCTCCGAGAGCAGCTCGTGCACCCGCTCCAACTTGCCTGTCTCGGCGATGGTCTGCACCTCGAAGCGCAGGTTGTCTCGCTCGACTCCCCCTTCGTAGTAAGCCAGCTCTCGGCCAGCTTCCTTCTTGAAGTAAGCGAGGATTTCCTCGCGGACATCCTGCTTGGCAGTGGCCGTAAAACATGCGATGGGCGGAACCTCGCTTCCTTGCTTCTTGGAGAACTCTCTGATGAACCGGCCGGCATAGAGGTAGTCTGGTCGAAAGTCGTGTCCCCATTTCGAGAGACAGTGTGCCTCGTCGAACACCCAGCAACCGATCTCACGCTGAGCGATAGCCTGCGCGAAGGAGCGGTTGCGGAGCTGCTCGGGCGAGACATAGAGCAGCGCCACGTCGCCGAGTCGAACTCGGCGCAACACGTCGCTCCGCTCGGGTGGGGTAAGCAGGCCGTAGAGAGCTGCTGCAAAAGGGGTCCCCGTGCGCCGGACCAGGCCGTCCACCTGGTCTTTCATCAGGGCNNGGCAGTTGGAAGCAAAGCGACTTGCCGCCGCCGGTGGGCAGAATCGCCAGCAGGGAGTCGTTGCGCATGCCGGCCTCAACGATTTCCTGCTGCAGGCTGCCGCCGGCGCTGTTTGGCGGGGTGGGGCGGAAGGCATCGAACCCGAAGAAGGTGTGTAATTGTTCCTGGGAGTTGTGGACGCGCCGACAATACACGCAGTCGGCGGAGTTGCAGGGCACGTCCCGCAGGCGTTTGATAAGCTCTCCCGTGAACGGGTGCTCCAGACGGACCCAGGGTGGGAGCACTGAGTTCGAACCGGCTACACGCAACCAGGTGAGCACGTAAGCCAGTGCCAGGCGTTGGGCCTGAGTTTGAAACAGGGATTCGTCGATTGGCGCGCTGGCACAACCCCACTGGCGAATCAGCTCGCGGGAGAAAGCGAGCGCCCGATCTCTTGGAGGCAACGTGCCGCCGAGAGCGGTGAACAACATCGCCATCCCACGCGAGAGTTGATCGACCTGCCGGTCTGGGGTGGATAGGAGAAAGTGCAAGACCTCGAAGAGGCGCGGGTCCTTTTGCCGGAGGCCGTCGAATGAGCGGAACTCGTCTGCAAAGAGAGCGGCGGCCTGGCGGGCATCCGCGACCGGGTCGTTTATGCTCTCCCGCACGAGCTTATAGTCCTTCACCAGGCGGTGGTAAGGGTTTTCCGGGAAGCAGATTGGGGACAGTACGAGCGTGTCAATGATGGGCAGCTTAAGCAGCGGGTGGCAGGGGGCCGCTTCACGGAGGATCGGCAGATCGAACCGCACGAGATTGTGGCCGAGGACGAGCGTGGCCCTTGCAGCCAGTTTGGCTAACTCGTCCAGAGGGGAGGTCAAGCTGTTTCCACGAGAGCGTGCGAGCGATGCGTCAGCGCATACGGCTCCAAGCTTGAGGATGTTGCCTTGATGGGAAACCTCGAGGTCCAATAGCAGCGCGCACCGCATCAGGACAGCGAACTCTTTTCGTTGCCCGTGCTCAGTTGGTCCGGGGCTCGGGGACATGCGATTCCCTGTTAGCATAACCAACTGGCTGAGGCGTTGTCCAAACTTCTGATGCCTGGTGGTTCCGCCAGGCGCATATTCTTGCAACTTGGGTCTGAATCTGCGGCAGTAGAGCATTATGACAAGGTCTTCTGAAGGGCGGGCATTTGCCGTGGGTGTAGTCATTCTGGCCGCGGGCCGGTCCGCGCGCATGGGAAAGCCCAAATTGCTGCTGCCCTGGGGCAAGACCACGGTGCTCGGCCATTTGATCGAGCAATGGCGTGCTTTGCATTCGCAGCAAATCGCGGTGGTCTGCGCGCCAGGCGACCAGGCCATCCAGGCGGAAATGGACCGTCTTGGCCTCCCGGCCCGGAGCCGGATCATCAATCCAAATCCCCAGTGCGGCATGCTCAGCTCGATTCAATGCGCGGCGCGGTGGCCAGGATGGCAGCCGGCTCTCACGCACTGGGCGATTGTGCTGGGGGATCAGCCGCATTTGCGGCGGCAGACGCTGCGGCGAGTGCTGCGATTCAGCGCCGCTCACCCCACCAAGGTCTGCCAGCCCGCGCGGCGTGGCCATGGACGCCATCCAGTACTGCTGCCCGGGCTCGTCTTCCAACAACTGGCCGGCTCCGCAGCCAGGACCCTCAAGGGCTTCCTCGCTGCCAGACGCCGACGAATTGCCTATTGCGAGCTGGACGACCCCGGGCTGGACGTGGACATCGATCGGCCCGAGGATTACCAGAAGGCGGTTCTTCTTGGGTGTGGTCAGCCCCACCGGCGGCACGGGTAGTGTATTGGTGTTGACCGACAGCGCCAGCGCAACCAATGCGGCTAAATATTACCGCGTTCAGGTGCAATAATCAGCTAACGGACCACACTGCAATGCAACAGCCCAGGATGGTCGCAAGCCGCAAGAAGACATGGAGACAGGAAGATTGAAGACAGGAAAATGGGAATGCTCTGCATTTTCCTGTCTTCAATCTTCCTGTCTCTGCGGATGAACCCTGAAACAAGAGTTGAATCGCGGGGCGTTTACCGCGAATAATGGGCATACAAATTATGAACCTGGATGAAGCACAACGGCAGAAGGTAGTCGAGTGGATCGCGCAGGGGCTGAAGCTGTCCGAAATTCAGAACCGGCTAATATCTGAATTCCATCTTACGATGACCTACATGGAGGTCCGGATGCTGGTGGATGACTTGAAGCTGGTACCGAAAGACCCGGAGCCGGTCAAGCACATCGAGTCGGTGCTGACGGCGGCCGCTGCGCCGCCAGCCGCGGGCGCGCGTTCCCCGGTGGCCGGACCCGGCGCCGCCATACCAAAACCGGGCCAACTCCCGGGCGAGCCGGGGAAGGTATCCCTCTCGGTAGACCAGCTCACGCGCCCCGGCGCCGTGGTGAGCGGCAAAGTCACGTTCAGCGATGGGACCACGGCCGCCTGGCAACTCGATCAAACCGGCCAGCTTGGCCTGGTCGCGCCACAGCCCGGCTACCGGCCGCCGGCTTCCGACGTGCAGTCGTTCCAGGTTGCGCTCGAAGCCGAGCTGAGCAAGCTGGGGCTGTAAGCCTGAAAGACGGGGGTCGGGCCAACGCAAAGGCGCAGCGCGGCGGAGGAGCAACCGAACTGCGCGAAGCGCTTGGGCAAAAGGTATCACCCGCCCGGCCGGACCTCAGCATAAAGCCAGGCGCGGGCGTAAATCCACCACCGTTTGGCGGTGGCTTCCGAAATGCCCAGCACGCCGGCGGCTTCCTCGATGGTCATCCCGGTAAAATAACGCAGCTTCACCAACTCGGCCTTCTCCTTGTCCTGCGCGGCCAGTTTGTTGAGCGCTTCATCGATGGCCAGCATTTGGTCGTCGGGGGCGGGCGCCGCGATGTCGATTTCCTGGAGGTCCAGCCGCGCTTGACCGGCGCCGTGTCGAAGGGCCTTCTTGCGGCGCGCATTCTCGATGAGGATACGGCGCATCGCTTCCGCGGCGGCGCCGAAGAAGTGCGCGCGGTTGTCCCAGGTTCCGTCTTCGCCGCCACCCAGCCGCAACCAGGCCTCATGCACCAGCGCGGTGGGCTGCAGCGTCTGGCCCGAGGCTTCATTGGCCATCTTGCAGGCGGCGAGCTTGCGCAGTTCCTCATAGACCAGCGGCAGCAATTGGCCCGCTGCTTTGGGATCGCCTTGCTCGATCGCGTTGAGGATGTGGGTAACGTCGCTCATTTCCTGTCGGCAGCCGGCGTCGCGGTTCCCGTTATAAGCCCATGGGCCTCGCGCAGCAGGAATTGAGCAATGAGTCCATCATTCCAGTCGATTCGGCCAGGCTTAGCCAGCTCAGTCTCGGCAATCTTGGTGCCCTCGGCCAGCGCCGCGCGGGCGGCGTTGGTTTGGCCCAATTGGTATTCGGCCATCGCCAGCGTCGCATCCGCCTGCGCCGTGCGCGTCGGCTCACCCTCGTTTGGCACGACTTTCCGCAGCCATTCCAAAGCGCCGGCAAATTGGCCCTGGCGATATTCAACCAGCCCCTTCACGAACATATAGTTAGGCCATGAGGAATTAGTCGAACCCGCCACTACGGCGGTGTCAGCCATTTTCGCGAGCTTGGACAGGCTGGTGGCGGGCGGAGGAAGCATCAGACAATCCTTGGCAATTCGTTCAGCAACAACCGGGTCGGCGGTTTCGCCAAACTGGCTCAGAGCTCGCTCGCAAAGAGTCCGGTAGGAGGCCAAGTCTCCGATTTGGACCAGCACCGGCGCAAGATAATGATAAGCGTAATGATTGGTGGGATCGGCCGTAACCGACCGGTTGAAGTTCCGGATCGCCCCCGCCCATTCGCCTTGCCGCCCGTACACCTCGCCGAGGGCATTATAGAAGATCGAACCTTGCGGGATGGTCGTCGGAATATCGCTTATCATCAGCTCCGCCTCCTCCATTTTGCCCTGGCTCAGCAGCCGCCCGGCAGTGGTGAATTTCTCAGTGATCGGAGCCATTTCGCGCAACTGTTTCTCCAGCGCCAACCCCTTCTCCGCTTGCTCGCGCAACTCCGCCTGTCGGCGCTCGGCAGCGACGGCTCGCCGGACGGCTTCTTTTTCGTTCCTAAGCGCGTGGCGCTCCTGGACAAACAAATAGAGGGACAAGCCCAACCCCAGGACCAGCGCAGCGACGATAGCCGCTGCCGCGGCGAAAGCGGTCTTGTTCCGGCGCACCAGCTTCTGAAACCGGTAGAGTCCGCTCGGAGGCCGGGCCTCGATCGGCTCGTTCTTGAGGAACCGCTGGACATCAAGCGCCAGGCCGCTGGCGGACTCGAACCGGCGCGTGCGGTCCTTTTCAAGCGCCTTCATCACAATCCAATCCAGGTCGCCGCGGATAAAATGGACCAGCTTGGGCGGCTCGGCGCTCTGGCGTTTGGCGACCCGGGTCAATTCGGCATCCACCATGGTGCTCAAGCGGGTCGAAGGACGCAGCGGTTCCTTCTCACGAATGGTGCGGCGCATCGCATCCAGCCCAAACCGCAGCAGCTCCTGGGCATCGAATGGCGTCCGGCCAGTCAGCAATTCGTAGAGCAGCACGCCCAGGCTGTAGATGTCGCTCCGCGTATCGATGTCGAGTCCGCTCATCTCCGCCTGCTCGGGGCTCATGTAGGCCGGCGTGCCGATAAACTGGCGCAGCTCGGTATAGACGGTCAGATCCGTCAACCGGCCTTCGGTCGCTTTGGCGATGCCAAAGTCGATGACCTTCGGCACCGGCACACCATCGTGCAGGGTGACCAGGATATTCGAGGGTTTAATGTCGCGGTGAATGATGCCCTTTTGATGGGCGTGCTGGACCGCGTGGCAGACCTGGACGAACAACGCGAGCCGTTGAGTCGTATTGAGCTGATTCTGATCGCAGTAGTCGGTGATCTTAATGCCCCGCACCAGTTCCATCACGAAGTAGGGGCGGCCCGTCTCGGTGGCGCCGGCATCCAGCACCCGGGCAATGTTGGGATGGTCCATCAGCGCCAGCGCCTGGCGCTCGGCCTCGAACCGGGCGATGACACTCCGGGTGTCCATGCCGAGCTTGATCACCTTAAGGGCCACCCGACGACGCACGGGCTCCGTCTGTTCGGCGACATACACCACGCCACAGCCCCCTTCGCCGAGCTTCTCGCGGATCTTGTAATGCCCGATCACATCGCCCGGCTGCTCGGCAGGCGGCGTGGGCACTACCAACGTGCGGTTTGGGCCTGCGGGCGGGGCCGGCTCCAGAAAATCCCCGGCGTGGTCGTGAGATCCAAGCAGGAGCACAATGCGCTGACGCAGTTGGGTATCCTGGCCGCAAGCCTGGTCGAGATAGGCTGCGCGCTGTTTGGGCGCCAGCGCCACGGCGGCCTCAAAGATAGCCTCCTCGCGGCGCGGTTCGGGCGGAGACGACGACGCGGGCTCCGGATCATTTTCCATCGCGGGCAGCATAATCAAAATCATCAAATGTGGAAGGCAGTTTCCGTCGCGGCCCGGGAGCGCCGGTGCATCTGGTCACCGCCGCCACCGCCCAGGAGCGCATCCTTCAGGCTGCAGAAGCCCGGGATTGCACTGCACTGCAATAGACCAGGTTGATCGCAGCCTGCGAGCAACTTCCCAAACGAAAGGAACCGCGGAATACGCGGAATACGCGGAAAACAGAATGGATTGGGTCCCCACTTTCGCGTATTTCGTGTATTCCGCGGTTTCGGCTGCGGCTTTGCCGCGCTGCGGCACCGGCAAAACTCCAAGCTCTCTTCCTGTTTCACGCCTCTGCAGCCTGAAGGCTGCGCTCCTGGGCGGTCGTTCGGAGTCTGCGTTGTATGGCAACAGTGACATGATCCACCTCGCGAGCGCCATCGTCACTGTGCCGGGGCGAGCTTGGTCTGCAGTTTCTCGTCTGTCGGGAACAAGGCGGCGCCGCGTTGCCACACCGTCCGGGCATCGTCGGCGCGGCCGGCCTTTTGGTACTGGTCGCCGAGCCAGGCGTAGGTATCCGCGAACTGGGGTTGCGGCGTTTGGGCTTCCTGTTGTTGAATGAGGGTCTGGAAATGCTGGATGACCTCGTCGCCCTTGTTGAGCATCGGCGGCCAATAGGACATGGCGACCGCTTTCATGAAGCGCGCTTCCCAATTGGAAGAGTCGAGACTCAAGGCCGTGTCGAACAGCTTGTCCGCCTGCATGGCCAGGATGCCTTGTTCACGCACGTCCTGGATGGTGCCGCACTTATGCAGGTAAGCATGGCCAAGGGCGGCCGGGTTGTCGGCGTTGCGCGGGTCGTTGGTCGTGCGCTGCTCCAGCTCGGCAATCGCCTGGTCGAGCTTGCCGGCCTCGCCCAACTGTTTCCAAGCCTCTTGCTTCTGCTGGTAGCTGGCTTGCGGCGAGACCAGGACATCGACCGTCCGGCTCAGGGAGGAGGCTTCCAGTGCGGGATTGGCCGGCGCGGCAGCGGTGTAGGAGGCTGTCTTTGCAAGTAGTGGCCCTGCCGACGGCTGGGCTGGCGGCTCAGGTTGCGCGGCGACGAGTTCGACCGCCTGCGGTGCATCACTTGCCGGCGCGGGAGCTGTTTCTGCTACAGGTTCCGCTGGCGACACAGCCAGCGTTGTGCGCCGATTCAGGTGCCATCCTAAGCCAACAACCAGGATGCCGACTCCAATTACTGCTATCATCAATCGTTTCATAATTGCCTTTCAATTTGCCGCCCGAAGGCGGCGGTTTCACACGTTCCACCAGACAATGCGAAATCCGTGAACAAAAGGGCTCAGGGATGCTCGATATATTTTGGCCTGCTAAGATCCGCATCGAATGCACGAAAGGCGAGAAACGCGAAACGGGGGTCGCATGTTTCCACGCGACCCCCGTTTTTCCGGCGAAGCCGCCGAATCCCGTCTCTTTCAGATTTGCGGCTCGGTGAAATTATCCATGGAGATAAAGAGCCACTTACCCTCATGCCTGACGGCGACCACATTGACCTGGATGACGCCCTTGATCACGTTGGGCGTGACCGACACATCCGTGGCCACGCACTCCGTGGTCGCTTCCGCCATATTGCCGTGCACCTTGACCGTGGTTTTCCACTCCGGCGCCAGGGAGACCCAGTTATTGTGATAGTAAGGGCCGTTCTTGAAAAAGCCCACCACAGCGTCTCTGCCAAGATACGGGGTGCCGTTGTTCAAAGTAAGCATGCTGTCCTTAACCCACAGGCTCGCCATCGCCACCAACTTGTCGCCACCGTACGCGAGGGCTGCATGGTAGTCCGACAACAACTGGAGCACTTCCGCCTCTTTCGCCAGTGGTTGCCCGTCCCCGTCGTCGTGGTGGGAATCCCCCGCCGCTCGTGTGGGGCTGAGCACCGAGCTGGCGAGCGCGATTACGGCCAGGGCCGCCAGGCCGGCCAAAAAGGCCCCGCGCGCGTGCGTCAGGACCGTCGAATGGAATAAACGATTGATTTGTTTCATACCTTTGCTTGTGTTATTTGTTATTAGTCTATCGTTGTCTGTTGTTTTGTTTTCTTATGTCCAACTCCCTCCGGCGGAACCAGGAATCGGCCGCTCCACCCGGAGCCGTCCTCCTGCTGGCTTCTTCCCGCCAGACGATGGGAAGTCTATCCGTGATAGAACTGCTGCGAGGCGAACAAATCTTTCAAAGAAAGTGAAAGAAGTGAAGACCGGCCGGCAGTACCAGGTGAACCATAACCGAGCAAAGGTATGAATCAGATCCAAGCCGAGTACCTGCCGACCCGCCAGAGTTTGCTGGAGCGGTTGAAGCGCTGGGATGATCAAGAAAGCTGGCGCGATTTCTTTAATCTCTACTGGGGGCTGCTGTATGCCACTGCGATCAAATCGGGCCTCAGCGACCAGGAGGCGCAGGATGTCGTGCAGGACACCATCATCCTGGTGGCCAAGAAAATGAGCGGCTTTAAATACGATCCGGCCGTGGATTCCTTTAAGGGATGGCTGTTGTACCTGACGCGCAAGCGCATTGCCATGGCATACCGAAAGCGGGCGCGGGATCACCTCCAGCCATCGGCCGAACCTAGCGAAGGAAATGCCGGGATCGAGGCAATTCCCGACCCGGCAGGCGTCAACCTGGAGGCGGTTTGGGACGAGGAATGGGCGCGGACCATGTGGGATGCGGCGCTGGCGCGGGTCAAAGAGCAGGTGGCGTTGAAGCAGTTCCAAATGTTCGACCTCTACGTGGTGAAGGAGCGCCCGGCGCCGGAAGTGGCCCAGACGCTAGGGGTTACGGTCGCTCAAGTGTACCTCGCAAAGCACCGCATCTCGACATTGCTCAAGAAGGAACTCGCGCAATTGAAGACCACGCTCGAATAACCTGGTCCCTCATGCGTGCCTGATCTTTTTGCCCGCCGTTTCCCGGCGCTTGGTTCTGGCTAAGGTCTGGCCTCCTCGTGGAGCGTTTGACACGGCGGGAGGCAGGTGTTATCTTCTCCGTTAATCCATGGAATTAGAGGAGTTGGCACTGAGTTCTGTGGCTTAGTGGGTATTGAAGACGATAACCTTACGCCGTCCGCGCGCGCTCGGCCACGAGCCGGCCTTCGGCTCGCCGGCACCCCTGTCGCCTGCCCCGGCACCAAGTATCCCGGATCACGAGCTGATTCGGTGCATTGGCCAGGGTAGCTACGGCGCGGTTTGGCTGGCCAAAAGCGTGATGGGAACTTATCGCGCCGTCAAGATCGTCCGGCGCGGCTCCTTTTCCGACGGGTGTCCCTTCGAGCGGGAATTTGCCGGCCTCAAGCGCTTTGAGCCGATTTCGCGCACGCATCCTGGTTTTGTCGGCATTCTTCACGTCGGCAGAAATGAAGGTGGCGGGTACTTCTATTGCATTATGGAGGTCGCCGATGATGTGGCCTCGGGCCAGGCGATTCAGCCGGAGACTTATGAACCACGGACTCTGGGGAGCGACCTGGCACGGCGGGCGAGATTGCCCCTGAGCGACTGTTTGGAGATTGGGATGTGCTTGGCAGCGGCGCTGAAAGATTTGCACCGGCACGGACTGGTTCATCGCGACATCAAGCCGTCGAACATCATTTTCGTCAACGGTGCACCCAAGCTCGCAGATATCGGCCTGGTCACCGCGATCAGTGAAGCCACCACCTCCTTGGGCACCCGGGGCTATGCTCCGCCGGAAGATCCTGGCCGTCCGACAGCCGACCTCTATAGCCTGGGCAAAGTCCTGTATCAGATCAGCACCGGCAAAGGTCCGGAACACTTCCCGGAGCTGCCCGCCGAACGCTGTGATCTGGGTGCCGACGCGCAATTCATCCGGTTCAACGATGTCTTGCTTAGGGCCTGTCAAAGCACCGCACCGAAGCGCTACCAATCCGCCGAGGCCTTCCGGGCCGCGCTGAGCTGCTGCCAGCGAACCGCCGGGACGCCGGCATCGAATGAAGCCCCTGCCGGCCCGAAAACCGGCGGAGCCAGCAGCCCGCCGGCCGGCAGCGAACGAAAACTGCTGACGGTGCTCATGGTCAACATCACCCGGACCGACCGGGCCGATCCTGAGGCCGCGCAATCGTTCATGAGTGCATGTGTGGACTTGATCCGACCGGTGTTACAGCGGTTCGGGGGAATGCCGGCGCAGGTCTTGAGCGACGGCCTCATGGGTATTTTTGGCGAGCCGCTCGCTTGCGAAGACCATGCCCGGCGAGGCACCCAGGCCGCGTTAGGTGTTCGACAGGCGCTGGAGGCCCAGCGGCAACAACTCCAGACCCAATATGGCCTTGGCTTTGAAGTGCGCCTCAGCTTGGACACCGGCCTGGCTATCGCTGGCCAGACCGGCCTAGATCTGCCTCCGGCGGGAGATCTGGTGGACCTGGCAGCGCGGATGGTGCATCTCGCCGACGCGGGCCAGATCATCATGACCGAAGCCGCGTGCAAGGCGGTGAAAGATTACTTCGTCCTCCGCGCCTTGGGCGAGCGGCGGTTGCCCCCCCGAGCGGCGCCGCTGAAGATTTACCAGGTGGACGGCTCCCGCGAGCTCCGGACGCGCCTCGAGGCGGGATTGGAGCGGGGGCTTACCCCGTTCGTTGGCCGGAGCAAAGAACTTGGGCTGCTGAGCGAACGTTTGCTGGAAGCTCGACAGGGTCGGGGCCAAGTCGTGTTGCTGGCGGGCGAACCGGGCGTGGGCAAGTCTCGCCTGCTGCTGGAATTTCAGCGCTCCTTTGGCGCCGGGGATGCCTGCTGGTTGGCGGGCCGCTCGATCTCCTACGGCAGCCAGATGGCTTACCTGCCGATCATTGACCTGGTGAAGCGCCTTTTCCAGATCGAGGATACAGATGACCCGACGATTGTTCGTGCCCGGGTTGATTCCGAAGCTCAGGCGCTGGGAGAAGAGGTGCGGCCAGCTTTGCCGTTGATCAAGTACCTGCTCTCCATTAACACGGGAGGAGAGAAAGCGCCCGACATGAGCGCGGAGCAGCGCCGGATCAGGACGTTCGAAGCGTTGCGGAACCTGGTCCTTAAAAAGGCACAGCGATGCCCCGTCATTCTGGTGATCGAGGACCTCCACTGGGTGGATCGGACGTCGGAGGAATTCCTGATCTGGCTGGCCGATTCATTGAGCATGGCGCCGGTGTTGATGCTCTTGACCTACCGTCCCGAATATCGCCAGCGGTTCCCCGAGCGCTCCTTCGTCACCCATTTGACGTTGCAGCACTTGACCGACGAGGAGAGCCTCGAAATGGCCAGCCAGGTGCTGACGGTCACCCGCCTGCCCGACGAGCTCCGAGAGTTGGTCCTGACCAAGGCTGAGGGCAACCCGTTCTTCGTCGAAGAAATGATCAAGTCGCTCCTGGAAACCAGTGCACTTGCACATTACGCTGGAAACTGCGAGGCGGTTCAAACGCTCTCGTGGACCGAAGTCCCGGACACCATCCAGGACGTGATTCTCAACCGAATTGATCGCCTGGAGGAATCGCCCCGCAAAGCCTTGCAGTTGGCGTCGGTTATCGGGCGTGAATTTGCGGTTGCCTTGCTGGAAACCATAGCCGACCTGCGCGAGCCGCTGGCAGAATCGCTGCGCAAGCTCAAGGGCTTGGAGTTGATTTACGAACGGAGCGTGTTTCCGGAGCACACCTGCATTTTCAAACATGCGCTGACGCAAGAGGTGGCTTACAACAGCTTGCTCCTGCAGCACCGCAAGGAACTGCACTGCCTGGTCGCCGCGGCGATGGAGGAGTTGTACGCAAACCGATTGCCCGATTTCTATGGTCTGCTGGGCTATCATTATCAACGTGGGGAAGAATGGGAGCGTGCGCTGGATTACCTGCAGCGCGCGGCGCGACGCTGCCGGGAGATCGGCGCGTATCGTGAGGAAGCACTCCAATTAGGCCGGGCGATGGGCGTCGCCCAGCGACTTGGGCAGGCTCCGGTGCTGGCCGAACTGCGGGGTCAGCGCGGCACCGCCTGGGTCAAATGTGGGAAATGGGCCGAAGCCAAGCCCGACCTGGAAGCCGCGCTTGAAGAACTGCCACCGGAAAACCTTGGCCGGCGGGCGGAGTTGCTCTCCAGCCTGGCAGCCGCGTGCTTCTGGGCCCTGGACATTCCGGGGATGCAGCGGCATGCGACGGAGGGCCATGCGCTGGCGGAAAAAACCGGACGGGATGATTTGATAGCTGCTCTGCTTGGATGGCTGGGCGCCAGCCAACAGACCCTGGGCGACCTGAGTTCAGCCACTGAGCTGTATGAGCGTGCACTGGCCCAGGGGTCGGGATTCTGTTCGGCGGGACTGGCCGGTTTTCCGCTCACCCTATACTTGCGCGGGCGCAATGCCGAGGCCCTCGACCGCGCGCGCGAGTCCGCCGAAAACTTTCGAAGCTTGAGTGATACTTTCGCCGCTACCTTTGGCCATCCCCACCTCGGGCTGGCCCTGGCCGCCTGCGGTCGCTACACCGAGGCCGCCAGCGTCTTTGAAGAGGCGAGGCAGTTGGGCCGTAAACACGAAGTGTGGCCCTTCCACGCGCGAGCCATCGCTATGTCAGCCGGCTTCCACCTGGAAGTGTTCGACTTCGAGGGAAACGAAAGGCTAGCCGAAGAAGCTCGCGAAGAGGCGCGTCTAGCGGGGTTCCCACCTTCCGTCGTCAGCGCCAGCCTCGACCTGGTATTCAACTTCACGCGCCGAGGAGAAATCGGTCGAGCCGAACGCCTGGTCGAAGAGACGGCCGCGGCGGCGGCCACAACCGGTGGCTGGCACCAGTGGTTGTGGCAATTGCGTCTCCGGCAGGCACGCGCAGAGCTGGCCTGCGCTCGGCGCGACTGGGCGGGGGCCCTCGAAGCCGCGCGGGCGGCGATTTCGGAAAGCCGGGCGCGTGGGCGCACGAAGTATGTCGTGATGGGGCTTGAGACACGCGCCCGAGCCTTGGCTGCCATGGGACGACAGGAGGAAGCCATCCGGGATGCGCGAAACGCTGTCAGACTGGCCCGCGCCATGCGCGATCCCGCTCTGTTTCTCCGGGCCGCTGCCACGTTGCTCACGACCGACGGGGACGACGCGCTCCTGGCAGAAACGCGCACGACGGCGCGAAAGATCAGCGCCGAACTGCCCACCGACAGCATGCGCCGCTGTTTCGAAGCGGCTGAACCAGTCCAGCTCCTCGGCCAGCTCTGATCCAGGTTGGCGCAACTAGGGAACTAAAACCGAACCTCTAAAAACCGCCATGCAACCACGGACCATCTGTTTACTGTCCGCCACGGCTTTGGCCGCGTTGCCTTGCCTGATTCAAGCTCAACCCACAGCCCATTACCCGCCCGGGATTCATGGCATCATGGCCGCGACGCTCCCGCCTCCCGGCTTTTACGTGCGAGATTACAACCTTTTCTACACCGCGGACCACTTGAACAATTCGGCCGGGAACCGGACCGGACCCGCAAATTTCGAGGCCTTTACCTATGCCAACATACTTCGGCCAATCTGGATTACGGATGTGAGAATCCTGGGAGGATACCTGGGCACCGACATCGTGGTCCCCTTCATCTACCGCCAATTGACCAGCGGCGGATTTGACAGCAGCACCTTTGGGCTCGGGGACATTCTTCCCGAAGCCACGCTCTCCTGGCACACGAAGCCATTCGATTTTTGCTGCGGCGTCGGCGAATGGATGCCCATAGGCGACTCGGCGGCTCGGCCCACGACACGTCCCGGTCTGGGCTACTGGGGCACCATGCTAACCTTTGGGGGAACCTGGTATATCGACAGCGCCAAAACCTGGAGCATCAGCGCGCTTAACCGTTATGAGTTCAATACCGAACAGCGCGATACGGACACCACCACCGGAAATGCCTGGACGATTGAATGGGGCATTGGCAAGGCGATCAATAGAACCATTAGCGTCGGCACCGTTGGGTACTACCAGGCAAAGGTGACGGGCGACACCGGTGCGCACCCGCAACCCCTGAATCGGGTTGCGGCGATTGGCCCGGAGGTAGCCCTTGCGTTTCGTCCACAAAAGCTGTTCCTGTCGCTTCGTTACGAATATGAGTTTGTCTCGGACAACCGCGCTCAAGGCAACACCGTGTCTTTCGTCCTGACAAAGAGGCTGTAAGCTTGAGGACTTCGCGACCCGAGCAACTTTCTGTTTGGCCATCGCTGTCCGGCTGCGGAGCGAAACGACCCTGCCGATCAAGTGNNGCCAAGACCAACGCAAAGCCGCAAGCGCCCTCGAACCATGCGCCCAGCTCGAATTTCAATCTACGGTTTGACCCCTTTCATTCTACTTGTTCCTTGCGCCCTTGTTCCTCAACGCCCCTTTATTCGCTTTCCGTTTTCCGCCCTCCGGTTTCAGCTTTCAGCCTTTCAAACTGATACGAATTTACTTTTTGCGCTCCCGCATGTACTCAGCGCTGCGCGGGTGAAAGAAGTGCCGAACGACGAGCCAAAGCGCGGTGTTCCTGGCAAAAAGCCTGAATGATGTACCCCGTTCAAGGCCGGAAGCCCCAACGGATCGGTTTGTAAGCAGAATGCCAGACACCCAATGACTCGGAGAACCCATCAAGGCCCGGGAACAGACTCGTCCGAGAAATCCCCATAGAAAACAATTCCTTTATCATCTTCTGCCCTACTTTCTTGGGGATGACTATCTTCAAAATGTGGTCCTGGGCGCCTGGCTCCATGAGCCGTATTATATTCTCCTTGAAGCTGCAGCTGATGTCTCCACAAACCAAGAAAGCTCCTCGTTGAATGAGTAGACGCTCGTTCAGGCGAAATCCATTGATCGGCCAGCACGCACGCGCGTAGGGTTTGTCGAAGAAGAGGCCAGAAGTTGGCTTCTCATCATCCTGCTCGAATCCTTTCCCGGCCGGCATTCGATCAATAGCGAGACCTGATTTGCCGGCAGCACGAAGTAACTGGTATGCCCGCTTCCTAGCCCACTTAGCGTCAATCCCCCAGACGGCGCTATCATTCTCAGCCTCCTCCGTCGCGAAATATGCGGCGACGTGAATCGAGTATGTGAAGTCGAGCAGGCGAGTAGGAGCACCGTAGTGCTGCATGAGAGATAGCCACTCGATAACGGAATCCCGTTCCGGGATGTGTTTAGCATATAGAGGGTAGGTGCGCCGGAACTCTCGAAACAGTCGGCCCTCGAGCTCGCGTCGCTTTCCAGGTTCCACTTTATGACGCCGGCAGCAGCGTTCAAGGGAAGACTCCAACTCCCAATGGGCTTCACGATGGCCTCGGTAAAGCCAGCCGTGCTTAGAATACTTGCGAATATCCTTCCACGCTTTCAGCGTTACCGTTTTGAATTCCATTGGCGTCGCTCACTTTCTTCGCTGCACCCTCGCCGCCACTTTCAGCCGCAGCGCATTGAGTCGGATGAAGCCGGTGGCGTCATCCTGGTTATACGCCTTGGTCGGATCGGCTTCCATCGTCGCTATGGCCGGATTGTAGAGACTGACCGGGGATTTGCGGCCGGCGCACATGATGTTGCCTTTGTAGAGCTTCACGCGCAGGGTGCCCGTGACGTTCTTACTGATAAGAATTTGGTTTTTCGCGCGCCCGCTTGTACTTGACGCTTCGCGGGTGAAGGAGAATTGCTTTTCGCTCTCATTCATTCCGGCCCCATCCTGCCAGAGCTGGTGGAGGGCGGCAACAGGCAAGCTTTGCCGGTTTTCCGGCGGTTTTGCCCCATTGCCAAGACCGTAGGCGGGCGGCAGCGGCCGAGCGGCCAGGCGATGCGCGAGAAGCGGCGCGATTCGGGGCAAACCGGACCGGAGGAGGCCAGTGCTGGGCAGAAGCCCGCCTTCAAACCGGCCTGGAAAACAACGGTTCTCATCAACATGCCAAACGCGGAGGATCAGGTCCCGCCAGCGCTTTGACGGCAGGTTGGCCGGTGGCGGTGGGGAGACGCCTGGGCGGCGGACAACGAGCTCCGGGGGCAGCCGCCGCTTAGGCTTGCATTGATCCCTCCGCCAGCATAGAGGGGACATGTGCCATCTGACGGGACATGCGCAGGCCGGGCACCTTAGCGAAGTTAAGAACCAGCATCGTTGCCCTGATGCCTTAAGCTTTGTCGGTAATCCCGCCCCAGGCTCACCATCTCTTTGAAACCATCGTCGCCCCGCGACAGGCCGAATGTGCGGCGCCAGTCCTTCTGGCTGGACTTCACGTCGGCGAATTGCGTAGTCAGGTCGGCGAGCTTGTGCTCCAACTCTTCCACACGTCTTTCAAGCGTCTGCGCCATACCGCAAAGATGGTTCAGGGCTCTCCGGACATCCACCACGAAATCCGTCGTGGAGTAATGGACCAGTGACGGCGGGAGAATGCCTTGGCGGAGTGCGCCCGTCCCCGGGCGCAGCAAGCACCGAATAGCCCGACGCGCCCGATTTCATCGCATCTCCGTTACTTTCCAACATTGCTGCGCCCGGGGACGGGCGCACTCCGCCAACTTCGCTTCCGCCGTCACTGACCAATTACTTCGTGGACCAGGCGGTGCCTGGCTCAAGCTATTTCCAGGTGGCGCAACTCACCGGGCTTCATCGCGGCGATGGCGGATTGGATCGAGGCCGCCGCCGCAGAGATTTTGGGTGTTGGTTTGTCGCATGAATCGGTTGACGGAGCACTTACTTTGTATTACAAAGTATCCATGAGAACAATCAAGCGAACTCTTGCCGTCATCGAGTTGCTCCTCGTCTTTCCTGCCGCCCTGTTTATGATCGCGCTCTTCCTGCGCGAAGTTCAGCCGCTGGCGCAGACCGGGCGTTTGGTCGAGTGGTTCAGCCATCACGTGGTTCTTGGCCTCTACGTCGCCCTCATCGCGATGCCGCTTGCGGCGTTCGTTGTCGGTTGCGCTATTGTGCTGCGTAGCTGGCGCAGCGATGCGTAATTTCGGCGCGCCACACTGGAGATTGTCGCGACTGTCCGCGCACACGTGGCGTCCTTGCTAATCGCGGGAGCCACGCTGATGGCCGGAGGGATTCTTGCCATAGTTGCCATGCACATGATTACAGAATGAGGATTACCCGGGTCCACCGTAATCAAGTCGCCTGTGTCCACGACCGCAGTTTAACCCAGCCAAGGCCGTGGACGGCAATATCCCGATTTGCTCGCGGACTGAGAAGTATCTAACGCAGAGACGCAGAGAGCGCGGAGGGACGCAGAGCAAGGAGAAAGAAAATGCTCTTCTCCTCTGCGTTCCTCCGCGCTCTCTGCGTCTCTGCGTTAAAGCTGATTTGACTTCGGCTGCGGCTTTGCCGCGCTGTTGTAAACTGCGGAAACTCAGCCAAAGATGTGTCGGCAGATGCAGCGAATTGGATAAGTCTGGCTGATCAAAAACGAGGGTTTGAGGGGGTTCTATGGTACCAGG
>PLZQ01000540.1 GCA_003152225.1 Limisphaerales bacterium | reverse complement strand
CACCCGGCAAACCGCTGCAGTCCGGCCTCGGCGTGCCGTCGGGCATGGTGGGCTGCAGCCCGCGCGCACCAGGCGCGAGCGAGAAGAGGGCGCCGGCGGCCACGAGGACAAACGCTAACCGAGGCCAGAAAAGGCGCAGACTCATACTTTCCTTATAGTCAATTGAGACGAGTAATGTTGCCACCCCCGGGGTCCGGTAATCCCGGACTCAGCAATGGCTGGCTATGGCGTATGGCGTCTAATCTCAACCATAACCTGCGCTTGTCAACGGCACCGACTCAACGCGGGGAAGTATTGGCGCAAATGGGTTTGGCCCCAGCGGAGTTTGGCGAACGCGAACATCACGCGCGGCCAGCAGTCCGACAGTTACTGCGACAAGGTGTCAAACCGAAGATTCGCTCAGGTGAACCGCCCCACCGGTGCTTGTCTCGGGGTGCGCGTTAGTCCGATACTGTGAATTTCGTGCCGCACGCCAATCTCCGGTCTGACCCGGAGACACAGGAAGCCATTGGTCTGAACCGGTCGCGTCTCCGGTTCACTCGACCAGTATTCCAGGTCCCTCGATCGAATATTTTGGCCTCCCACCCTCAGCGGGACAGGTCCTGCGATACGGTAATGCTTAAGAACCGTTCCGTCGGAATGAGAACGTCCATGAGTAGGGCATTCTGATCGCGTCTACGTTGATGCGGGTTCCATTGACAGTCCCTTCCAGGGCGACAGGGGTACTTTTGGTGAAGGTCACCTGGTCGATGGAGACTGGCTCGGGTCCCAGGTAGACGGTGTCCAGGAATGTGTGAGAGCTCGACGAGCCTGTGCCGCCTGCGTCGCACGGCGTGGTGAAGCCCTTGGCGACTTCTGTTGTGTTCACGGCCAGATCACCGCTGACCAGCGTCCGAACGTTGAAATCTGTCAACTGGCCGTCCTCGAACGTGAATTCGGCTTCAAGATCCAATGGGCCGGAATTGGCGCCGTTTTTCCGGTGCGTGGTCGTTATCATGCCGCCGCAGTCCAGCCTTTGGGTGCTGAATGAGTCGCTAGCAAAAGAACCGGCGGCTTGGGGAAAGAGTTTGAGCGTCCAGGTTTGCTTCGTAAAAAATGGCGGAAAAGACTCGTCGAGAAGCTCGGCACGTTCCACGTCCACCTCGAAACTCAGGGCGGCGGTGCTGGACGCTGTGCACGTAACGCCAGGGGACCCGCCGGAGCAATCCCACGTCCGGCTGCCACTATCCGAGTAGGACATGACGCCGAACCATTCCGGCACGCAGGGAAGCTTTTTGTTTAATGCCTGCTCCATGAAAGTGCTTAAAGAGCCAAGGCCACAGTCCGCCATAGCGTCGCCGCCGCCCAGGAGTTGCGCCTGGCGTTCCGCGCCCAGCATCGTTCGCAGGAGTGTCTTGTCCGAGATCTTGCCTTCCTCGCATGCCTTGATCGCTTCAGTCAGGCAGTTGCACGTCCAGGCTTTCGAGGTCGCCGATCCCAGGAACCCCGAGCCGGGACCACTTTCCAAGCCCAGGAGTTGGCTTTGCCGCTCGACCCCAAGAATCTGCCGCGTGAGGAATTGAGACAGCGCGCAATCTTTTTCCGCCTCGGCAAAAAAAGGCTTCAGGTAGTTGTCGTAGTAATCTTGTTGGCGGAGCTCCATCTCCGCGTTCAAATCGGTTCGCGGCTCCTCCCCCAGCAATTGCCGCTGTCGTTCCGTTCCCAGAATCCCGGCGAGTTCCTGGGACATCCGGTCTCGGGTGTTGTCGATAAACGCTGTCACCGCGCTCGTTCGGTCCGTCGCCGCCCACAAGCCGCTTCCGACTCCGCTAAAATGCGTCACGGGGATCCGCACCCGGTTCGTGGAAACGACATCGGGTGTCAGATGAAACCCCTGGCCGTCCCCGTTGAACGCGAAACTCGAAAGCTTCAGGAAAGGGAGGTTCGTTGGGAACGAGATTTCCAGCAGCCCGGCACCGTAAAACTCGAAGCCGCTCGGTTCGAATACCACCGCCGTGCGCATTTCGTTCTGATACGGGAACGACGCAAAATTCGTCACCAATTGCATGCGAACGGCCACCGTATCCAACACATTGGAAGGGCCGACGGTGAACGAATAGCGAATTCCGGATTCGTTGGTCAGGACCAGACTGCCCCCGCTCTCCATCGTGATCAAGCCGCTGGCAACTTGATTCGAATCCACCTGCGGCACGATCGCAATCAACTCGGGAAGTTGCCGCCCCCGATAAAACACTGTCCCGAGTTGCGCTGCCTCGCTGTGCACAAAACTAAACGCCCCAGTCCCGGCAGGTGCCGACATCACACTAAACCACTGACTGAGATTGGTGGACGCCTCCAGGAGGTACCGGCCCGCCGTCAGGCCGGACATCGACAAGGTTGGCCGCCGCTGGCTGTCCGCCGCCACACTCAGCTTGAATGCTTCACCGTGGGCAGGGAGGCTCTGCGCCCAAACAGCCGCCAACAATCCTAGCACTACCGTGAAACGAACGTAAATCATAAATTACCTGAATAGGAGAAAGCCCATCGAAGCGGAAACTGTTTCTGCGAGCGGACCTTCAGTCTTGGATATGCTGACTAAACGTTACCCGCAACTCTAGGTAAGTCAACTGATGAACTGATAATATTGATAAGAATTTGCTTTTCGCGTGCTTGTCGGAGGCGAGCCGACGCAACTCCTCGTATACCAGAGGCAACAACTCCTTCGCTGTTTGGGTACACGACTGCCTCGACAATGCGTCAAACCGTAGATTCGCTCAGGCGATGCGCCCCACCGATGCTTGTCTCGAGGTGCGCGGTAGTTTGATCCGCCTCCCACCGCGCGGCTCCAAAACCGACCCAGGCTTGTAATTGGCAGCGGGGCAGCTCAACGGCTATAACTTGCGCGTGTGGAATTTAATGGAATTCGTCACCCGCGTGAGCTTTTGCCTAGCCGCCGGTCAGATTCTTGATATGCGCACACACCGAGAATTTGTTTGTCCGCACTATGGGTTGTCCCCAACATCCGCCTGAAGATGCCGACCGCGCCGGTCATTGAAACGCAAGCCCTGACGAAAGTCTTCGGGCCGCAGCGCGCGTTGGATGGGGTGAACCTGACGGTCGCGCCGGGCGCGATCGGGCTGCTGGGCCCCAACGGCGCCGGCAAGAGCACCTTCATGAAGTGCCTGCTCCAGCTTCAACCCATCACTTCCGGCTCCGCCAAACTGCTCGGGCGCGAGGTCGGACGCGAAGGCCGCGAGATACGAAAACGCGTCGGCTATACTCCTGAACAGGATTGCCACATCCCCGGCATGGCTGGCTGCGAGTATGTCACCTATTGCGCGCAATTGTGCGGTTTGCCCTTCCAAGCCGCGCGGCAGCGCGCTCATGAGATGCTCGATTTCGTCGGCATGGGACAGGAGCGTTACCGGAAGGCCGACACCTACTCGACCGGCATGCGGCAGCGGCTCAAGCTGGCGCAGGCCATCGTCCACGACCCGGAAATCGTTTTCCTGGATGAACCCACCAACGGGCTGGACCCCAAAGGCCAGGCGCAGATCCTCGATCTGGTCCAGAGCCTGTGGAAAGTCTATGGCATTACTGTGGTCGTCTCGTCGCATCTATTGCAGGATGTCGATAAGATCTGCGAGCAGATCATCATCATCGCGCGCGGCCGGGTGCTGGTGCATGACACCCTCGAGAATTTGAAGGCGCGCAAACGGGGCGCCGCGGAGGTGGTCATGGCCGCGGGGCACCTGGATTTGCAGGCCGCCTGCGCGCGGCGCTCCTGGCCGTGCGAGGTGCTCCCCAACGGCCACCTTAAGATCGAGCACCAGGCCGAATCGTTGAACCCCCTGTTGACCGTGCTGCACGAACTCAAGCTGGTGCCGTTCGAGATTATTCCCAGCCCCAACGCGCTGGAGGAAACCTTCGTCCAAGCCCTGGAGATTTCACATGCCGCTGCATGATACCAGCTACCAGCATTGGGACGGTGTCCACCTCGGGCTGTGGCGCCGGCGCTGGGCCATTGCCTGGAACGGCCTGACGGCGGCCCTGCAAAACAAATGGATACGGCACCTGACCGTCCTCTGCTGGTGCGGCGGACTGGCCATGATCGCGCTGCTCTTCTTCGTGGGCCAACTCCTGGTGGCGGACAGCATCATCGTGCAATGGGTCGGCAACCTGAACCCGGAACTCCAGGGCTTTGTCCGCATGTTCATCGCCTGGCTGGAGCAGCACCCCGAAGTCTCCGTGCGCACGACACAAGACGTGTTGTTCTATTTTTTTGGCGTCTTCCTGATGCCCCTGAGCATCTTTGTCCTCGGGATGGCCCTGCCGCAGTTCATCACGCGAGACCTGGCCAGCAACGCCATCATCATTTATTCCTCCAAGGCCGTCAGCCGCGGCGATTATCTGCTGGGAAAATTCGCCGCCGCGTTCGGGCTGCTGGTCCTGACCTGGCTGGGGCCGGTTTGCACCGCCTGGTTTGTCGGCAACCTCCTGGCGCCGGACTGGCGCTTCTTTTGGCATGCCCGCGTCCCCCTCTGCCACGCCTTAATCTACGGGCTGAGCAGCATGTGCATCCTGAGCGCGCTGGTCCTCGGCGTCTCGGCCATCTCGTCCAAGGAAAAATCCACCATCAGCCTATGGTACACCTGGTGGATTCTGGGCGGGGTCGTGGTGCCGATCGCGGCCCACACCCAGCCCTGGCTCCGCCACCTGAGTTTCAATTTCAACCTCGACCAAATCGCGCTGGCCGTATTCCGGCTCGGTGACGACCTCAAGATCGCCCAGGACAACGTGCCCATCCTCGGCCCCATGTTGAGCAATATCCGGCCCGATACGATGACGGCGCTGACTTCCCCGGCCATTGGGGGAGCGCTGGTGGGGTTGCTGTTAATGACCGGACTCGCTGCCGTCGTTGTGTGCAAACGTGTCAAACCCGAATGAGCGCAATCGTCCAGGCCGAAGAATTGAGCCGGTGGTACGGCATGGTCATGGGGCTGAACAATGTCACCTTCGAGATCGGCCCTGGCCTGACGGGATTGGTCGGCCCCAACGGCGCGGGTAAGAGCACCCTCATCCAGATCGTCACCGGCCAACTCCAGCCCAGTTCCGGGCGTCTGACGGTTTTCGGCGAAACGCCGTGGAACAACCCGCGGCTCGTCCAGCGCATCGGCTATTGTCCGGAGCGCGAGGCGGTGCCCAAGGAATTGCGCCCGCTCGATTGGTTGCGCGGNNCCATCCTGGACAAGGTCGGCCTGCCCCGCGAGCATTGGGGCAAGCGCATGGGGCAGTATTCCAAGGGGATGAAACAGCGCGTGAAGCTGGCCCAAGGTCTGTTACACGAACCGGATTTGCTGGTGCTCGATGAGCCGATGAACGGACTCGACCCCATGGGCCGGCAGGAGGTAGGCCATATCCTGAAGGAATTGGCCGCCAACGGGGTGAGCATCCTCATCTCCAGCCACATCCTTGCCGAGCTGGAATCGCTCTGCAAAGACATCCTCATCCTGAACTGGGGCCGCATTCTCGCCTCCGGCAGCCAGAAAGAAATCCGCAGCGACCTCAAAGACTGGTCCGAGGAGTTGTCCATCCAGTGCGATTCCCCGGACACACTCGCGCGGCACCTTTTCAATGCGGGGGTGTTGCTCGGCTTCGATCTGGACCGCGAAGAAGGCTGGCTCCATATCCGGGTAAAGGATGCCCCGGCCTTTTACGAACGCTGGACCGGCTTGCTCCTCGAAAGCAAAGTGACGGTTCAGGCCATCCGCAGCCAAAGCCGCTCGTTGAAAAACATCTTCGACAAGGTGACGACATGAGCGAATACGGAAATTCTGGAGACCCCGCACCACCGCCCTCCACTCCAGAGACGCGCGCGCGGTCCCTCACGCTGCGGCCCTCCTTTCTTCTCGCTCTGCGCGGGATTTGGCTGTTTACCTGGAGGCCGCAGTTGACCTGGCAGCGTCTTCCACTGGGCGTGCTCATGCTGCTGGCCTTGCCGGTCCTCGTCTATCTCACGACGCCCTCCCCCCAACGCTGGGGAAGCCGCCAGGGATCGCTGGGAACCCCTGCGAACCAGATGGGAGCGTTTGGCTCGCGCCTGGCCCGCTCGAAACTGCCCCTGCGGCCCGAGCAATCATCCCAGTTGCTAACCATCTGCCAGGAGGAGTTTGCCCGCGCGCAGGGCGGCGCCGGCCGCGAGCCCGAAACCGAATCGGGGGAAACCAGCGTCAAACGGCAGAAGGCGCAAATCAAAGCCACTTACGAGCGCATACAGACTCGCGCGCAAACGGTGTTGGACGAAGCCCAGTTCGAGCGCTTTCAGAGCCTGGTAAAACAGGAAGTCCTCCGGCGCCAAAACACCGTGCGCGAGCCGTTTTGGGGCCGCACCGCCCCGTTTTATCATTGGCTGACTGATCTCTATTTTTTCATCATCCTGCCGTTGCAATGTGTCAAGGCCAGCGGCGGGTTAATCCGGGATGAGTTGCAGGCCGACACGCTCAGCTTCCTGGTCACTCGCCCCCTCAGCCGGGCGAGACTGCTGGTGCTGAAGTATTTGACGCAAACCGCCTGGCTGCAGCTCGTGCTGCTGGCCCAGACACTGCTGCTGTTTGCCGTCGGCGCTCTGCGCCAAATTCCCTCACTGGGCGCGCTGCTGCCGCTGTTTTTGGCCGCGCAGTTCCTGGCGGTGCTGACCTGGAGCGCGTTGGGTGTTTTCCTGGGCCAGGTCGCGAAGCGCTACATGGCCGTGGCGCTGGTTTATGGTTTCATCGTCGAGTTGGGCATTGGCCGCATTCCTACCAACATCAATACCCTCTCAATGATGCGCCATCTCAAGACCCTGCTCTCGCACAACCCGGCCCTGCAAGGGATTTACGATTGGAGCGCCACGGGCGTCCCCCTGGCGCTGGGGGCGCTGCTGCTGGCCACCGCCCTTTTCCTGACCCTCGCCGCGCTGCTGTTCACGTTCAAAGAATACCATCAAACCGCCGAGATGCAGAAGTGAAGGCAATTGTGCCTCGAAAGCGCGCAATTGTTTTAGAGTAGCCTCCCGTCGGCTCCCGACCGGCGCATGGGCCTGGTGACAGAACGCGATCTGGTGTAGGGTATCCTCATGAGGCCCTTTCTGCCTTTGAGAAATCGCCTGGCGTCGCCGCTCCTGTTTCTGCTGCTCGTCGGAGGAACGATAGCTTTCGGCGACGAGGCTCATTGGAAGAAGGATCAAACCGATGGCATGCCGTCCCGGGCGTTCTGCTTGTGCCTCGCCTTATTCTGGCCTGGTCATCTTTTCGCAGCCGACTGGCCACAATGGCGTGGACCCAATCGCGATGCCGCCTGGACGGAATCGGGGATTGTCAAAAAGCTCCCCAGCACCGGGCTGAAGGTCCTCTGGCGGGCGCCCATCGCCATGGGATTTTCCAGTCCGGTGATTCTGGATGGCAAGGTCTATCTCAGCGATGCGGAATTGGAAAAACCGATCATTCGCGAACGGGTTCATTGCCTGGCAGCCGATTCCGGAAAGGTGCGCTGGACGTATTCCTTTGTAACGACAGCTCCGGACTGGTTTTTCACGGCAGATCAGGCGCGCGGGCCCGGCGCGACACCCATTGTGCGGAAGGGGAAAATATATGCGCTCGATTTGTTTGGAAACCTGGTTTGTCTGGACACCTTGCATGGCAAGCTTGTCTGGAGGAAAAACCTCAACGAGGAATACCAGATGCAGGGAACTTCGGTGGATACCTCCCCGTTGGTCGAAGGGGATCTGCTAATCCTTTTGCTCGGCGGAAAGGGTGGCGCGGGAGTTGTGGCTCTCGATCGGAAAACCGGTCGCGAAGTCTGGCGGTCGCTGGAGGAAGCAATTACGTGGAGTTCGCCCATTGTGATCGAAGCCGGAGGGGTTCGGCAATTGATCGTCTGGACCCAACAATCGGTGAGCTCGCTCAATCCGGCCAACGGAAAAGTCTATTGGCGGGAAGCGACCAGCACAGGCGGATCTCCGGGCACCGCGGGGGTATCGACCCCGGTTTTTCAAAATAACTATTTGCTGGTCGGCGGATGGATGTTCCAACTGGAGAAGGACCGACCCGCCGGCAAGACGCTCTGGCCCGAAGGCAGGGGAGTTTCTCGCCGGATCTTAAGCGATACCTCCACCGGTGTGTTGTTGGGCGATTATGCGCCGATCGGGATTATGCTCAGATGAGCGGGTCCCCTATGGATTTTAGGCTTTCCCTTTTCTGCCAGAAGGAGTAGACGAAACATGGCGAGGTCTTGAGAACCCTTTGGTTCCAAGCCACGCATGAAAAGACTCGCTCTGTTTAGCCGGAGTGTTCAACGGCGGATGGCCGCCAATCATCTGGGCATAATCCTGGACGAATTTGCCCGAGATCTGGAGGACGCAGGATATTTGCGCCGCAACATCCAGAAAGCTCTTCGCATCGCCGAACACTTCGGACGCTGGTTGGGACGGGGGCGTGTCCGACCGCAGCAGATCACCCCTGACGTAGTTGATCGATTCGTACGCCTGCACCTGCCTCGCTGCTGCTGTCCCGAGCCAGCACCAGCCACGCCGCAGCGCTGCCGTGCTGCATTAAATCGACTCTGCGAACTACTACAGCGGCGCGGTCTCTTGCCACAGTGGCCGAAGCCCTTAACTCCGCTCGATCGCTTGATTGGGCGTTTTGATCATTACCTGTTCCGGGTGTGTGGACTTTCAGATGCCTCTCGGCGTGTCTACCGACGCTTCAGCCGCGAGTTCTTGTTGTGGCGATTTGGGCGGTCCTCGCCACGCTTGGACCAGATCGACCGCCGCGACCTGCTGCGCTTCGTGGAATCTCGCGCAAAAACCCTCCGGCCGCGCTCGTTGAACCTGTTGACCACCTCTCTGCGCTCTTTTCTGCGATTCCTCCAAACCGAAGGCCGGGTCAAACCGAGCCTGATTGCTGCGGTGCCATGCCTGCCTGCATGGGAGCGGTCGGCGGCACCCCAAACGCTGAGCGCCAAGCAATTAGCGGACTTGCTGCGCAATTTTGACCGCTCGACGCCTCTTGGACGGCGGGACTTTGCGATGACCCTGTGTATGACCGAGTTGGGCCTGCGCCTCAGCGAAGTCGCCCAGCTATCACTGGAGGACCTGGATTGGCGCAAGGGAACCCTTCGCTTGGTCAAAAGCAAAGCCGGCCGGGAACGGTTATTGCCGCTGCCCTCCCGCTTGGGCCGAGCTCTGGCCAGCTATCTGCAGCGCGGCCGACCTCCTGTGCCCCAGAAACGGGTTTTCCTTTGCCATCATTTTCCTCGCGGAACCCCACTGAGTACGGCCCAGATCCGCTACGCTATCCAAAAGGCGTATGTCCGGGCGCACATCCCTGCCACCCGCGTCCATCTGCTGCGGCACACCTTCGCCACCAACCTGCATCAGCAAGGCGCCAGTCTGAAAGCTCTGGCTGATTTGCTCGGTCACAAGAGTCTGGAATCAACCACGATTTACACACGGGTCAACCTCAAGCAACTGCGTCTGGTAGCCCTCCCCTGGCCCCGTTCAGCATCATGAAACGCCCTGCGAAAATGCTCACTTGCGTCCGCCGATACCTGGCATACCGGCGTTCTCTTGGTTACGCCCTTCGCGCGGAAGGCCAACTCTTGCTCGATTTTGGAAGATACGCGGACCGAATTGGCCACCGCGGAGGCCTGACATTAAAGCTGGCCCTGGAGTGGGCTCGCCTCCCGACTCAGGCCGACCCAGGTTACTGGGCCCGCCGCCTCCAAGCCGTACGATGTCTGGCGAAGTACATCGCTCTCTTTGAGCCTCAAACGGTGGTGCCCCCAACTCATCTGGTCGGCCGGGCTTTCATCCGTCGAGTACCGCATATCTACTCAACGGAAGAACTGGCTCACTTGCTTGGCGCTGCTCTCAGCTTGCCTCCAAGTGGCAGTCTGCGCCCCCACACCCAGTTCACGTTGATTGGTTTGCTGGCTTGTACGGGAATGCGCGTGGGCGAAGCATTGCGCCTGAACGTGGACGATGTCGACCTGCAGGCCGGAACTATTACCGTGTGGCGTAGCAAGCTCCACGAGGTTCGGGTCTTGCCTCTGCATGCCACCACGGTGAAGCAGTTGGCCCGATACCACCGCCAACGATGTGCTCTGTTTCCCGAAGCGAAAGCCTTCTTTGTCTCGGAGCGAGGCACCAGTTTGCGAATAGTTACCGTCGAGGACACCTTTCGGAGGCTCGTCACGATCATAAAGGGCCGAGGCTCACGCTTACACCCGCGTTTGACGGATCTGCGTCACACCTTCAGTTGCCGGGTTCTGCTGAGGTGGAGGCGACGTCAACAGGACCTCGATCACCACCTCCTGCTCCTGATGCATTATCTCGGGCACAGCAAGATCCGCGACACTTACTGGTATTTGACCGGCGTGCCGGAGCTCTTTCGGCAAGCGGCAACAACGTTCGAATCCCGTTCACCCCTGGGTTAATTAAGTATGAATGGCCATCATGAAACAGGAACTCTGGCGCTGCCTTTACAGCGGTTTTTCACCGAACATCTGATCAACCAGAAATCGGTAAGTCCGGCCACCGTGGCCTCTTACCGGGACAGCTTCCGCCTTTTCCTGCGTTACTTGGAACATGCTCAACGCAGATCGCCGGCGGCTATGGATTTATCGGACTTCACGGCCCCGAATGTACTGGCCTTCTTGGATCATCTAGAGCAAGAGCGACATAACAAAGCCCGCAGTCGAAACGCCCGTCTGAGTGCCATGCGTGCGTTCGCCGCCTATCTCTTGGCCTTTGACGCAGTCACCCGGACGCCTCCGGTCCAACGGATCTTGGCCATCCCCAGGAAGCGGTGGGAGCGCCCCTTGGTTGGGTTCCTCTCGCAAACCGAAATACAAGCCCTGCTCCAAGCACCCAACCCCGCCTGTTGGACTGGTCGTCGCGACCGTCTACTCTTCCAACTCTTGTATAATACAGGGGCCCGAGTTTCGGAGATCATCCATCTCCGTGTCACCGATGTGGCCCAAGACCGATGTCAAACCATCCGCTTCACGGGAAAAGGTCGCAAGCAGCGCGTGCTGCCATTGAGCAAGAGCACCCGCCTCCTGCTTCGGGCGTGGCTAAAAGAAAATGCCTTTCCACCCGACCAACCGTTGCTGCCCAATCGTTTTGGCCAGCACCTTTCCCGTTCCGGCGCAGCTTTCCGACTGCGCGTTGCAGTGGCTGCGGCAACACGTGCTTGCCCGTCCTTTGATAAGCGCAAGATCTCACCCCATAAGATCAGGCACAGCACGGCCTTCCACATGCTCCAAGCCGGCGTGAAGCTGGAGGTGATTGCGCTGTGGCTCGGGCATGAGAAGCTCGATACGACACATCATTATCTTGAAGCAGATCTCGCAATGAAAGAGAAGGCGCTCCAATCCCTTGAGATCTCCAAAACGAAAAGTTGCCGCTTCCAACCGACTGATCAACTCCTCGACTTCTTGGACCGGCTTTGATTATGGGGAGTTACGGAAGGTCTCTTGCGCCGCAGCGCCATTGCATCAAGCGGCCAAGGGTGAAAGGACCTCGCTCATCTGAGCATAATCCCGATCGGCGCATAATCGCCCTCATGTGCAGAAGAGCATAAGGGCGATTATGTTTACAGCGCCAAAACGGGCGGGGCTTTCCTCTGCCTGAATGCGGCCACCGGTGAGGAACTTTGGAAGACCAACACCGTGACCGATTTGATGAACGGGGCGAGTATCCACGTGACTGTGCATGGCGATACGGCTTTTCTCTTTAACGACCGGGGCGAACTCATTCAGGCCCATTTGACCCCCGGCGGCTACGAGGAAATCAGCCGCACGAAATTGATCGAGCCAACCTGGCCGTTTGGCAGCCGAAAGGTCGCCTGGGCTGCCCCCGCTTTTGCTCATCAGAATGTTTACGCTCGAAACGATCGGGAACTCATTTGTGCTTCGTTGGCGGCGAATTCGTACTGAGTTGACAAACGTGGAAAATAGAGAGAGAAAGGTGGCAAACCGCAGATTCGCAACGGTAATACGTCGCATGCCACTTGTTTGGTGCGCACAGCTCGGATTCCAATCTCCGCCTTGGGCGGACACGCAACGAAACGCGGTTCACCGGGGAGACAGCCTGGCTGTCGCTGAACCAGATCACCGAGCTGTTTCAGCGCGATAAATCAGTCATTTCCAAGCACATAAAGAATGTTTTTGAAGAGGGGGAACTGCAACAACTGCCGCCGATGGCAAAACCTACCAGGTAGAGCACTTCAACCTCGATGTTATCATTTCCTCCGGCTCAGCGACCGGAAACGGGTCAGACCGGAGATTGGAACTTGAACTGTGCCCGTCGTGGGGGACCTGGGGAAAAGCTGAAATTGGGAAAGCAGAAAGCAGAAATGGGGCGTAGCGTGGTTGGGGTCACGGCATCAAGCAGGGAACGACCTGTCGGCTGTGCCGCCGGTAGATGCGGAAATCCGTATCGGTGGTGATCAGGCGATGCTCTCCGCTAGTCTCCGTTTTTGTGGCGAACGAAATCCGGGTGGGCAAGCGGGGACTTTGGCCTTCCAACTTTCCTGCAAAATGTGGCCGATCAAGTCACTCACGTCGGAATTAAGCCGCGTTAGCGCACTCGGGCGCGGAAGTATTGGCCCGGCAACGCCGGATTGATGGCGTTGGTAAATGAGAGCGTGGACCCGGTGGCCGTGTTCGTTTGGATTGGCATCCAGTTTCGCAAATCGCTGGAAGCTTCCACGACCACCGCTTCTC
>PLZQ01000419.1 GCA_003152225.1 Limisphaerales bacterium | reverse complement strand
CATTAAATTCCCGGGATATCCCTTTGCAGCTTCGAGGAAATCTTGGGCCAGTGCGTATTTGCTGCGAGGTGCTTGTTCTGGGATTTGAAGTGTTTGGAGCAGATCGTGAAGTCGCTGCTCAGCAGCAGTATCACGCGGGCCGCGCTGTCGTTCTTGTGCAGTTCCAGCATCCAACCCCAAACACGACATCGCTAATTCCTCCAGTCGATTTTCCAACACTTTTCGGACTATCCATGTGCGATCAAGAATGGAGACGTGCATCCCGGAGTTTGAGGAGAGTTCTGCCTCCAGTTTTGCACGGACTTTTTCGCGCGCTGGTTGGTTGGTCATGAAGAACGCCTTTTGGAACTTGCGTGGAACGCCAGCGATCTTGGCAATGTCAGCACGAGCTTTGTCTTGCCAGGCTTTCTTCGCACTGAAAGCAAAGGCCCACTCCTCTCCAGTGGGTTTCGCTTTCCCGTTCCAATAACGCTGCTCGCGCAACTCAGCTGCTACCGGGTAAGTGGACGCATCGACTTTGCTGTCGCCTCCGCCAACTGGTCCTGTCTGGGGGATCAGGTTTGAACAAATCTCTCGTTCGGCTAGACGCAAGCAGAATTCCTCAAACTCATATTCTTTCTTGTTTACGGTGAGTTGGTCGAGGTGGAATTCGAGCAACGCTTTCGTCAGTAACACCTTCTTGCTGGCCCTGCTGTCCGAAAACAACTCAGGATGGAGGTGGCGATAGAACGTGCTAGGCTTTGCAAATCCTTCTTTGCCGAGGCCAGCTAGCTCTTTCAGAGATTCCGCACGCTTTTGTTTGCCGTTAGTCATTGCACAATTGTTACAGGCTCCAGCAACCGATGCGCGAGTTGCTCTTTGCCCCTGCTGCAAACAAAACTCTCACTTCATTCTGCCTAACGTATTCGTCAGTCTCGTCGTGCAAAGTGGAGCGGCCGCCGAATTTGCCGATGATTTGGTCGACGACTTTGGCGACGGCGTTATTCAACGCTTCCATCGCCTGTTCCCTGAGTAGTGTCGTGGTCGGTTTATTCATGGTGCTTACGTGGCATAGAAGGATGGGTTAAGAAGCCACTTTTCGTTTGGTGCGGTAGGGGATGGCGTCTTCTTTGACGTGGAAGCCGATTTCCGGTGGTGGTGGCTCCGGGGGCGGCGGGGGCGGGTCGAGGATTTTCATGATGCGCTGAAGAACGTCCACAATGGCGGCTTCGTGAACGTCCAAGCGACCCTTAAGTTCGTGTTCCAGCGCGGCCAGTTTTCGAGTGAGTGCGCGGGTGTCATTGAGGGCAGCGCGCATTTTGAGAAACGCCCGGACGACGAAGACGCTCATCTGAACTGCTTCGGAGCTGTTGAGCACATTGGCGGCCATGATGGCGCCGTGTTCCGTCAGGGCGCGGGGGAGAACGGGCGAGAATCTGAGCCGGGTGAGGTGGTCACAGTTTGTGACCACCTCAGCCTTCTCGGCCGGGGTCAGCAAGAATGCAAAGTCGTCCGGGAAACGTTCGGCATTGCGCTTGATGGCTTGGTTTAGGGCTTTGGTTGTAACCCCGTACACTTGGGCCAGGTCGGCGTCCAGGATGACCCGCTCTCCACGGACGGTCAGAATGCGCCGTTCCAAGGGCACCGTGTTTGGTTTGACAGGAAGGTTTCTTTTCATGGCGCCGCCTGGATCAGATAGGAAGAAAAGATGACTTCATGGGGGTTCAGGGTGTGGTGGGTTACATTGGCTGGGGACCGCCGGGGAGGTTGGGGTCCCTGGAGCGGGTTCTGGTCGGGACGCGGCGCGACGCGGTGGGGTATGGTGGCCCGGAAGGGCCACCTGGCAGGTCGCTGATTGTGCAATTGTGCCGCCCACGACGAAGAGTCGCTTAATGATGCGCCGAAACGAGGGCGGATGAAAGTCCAAAGTCGGGCCACGTGGAAAAGCTGAAATGCTGGTGCGCTCCGAGAAGATGTGCGTAAGCGAGGGTGCAAGTCCCCTCATGTCTGGAAGCCAGGCTTCCGGAGTTCAGAATGAAAGCGATGGATGGAAAAGTTTAACCAACTGCCCAAGACCGAAGCGCCCGAAAAGGTGAGCGCGTGGAGGGTTTGGCGAGGTCTAAGAGCGTGGCGCGCGCCGAAGCAGACGCACGGAGCCGAGGGGGCCTACCACTTCAATTCCCACGCTTTAGCCTGGCGGGGTGGGAAAGTCGCTGTGCGGTCGAAGACCGCGGACTCCTTCTCCCACTCGGTTTTGTTCCCGCCGGCCGTGCTTCGCTGCACGTGGAGCACGGACGCGCGAATACCGTTTGCTGCTGCATTGAAATGCACTCGCCCCGACACGCTCTCGTCGCCGACGTTGACGAACAGCAGCACCATCCGCTTCTCCCGGGGCAATTGCCACGCGCCGGTCAGGACGGCGTCGGTGGTTACCCACCATTCACCCGACCATTGCCAATCGGCGCGCACGGTGGGAACGGGGCCGACGAGCCGGGGGGGCCGGGCCATTTCGCCGGCGAAGAAGTAGCGGCTGAAAGGCGCGCGGAGCCGCACCATTTGGCGGAAAAACTCAGCGTTCTCCGGCTCCTTCACCAAGCCGGGGTCGAGCCAGCCCAGTTGTTCGCCGAAGACCAGTTGCTGTCCGGCCTTCATACGGAGGGCCAAGTCCTTGGTGTCGCCGCCGCGGTAGGCGCGTCCGAACATCTGGATGGTGCCGCCGTAGATTGCCGGGAACGCGGGCACCTGTCCCGGGAACTGCCAATGCCAGGTCAGATAGCCGTCGAAGCAGCGGATGAACGGTTCGGCGTTGCACTCGGTCGTCAACGCCGTCCCGGGCGGCATGGCACGGCGGATGGCTGCCAGCATTTTCCAATAGCTTTCGTTCCACCAATGCCCGCCACCGAGCGGGTGGCCGTGCGCGGGATCCTGGCAGAGAGTGGGTGAGGCCGCGGCCACCTGGTCAATATAGACCGCGCTGGTCCCGCACTCACGCAGCAGCCGCAGGACGATGTTGCTGACGGTATTTTGCCAGAGGGGGGTGGCGGGGCACATCACGCCCAGACGCACTGGTTCGCCGTTGGTCTCCTTGCTGTTGTAGGTTTCGAGATAAGGCGAGCCGTCGCCTTGCTTGGTGGCGGCGGCCAGGGCGAGCCAGCTGAATTGATAATCTTCGGCGCCACGATCGTGTGTATCCCACAGCCGGCCATTGATATAGGGCATGACGAAAACACCGGCGGATTTCAAATCGGCGACGCCCTGGGCGAAGCCAGCCTTGGCGGGAAAGTAATGCGGGTAGTCGTTGTCGAATGGAATTTGGTGCCAGTTATGCCAATGAAAACCGAGCGGCATACCGAGGAAATCGCGGAATTGCTTTACCGCCGGCACGCACGTGTCCGGCGCGCCCCCAGTCATGGCCCAGGCATTCAAGTTGCGCATCCATCGCGGAGTATCGGCGCGGCCGTCGCGCCCTAAGCGCGGCCACCACTTGGCCTCCCGCCGCGCCCAACGTTTGTAGATCATCGCCGCATCGAACCAGTCGCCGCGCAGAAGCTGCCAGACAGCCTCGCCGGGAAGAGCGAAGTCGTTTCCGGCGAGGCCCAAGCCGGGTGCCGGATGGTCGAAGCTCAACCGAACAGTGTGCGCGGCGGGATCGCTTTTCAGCGCGAGGTCCTTGATGCTGCCCCACGGATCGTGGGTGGCCACGTAAAGGCCCACCGGCTTCTCGCTCTCGCGGTAGGCGGCCATGAACTGCATGGAACACCAGCCATTGGGGTAGGTGCCGCTGTAGTTGAAGGACCGATGCCAGACGCCGCGTTGCAGGTCGCCCGGGCCGCGCGGGAACAGCACGACCCCGTTGGAGCCCAGGTCGGCCAGGGCAACCTGCGGGAAGACGACGCGCCAGACACTCCAGTTGGTGCTGGTGTTTTCAACGCGCAGCTTCCAGCGGAGGGCGCTCGCGTCGGTATCGGGAGAAACTGTGGCGGTGACCGAGAGCCCGGCCAGCGCCTTATCCAGGGGCCGGGACCAGCGCAGTTCGAGGCGCGCTCCGTGCGGCTGGATGCGGCACTGGCTCCAGCCAGCGTCGGCGGTCAGGCTGACCGGGTTGGTCGAGCCGGTTTGGCGCAGCGTGAGCGAGAACAGGGGGAGCGGGTTCGTGGCGAGGAGTTCCTGGCCGGATTGAGTGTCGAGCAGGTGGTCAATCCGGAGGCCACCGGCTATGCTACGCAGCGTGAGTTGCAGGTCCCCAGCCGCCACCCGAGTGAGTTGCTCGCCCGCGGCCGGCGCACCGAGCCCTGACTGCGAAACGATGAGCAGCGCAAGCAACCGTGGCATTGCCTGAAGTCGTTTGTGGCACATGGATTGATGATAACCACCGCGCGGAGACAAGGCACGGAGGAAAATGTCACGGCAGAGGTGAAATGGGACCGGGAACCAGAGGACAGAGGACGGGGGACAGTGATCGGGTTCAAGGGCGCCATTGGCGCCAACAATCATCACGCCAACTGGTTCGAGTGCATCCGCTCGTAAAGGGTCACCCAGTTAATGAGTTTGTAATGTTCTCTTGGCGCTAGAGGAGAGTGACAGTAATCTCCGGGCATGGCTCGGAAGCTGCGCATTCAGTAACCTGGGGCGATCTATCATGTGATGAGTCGGGGAGACCGGTGGGAGGCGATTTTCGAGGATGACGAGGACCGACGGCGGCAGCAGCAAACGCCGGGGCGGCTGTTACAGCATCGTGGCCAAAACCGACTCTCTGCCCGCACTGACCAGTGCCTGCTTAAAAAAAAGGATCGTCCAACAAGGCGCTTGAGCAGGACCTCTGGGGTTTTCGCCACAACAGAACGCAAAGAGCACAAACAAGAAACGAGCGAAGCATCGCCCAGTGGATCACAAAACGAAACAAAGGCATTGACACTTTGCTGAAAAACGGAGTTAACTGTTCAGCAGTTGAACTCAATTACTTCAGAGAAGTGTGAAGCGTTTCAGAAGAACGACCGCCGCAGTCCACCCTCCGCAGTATTGTTACGGAGGACGGGTGCTACTAGAGGGACGGCGTGTCCCAGAACAAATTCTCCTGAGGCAGTGTGGTTGATGTTTTTAGTTTAATCAGTTGTACCAAGAACAATAATATATGCGAAAAATGAATCGTAATTGTTTGGTCGCCGCAGCAATGGCCGCCCTGCCCGCAGCCCTTTTTCCGGCAATTTCGTCGGCGGCGATCTATAGCGATGATTTCAATAGCGCGGCTGGCGCGGCCAATTACAACATCTTTATAACGGCAGGCGCCACCGGGCCGTCGTCTGACGCAACGTTTGGTTATGATTATTCTGCCCTGGGGATTCCCGTGGCCCCGCATACGACCGATTCAACGACTCTTGGCTTGCGCCTGCGAACGGATAATCTCCAGAACTCAGTCGGCACAGTCGTTGGGGCGGTCTCGGTTGCGACCAAAGGCCTCTCGCTCCCCAGCCAGTACGTGGTGAGCGCCGATGTGTGGGGCAATTATATCGGCGGCACGAGCATCGCCGCCAGCGGCGCCAACGGCAGCACGGGCATGGCGATGGGGATCGGCACCGCCGCAACCAGCCTGCAATATATCGCCGGCAACGATGGTCTCCTCGTGGAGGCCTTCCATGACAACGGCGGCGGCGCCAATCAAGCGTATCGCGTCTACACAGACGCTACACACCCGAATCCGACAACCAGTTCCTACTTCGCTGCCGGAACCAGCGCAACTTCGGCGTCGTACACCGATCCGTATTACAGCTTTCTCACGTCCCAAACCGCGCCGGCTGCCCAAGTGACCCTGAGCTCGGCAACCCAGGGCGGCAGCACGCCGGCCGGAGTCATGGGTTTCGCCTGGCACACAATGACCATCACCCAGGATGGCGTGAACGTGACCTGGGAGATTGATGGGCACACCATCACCACCGTGCCCGATTCCGCTCTGACGTTCGCCGGCGGCCAGGTATCACTGGCCGCGATTGACACCGGCCTGTCGGGCAATTCGACGGCCATTAACCAACTGCTCAACGCCGACATTTGGGATAATCTCACGATCACGGCAGTGGTGCCCGAACCAACCTCGATATCGCTGCTGGGCCTCGGCATCGCGGGTCTGTTTCTCGCTCGTCGCCGGAAATAGTCCCGCGCGCAGCAAATCCCCAACGCCAGGCTGTTAGCCAGCCCGCCGCAGCACTCGGCAGATTGGGCCTGTCGCAACTACCGCATCATCGGCACTTGCCCGGCGCAGGTCGCAAATGCGGCGGACGGGCGGGGGCGCCAGCCAAGGCGCCCGGGGCGGGCGCGCTCCCCTGTCACTGAATCGTTTCGGTTAAGGGCGGCGGTTTCCTTCCATTCGTTTGACGTAGGCGGCGGCAGCGCGGTTGCTGGGCTGGAGCCGCAAGAGAGTTTGCATGGCGTCTCGGGCGCGCTGCCACTTGCCCTGGGCCAGCAGCGCCCGCGCGAGGACGAAATGGGCGTCCGAGAGGTAATAGTTCAGCCCAATGGCCCGCAGCGCAGCTTCCTCCGCCTCGGCTGGCAGTCGCTTCCGCAACTGCGCCTCGGCCAATCCCAGCCAGGCGAGTGGGTCGTTATCGTCCAACTTGAGCGCCTGTTTGGCGAGGTCCGCCAGCGCATTCCATTCCCGCAGGCGCAGGAAGAGCATGCCGAGCCGGCGCAATGCATCCGGCTGAACGGGGTGCAGCGCCCGCGCTTCCTCCACTCTGGATCGCGCCTCCCGGATGTCCCCTCGGGCAAGGCAGAGTTCGGCCCGAGACAGGAGCGGCCAGATCCCGGCGGGAAGCGCTTCGAGCACCACCTCGAGTGTTTCCGCCGCTTCCGTGAAGTTCCGCAGTGTCAGTTGGCACTGGAAGAGCGCGTGCCCCAGCTCCAGCCGTTCCGGAAAGCTGCGAAACAACCTCTCCAGCACTGGCAACGCTTCCTCACACCGCCCGGCATCAAGGTAGGACTGCGCGAGATTCCAATCCGACTCGCGCCGGACTATGGCAGCCGCTTTCGGGTTGTCCGCGGAACCGGAGTCTTCAGCGGCCGGAGGCGAGGCAACGGCCGGCGCCGGCTCCCAGCTTGGCACGCGCGTGACCTCGGGCGGCTTCGCAAAGCCCTCGACCAATACCCGCCCTTCCATGTCATCGCCGATGGGCTGCCCGAACCACGTGAGCACCGTCGGCGCCACATCGAGAACGGTAGCGCCCACGACGAGCGCATCCCCGGCCCATCCGGGGCCGCAGGCGGCAAAGATGCCGTGGGGCGACTTCCAGGCTTCGTTGTCAACGGCGCCAACCCTAGCCGGAGGGGAGACGTGGCGGGCCACGCCGTGCGCGGAGACGATCAGGACGGACGCGTCCTTGCCGGCGGCTTGGACCAGTCGGCCCAGCATCTGGTCCAGCAGGCGGCAGGCGCCGCGAATCACGTTATGATACAGCCCGAACTCCGCCTCGGGAACCCAGTTCGGCCGCGCCCCATGGTAAGGGAGAAAAAGCCGACTGATCGTGCCCAGCGCCGGAAAGTGAACCGCGGCAAAGTCCCACTTACCGCCGGCGAGCAAGGTCATCATCGCGGTTTGGTGGGAAAAATCCGCTGCCAGGAAGACCCGCAACTGCCCGAGGCGCCGGTCGCGTTTCTGGTTGATCTTCTTCCACTCGGGGATGCAGAGCGATACGATGTCCGCCTGGACCTCCTCCGGGCTCACTCGCCAGCGATCCAACTGGACGCCGGCTTCCTCCGGCCAGTAAGTCCCCGGCACAGCGGGCGGCCACGGTTTGATGCCCGGTGCGGCGGTCGGTTGGGCATACCGGTCGGAAGCGAGCACGGTGTTTTCGGTTCGCCCGCCGTGCGTCGCGGGCCAGCCCACAACGAGGCTTCGCTTGGCCGCCTGGGCCAGCATCTCCCAAAGTGCCCGCGAGCGGCGCCGCGCGGCAGTTACGGGAACGGCCTGATTTGCGCCAGTAATCCTTTCAATGGGGTGACACACTCGATGTTGCCAGGGGCGTTTACCAGTGGCGACGGTGGTCCATTGCGCCACAGACACCAACGGCTGGGTGCCGAGCAGTTGGCCGGACGCACCCGCCTCGACAATGCGGCGCAGCGTTGGCATTTCGTCCGCGTCAATCAGGGGATGGAGGATGCTCCAATCCGCCGCATCCCAGCCTACCAGCAGCAGTCGGTTGGCCATAGCGTCAATCTGATAAGTAACGGCTTCGCATTGCTCTCGACGAATCTCTCTGAATCGGCAGGCGGGTCAAGGCCCGATTCAGCCATAGCGGCCCGTGGGCATCCTGATATTCCCACGACGCAAGGCAGGCTTCGGACTGCCTCCCAGGAGCATAGCCTTTAGGCTGCAGAAACATGGGATTCCTCTGCCGCGCCGGCGAATCTCGACGCTCACCTCATATGTCACGTTCCTGCAGCCTAAAGGCTGCGCTCCTGGCCTGTGGCGGCAGTAACGAGACACGCCATAGCGGCCTCGGTGCGAGAGAATCCTGTTCAAACGGAGAGCCCTCAAATATAGTCTGAATCAGCATGGGTTCGGACGCCGAAGCAGACTTGCTTGCCCGCTGCCGCCGCGGTGAAGCGGCGGCCTGGGACGAGCTGTTCGACCGGCATTACGCGGCGGCGGGGCGCTTTGTCTTTCAGCTTGGGCACGATCTTTCGCGCGAGGACGTCGAGGAGATTTGCCAGGAGGTCTTCCTGTCTGTCATCCGGAACCTCGATTCCTTCCACGGTGGCAGCCAGTTTCAAACCTGGCTGTTCCGCATCGCCGCCAACAAGGCCCGGGATTACCGCGAGCGCCGGCAGGCGGCCAAGCGCGGCGGCGGCCAGACACCTCTTTCGCTTCAGGCCGAAGATCCCGAGAGTGGGCTGACGCTCGACCCGCCCGGCACCACACCCGCGCCCGACGCCATGCTCATGAACGCCGAGCAGGTCGCGCTGATCCACCAGGCCCTCGAACAGCTTGGCGACCCGTGCCGTGAGATCATCGAATTGCGCTACTTCGGCGATTTGAGCTATGACGACATTAGCCGCTCACTCGATCTTAACCCCAAGACCGTCAGCTCGCGCCTGAGCAAATGCCTGGACCGGCTGGAAGCGATTGCACGGAAACACTTTGTCGGGGAGAAATCCGCCGCGTTCCCGTCTAACTCTTAGCGAATATGGCAAACGAACCGGAACGTCCGATTGAGAGGCTGCTGCGCGCTGCGGCGAAGAAGCGCCGCGACGAGTCCAGCGCGCCGCTGGAATTGCACCCGGCGACCCGGCGCCTGTTGCAGGGCGAAGTGGCCCGCAAATATGCCAAACCGGGACGCGAGAAGCGCGGCTTCGCCGAGATGCTCGGCCAACTGTGGCCACGGTTCGCCGGTGGCGCGGCCATCTTCGCTGTGCTGGCGTTGGCGGTATATGTGCTCGTTCCCGGACCCGACAACGGTAAACCAAAAGCCCTTCTCGCCAAGAACGAGCCCTTCCTTCGGGTACAGCAGGCCAAGCAGCCCTTGCCTTCGGCGTCCGCCGAAGTGGCAACGACCCCTGCTTCGCCGACCCCGGCACCAAGTGCCGTTCCACAAGCGGTCGCGTTCGCGGACAAGCCCGCACCGGCCCTTGCCACGCCCGCCCGCCGACTCGGGACCGAGCAGGAGGAGCTGCCAAAGGACCGCATCGCGATGCCAGTGGAGCTCGCAGCCGGAAAGAAGGTTACGGCCGCCGCCGCGCCCCAACTGGCAGACCGGAAAGAAGTTGCCGAGGCGAAGGTCGAAGCTTCCGTCGGCCCCGTGGCGCAAGTTCCGGCTGGGGCAGTCAGTGGTGCTTTGGAACGGCGGTATGGGTTGGCCAGCCAGCCGATCCCGCCCGCCAGCATGCCAGCCGCCCCCGCTTCGCCAGCGCCCGTTGCCACACCACCCGCGGCAGCCACGGTCGTAGCAGCGGACGAATCAGCGAGCCTGGCCGGGGATAAAGCTGCCCAACCCGGCTTCGCCTACAAGTCCCTGGCTGAGGTCGCCTCGGCCAACCGCCCGAAACCCGCTTCGACCACGACGGATAGCCTCCTCAGGTACTCCGCCGAAGACCGCTCCGGAGCAAAGCCCGGCAGCACTACCCAATGGTTCGCCCAAGTTACACCGGAATCCAAAACGAAGCTCGCCCTCGCGGATAAAGCCGCGCCCGCGCACCCGGTGCTGGCATCATTTCAAGTGGAACAGGCGGGCCCTGCCCTGCGGATTGTCGATGGCGACGGTTCGGTGTATAGCGGCTATGTGCAAATCGCCGCCGCCGCCCGGCGTCAGCGCTCGACCAAAGCGGAAAGCTCTACGGCCACCCGGGCGCCCCAAACACTAGGGGCGGTGATCGAGGAAATCCCCACCGCCAGCCGCGATTCAGACCACTCGGCCCAGCCGTCCTATTTCTTCCGCGTCGCCGGCACCAACCGGAGTCTGAACAAGAAAGTCGTGTTCACCGGCAACCTCACGATGGCTACCAACCTAGTCTTGTTACAGGCGGCGACAAACTACCTGAAGCTCGGGGATGGCGTAGGTGGATTCCAAGCCGGTGCCCCCCAGCCGGGCGTTCTGCCGCATCTCCAGTCGCGAATCTTGGGCAAGGTCGTGGTTGGCAACGGCAAAGCTGTCGAGATAAACGCGATACCAACGAGCCCGTGACCAGACTCCGGCGACGATCCAGCAAGACCTGCCATACCTCGCCATACGGCAAATGGAATCATCCGGCTTTCTCGTGGCTTTGGGGTAGCTTTGGGGTAGCCTCGGGGTAGCCTCGGGGTAGCCTCGGGGTAGCCTTGAGGTGGCTTTGGGGTGCCTATCGGTTGGCTATCAACACGCTTTTGGGTGGCTTTGATGTCGCTTTGGGTGGCTTGCCGCAGCCCCGTTTCTGGTTTCAGCTTTCAGCTTTCAGCATTTCAGCTTTTGCCAAAGTGTAGCTTTGGGCGGCTTTGCCCGCCCCACCCGGCGTCCGGCACCCTTCAGATATGCGTGATTTTCACGCATTCGCCGCGTGTTCACTAGGAGTTCACTAGGAGTCGTATAGGTGTTGTATAGGGAACCACTAGGTACCCTATAGGGAATGGCTAGGTGATCGCTAGTTGTACGCCGGGGATACGCTAGGGATACACTAGCCATACGCCACTCAGCCCCCAAGTTCGGTGTTGGGCGTGGGATGTTCGCAACATGCTCTGGCTCAACGAGTTGCGGGATTCCGGACCGACCAGCGCACGTGCGGCTGGGCAGGACAGCCCGCAGCGCCTGTTCCAGGGGGTGTCTTCCGCCCGTTTGCCGTAAGCGTGGCGTATATTACGAGGCCCGCCGGAGGCGGGCGGCGCTCCCGGGAGGCTGAAAGTTACCAACCAGGAGGGTCCGGCGAGGCTCCGGCGCGTGTCCCGTGTATCTCCCGGGCGTCCGGGACCGGTACGGCAGATCCAGCTTTCGCCGGGCCACGCCTGGGCCTCAGTTGCGCCAGTGAGGCAATCTCACTGAGTTGGCCGAGCGACTCTAAATCGAGCGGTTTAACCACATAGAACGCAGCCCGGCCAAGCCACACTGGAGAATGAGAAGCAGACAAAGACACAGGGGACAGAAAAATGGGATTCCTCTTTATCTTTCTGTCACTCAGTGAGTAACCAAAAACCCAGCCACAGGCTCTGGAAGGGCCGCAGTGTCAATAGTGAGGACTGACGCTTGGACGAACAAATCGGCGGCCGGGGAGCGCGGTTCGAGTACGAGCGCGTGTTCACTCCCCGGCCTTTCGATTGCGTGCTCGGATTCTTTGACCGGAAGATGAAACGCGGGCGCATGCTCTACTGAATGAAGCGGAGCGAAGCCACCTTTGAAGCCGTGCCCCGGATTAGTATGGACCCGGAAGTCCATTACGCTCTGGACGTTTCCGAAAAGACCGTGACACTGCGCTTGCTGACCGACCGGCGCATTACCCATTACGAGCGGCTAGGCTGGTATCGTGCCCAGCGGCGGGCCACGTGGCAGCAGAACGGCAACCGGCTCGTGTACTCCGCCTGAGATTCTCTCGCCTTCCTGTTGAAGGCGCGGTAAACGGCGAGTGATTAACCGCTACCAAAGAAGCTTGGCTTTTGTGAAACAGAAAACTCCAATCGGATTCTTCAAAGTGCGGTGTCTGGGGAGAACCCTAACTGCGAGGGAATGGAACCTGGTTTATGGTGGATTGAGTCCTGAGTTTGTTACTCATCTAAGCGGGCTCGCCAAGAAGCAGCCCCATCCGCTGCCCAATGCTCTATCAGGAGAAAAGTTAGTGCATCAGCTACGGTTGTGGCTGCGACGGGAGGGTTGTCGCAGCAAGACGCGCAAAAACCCTCCGCCTCCGCAAAGCGGTCATACACAAGGCAAGCATTATCCGGGTTCATCCTCGAAATCCGAAGCCGTCTCCCCGCAAACCAGTCACGACAAAGCCGGTCAATCTGGTTCTGCGCTGGAATCTCAAGCTGCAACAGGGCCTTGCGGTAGGCGTGCTCACGAGCTGGGTCCCTTGGTATGTCAAGCATTCGTGCTTGGTGCCATTGCACAAGTACGGCGCGAAGTCTCTTCCGGGCAGCCTGCCAAACGTCACCAGCCATAATTGATCAACTCATGTTCCGTCCCTAGCTTTAATTGCCTTTCGCTTGGCTTCTGGAAGCCTTGCGTACATTTCATTGACGGCTTTAGGGTGAGAAATCATTTGTTCGACGATGGCATTAACCAGCTCAAAAAGACGCAGCGCAGTATCCCGATCATCTTTCAGATCGATGACTCCGGGATGCACAGCCTCGTTTCCGATAACCCTGACAATATCCAAAGATTGTTGAACCAGTGGGTTCAATCCCTTTTTGACCAAACTGCCTATGTCGTCATCGATGTTCTTGCCCTTCTCTCCAAGATGGCTGCACAGCTTTTGGATACAGAGGCGCAGCAAAGCCGCAGCCCCGCGAGGAGAAGCATTGACGATCTCTCTGGCCTCCTCGAAATCATGCAGGATTTCTTCACGCAACTCCGGGTTAGGCAGGACGCCAACTTTAGTGGCCGGAAACAGCAATCTATCTGAAACCCAAACAGCGACCTTCTTGCAGTTGTAGCACTTGCTCAGGAAAAGATTGTCAACTTTATATTGCGCGTATCCACCATCCCCCTCAATAACCACAAGTCCCGCCAGCAACTGATCCAACCAGTTCAAGCACTTCAGCTTTTTGTCCTCAGGCATAACACTGTCATTCTTAATCTTTTGTTTGGCCTCCTCGCTTGCGACGAATGGAAGTGGGCTTTGTTCCGGCAAAGTGCTGGCGGCAAGAACATACCACTGTTGGGTCGTGAAGGCAGAACAATGAGGGCAGCTAAACGCGGTCTCTCGAATAGATGGCGGAACGATGCGCGACATAGTTTTTCCCGAACCAACTCTTGGCCTCGCGGACTTCGGACGCAGCGATCTTGCTGGTCAGCTTGTCAAACCGAACCCGCGGTGACGACTGTGCGCCTCTGCCGGTGGGTTGCCAAGCCTGATTTCAAGACCCGCAACCCGCTCCAAAGCGCTTCGCTCCAAAACTCCCCAGGACGCGCCAGACCCCGATTCCGCATCAAGAAGGCCAATGCCCCGCTAATCAACCTTGGAAAGGTCCACCCGCTGGCGGCACTCAGGACAATCCGCCCAACCGTTGAAGGGGAGGTGTTCAATCTTCACCCCGCAACCGGGGCAGGTAGTCTTAATATAGTCCGGCTCTTCCAGAGAAGTGGCTGGCGGCGGCGCGGAACTCGGTTGCTTGGTTAGGTCACTTCCACAATACCGGCACTTAATCGCCTCGCGCAGAATAAGCTCCGCACAAAAGGGGCATTTCTTCCTTTCTGAATCAACGGGCGAATTGGCAGGAGCCCCCGGAAGTCCCTTTTGCTTGTTCGGGACGTGGCCGCAGTTTTTGCAGACGGATGCCCCTTCGGGAATCCCGCCCTTGCAGACCGGACACTTGAGCGAGTAGTCGAGCAGGGCAGCGATGATCCAGCCGACGGGGCCAAGAAAGATCCCCAGCGCAAAGCCTTCGCCACCCCTTCCTTTGTTACTGCCGATTGCAGCGCCAATGCCGCCACCGATCCCGATCCAAAAGAGAAGCAGGAATGCTATCGCTCCCCCGTCATCCATAGTCGCCTTAAAATCAGAATTCCACAGCCGGACTCCATTGGCGCGACTATGCGCTTTTACCAGATGACTTCAAGCCCGATTTCAATACCCACCGCCCGCCCAAAAGCACTTCGCTCTAAAACGCCCCAGGACCCGCCGGACATTCGGCTTGGCAGAATGGAACTTCGGCACATCAACCCGGCTGTAGGGCCTACGACGCACTTACGACCGCACGCCCTTGACAGGAATCCGGGGTTCTGGTTTCATCGGCCTATGCAAAAGGCGGTATGAACATTTGCTCATTAGGCCGAAAGTTTCCGCATGAGGAAGTCAAAGAGCTCGAATTCAGCTCCTCTCGGACGGTTCTGGATTTCGATGCTGTCTTTATTGATTCTGCCGGACTTATTGATGGTCAGGGTCAGCATCCCAAGGCAATCGAGTTTCGCCGTACTGAGTTTTCCGAGTTCCTCGCCCTGGGACGCACAATCGTCGTCTTCACAGCTCCTCTGCAATTGGATGTTTTCTTGCCCGTCCAGACGGGGAGCTTAAGGCCGATTTCGGGCAGAAAATTTGATTTCAAAGGGCCAGATCATTTGAAGAGTTTCTGGCAATCCGTGAAACAAGACATGCAGTTCTTGGCGTACTATGAAACCGCCCCTGGCAAGCCGTTTCTCTTTGTTTCCGCAACCAACAAGGCTGTGGCTTCCTGTGTAAAGCACGGGCAAGGTAACCTTCTGCTTCTTCCGTGGTTCATTCCTAACAGCACGGATCCGATCTATCGCCAACAATGCTTAAGATTCGTTTCGGCTTTTACGCAGTTGAACGAGCACCTCGCACCCCACAAGCAGACCGTGAGTTTTCCCGGTTGGAGCACACATTACGGCTGGGAACGGGAACGCAAAATGCGCGTGAACCTGACGTCGCTCCAGGAGCAAGCGGACATCATTGCGATCCAACTACAAACGAAAGCATCTGAACTGGAGTGCGAAAATAGCCTCAAGGTTCTTTTCACCGCCAAAGGAGATATTCTCGTTGACGCGGTGATCACCGTGCTTCGTGAGCTTGGCGCAAAAGCTGATCCGGGCGAGCCTGGTCGAGACGACGTGGTGGTGGAGTTTGAAGGGAAATACGCCGTGGTCGAAGTCAAAGGCAAGAAGGGCTCAGCAGCAGAATCGGATGCGGCACAGTTGGAAAAATGGGTCGCGGGGTCCAAGGAAGAAAAGGGAAAAGACGCAAAAGGAATACTTTTCGTGAACGCTTACAACGAAACTCCGCTTGCTGATCGAACTGAACCCGTCTTCCCACAGCAGATGTTGAAATACTCAACGCAACGCGAGCATTGTCTGATGAGCACAATTCAGCTACTCGGTTTGTTGCTTGAGGCGCGGGCGCATCCGGATAGGCGCATGGACTTGGTCAACAGTTTATTCTCAACGGTTGGCGTCTGTCAGCAGTTTGCAGATTGGCGAGGGTTTTTAATTGCCGACACTCCCGCGCCCTCGAAGACAGATTAAGTCTCGTCGGCACTCACTGGCTGCCCCTACAACGCGCCGGACCCGCTTTACGCATCAACGTGCCTTTGGAAATCAAAGCGCGCCTGAAGCGTCAAAAGCACCAAGCGAAAGGTTATGGGCTGGCTTTGGTAAGCAGTTTGATGTGAAGGACCCGGGCGTCCGGTGAGTTGGTGTAACGGAAAAGCCCAGCGACAACGATCCCAAGGCTACCGCTGCCGCGTTCGGTGCATAAAAAGTTTGGCGTCGGGAATTGTGAACGCGGGGTCAAACCGTAGATTGGAATTCGAGCTGGGCGCAGGGTTCGAGGGCTTTTGCGGTTTTGCGTTGGTCTTGGC
>PLZQ01000155.1:1483-2588 GCA_003152225.1 Limisphaerales bacterium | reverse complement strand
GGATCGAAGAAGTGGGCGTGGCGGGCGTCGAAGGTCAGAGAAACCTTCTGGCTTACACTGAAGCTTTCAGCAGCCGGGACGCGGGCGACAAAAGAACGGGCGTGGCCGGCGAGGTGGAGGTAGGTCTCTGATCCCAGAGGCTGGAGCACTTCTACGGTCGCCTCGATGTTGCGCTCCGGCGGTGGGGGGGACAACGGGGCCCTGCAGGCGATGTGCTCCGGGCGGATACCCAAGACGACTCGTTTACCAAGGTAGCCGCGCAGACGCAGGGCGGAGACCCCATCCAAAAGGACGGTGATCGGTTGTGGCAAGGCTGCGCCGTGCGATCTCTGTTCCTCGAACACGAGCGCATCCTTCTCCGCTGACACTGTCCCGTCGAAGAAGTTCATGGGGGGCGAGCCTATGAAGCCGGCAACGAACAGGTTGGCTGGCTGCCGATAAAGAGTCATCGGGTCGGCGACTTGCTGGATGACGCCGTCCTTCATCACGGCGACACGCTGGCCCAGCGTCAGGGCTTCCACTTGATCGTGGGTGACGTAGATCATCGTCGAGCCGATTCGGGTGTGGAGCCGGGCGATTTCGGCACGCAACTGGAGGCGCGTTTGGGCGTCGAGGTTGGAAAGGGGCTCATCGAGCAGGAACAGACCCGGTTGGCGGACAAGGGCACGGCCGAGCGCAACCCGTTGCCGCTGGCCGCCGGAAAGCGCGGCGGGCTTGCGGTCGAGGCAGGCGCCAAGGTCGAGGATTTGGGCGGCCTCCTTCACTCGCTGATCGATTTCCGCCTTGGGGAAATGCCGGAGCTTCAGCCCAAAGGCCATGTTCTCATAGACCGACATGTGCGGGTAGAGCGCGTGGTTCTGGAAGACCATGGCGATATCGCGGTCCTTTGGGGGAAGGCGGTTGACGACCTGGCCATTGAGGGAGATCGTGCCCGCCGTGGGTTCCTCCAGCCCGGAGATCAGGCGCAGCGTGGTGGTCTTGCCGCAGCCTGAAGGCCCAACCAGCGCCAGGAGTTCCTTATCTTCCACGACCAGGCTGAGGTTATCCACCGCGCGAATGCCCTCGCCGCCCGGGCCTTGAAAGACCTTGGTCAAACGCTCGAGGA
>PLZQ01000155.1:0-1449 GCA_003152225.1 Limisphaerales bacterium | reverse complement strand
AGGAATTCTGAGGCCGAATCGCGTTGACGCTTCCGCTGGTTCACGCGCATTATGAGGCTAGTCTGTGACAGCGGATTGCGCCGTCACGTTCCCCCAGGGGACTAAACGAATTGAAACTGATTTATGAACCTAGATGCTCTCTATTCTGAACTGACTTTAAAGCCCACCGCCAAGGTGGCGCTGGTGGTGCTCGACGGTGTGGGCGATATCGCCACGCGCGAGCAAGGCTATCTCACGCCGCTGGAAGCCGCAGTCACCCCCAACCTCGATGCGCTGGCCAAAGATTCGGCGCAGGGACGGCTGATCCCGATTGCGCCTGGCATCACGCCGGGCAGCGGGCCGGGACATCTGGGCCTGTTTGGCTACGATCCGCTGGAATTCCAGGTTGGCCGCGGCGTCATCGAGGCGCTTGGGCTGGGACTTGAGCTGAAGGCTGGCGATGTGGCGGCGCGGGCCAACTTCTGCACGATCGACGCCAAAGGCATTGTCACCGATCGCCGCGCCGGGCGCATTGACACGAAGGTCTGCGAAGAGCTGTGCGCGTTGCTGGCGCAGAAGGTCACGAAAGTGGGCGATGCCGAGGTGATCATCAAGGCCGGCAAGGGCCATCGGTTCGTGGTAATCTTCCGGGGCAAAGGGTTGGAAGGGCCGCTGGCGGATGCCGACCCGCATCGGGAGGGGTTCGCCATCCCGCAGGCGACACCGGTGGACCCTAAGTCTGCCAAGGCCAAGAAAGCCGCCAAGCTGGTGGCCGAGTTCTACAAGGCTGCGCTGCCGATCATTGCGCAGAAAAAGCCGGCCAACGGTTTCCTGCTGCGCGGCATTGCGCACCAGCCGGAGATTCCGTTATTCAAGGATCGGTACGGGATGCGCCCGGCGTGCATCGCGGTCTATCCGATGTACAAGGGCCTGGCGCAATTGGTCGGCATGACCAAGCTGGAAGGGTCGCAGACCATCGCTGAGGAGTTCGAGCGGTATCTTGCCGAATACGACAACTACGACTACTTCTTCATTCACTTCAAATACACCGACATGTACGGCGAGGACGGCAATTTCGCCGCGAAGAAGAAGGCAATCGAGGAGTTCGACGCTGCGCTGCCGATCCTCCTGCGCAAGAAGCCCGACGTGCTGGCCATCACCGGCGACCATTCGACGCCGTGCGCCATGAAAGGGCACTCGTGGCATCCGCAGCCGGTGATGCTGCAATCCCTGTGCTCCGGCTCGGACAAGCTGCAACGCTTTACGGAAACGGGCGCGAACTCGGGCTCGCTGGGAATCATCGAGGCGAAGTATCTCATCCGCCTGATGCAGGCGAACGCCAAGATGTTCGATAAATTCGGGGCATAACAGCCCAGGCAGGGACGCGTTCCACCGCGTCGCTGGCAGGTTTCCGAAGCCGTGGGACGCGGTGGAACGCGTCCCCGCCAATAAAGAATGGCCAGACTGGTA
>PLZQ01000292.1 GCA_003152225.1 Limisphaerales bacterium | reverse complement strand
CGGGCATGGCCTGCGGGATCGTCCGTCCCGGGCAGGTCAGGTGGTCGAAGGGTCTTGGCCTGGCCGACGTGGAGCATCAGCGGCCGATGCTGGCCGACACCCTGATTAATGTTGGCTCCGTCTCCAAGACAGTGACCGCCACCGCGGTCATGCAGTTGTGGGAACAGAACCGGTTTGGCCTTCTGGATGATGTCGGGAAGCACCTGCCATTTGCCCTTCGGAACCCTCACTTCCCCGAGGTTCCCATCACTTTCGAACAACTGCTCACGCATCGCTCTTCGATCAAGGATAATTGGCCCATCTACGACCGAACCTACGTATGTGGGGACTCGCCGGTGGCATTGGGGGACTGGCTCAAAGGCTACTTCACACCGGGAGGAGCTTATTGGGATGAGGACAACTGGCACCAGTGGCCGCCTGGAACAGTGAATCCGCCCGCCGAACCAAGGTGTTACTCGAATGTTGGGTTTGGCGTGCTCGGCTACCTGGTGGAGTTGTTGGGGCAGAGGCCGTTCTCCGCATTTTGTAAAGAGCGCATCTTTCGCCCACTGGGAATGTATCATACAGGCTGGTTTCTGCGCGAAATCGACGTGGCACACCACGCAACCCCCTACGTCAGGGCGGCGGAGCAGATGCCTGCCCGAGAGGCGGGGCTATTTCGGACAGCATCCGCTATGGATGTAAGGTCGCTGCCCCACGGAACCCTCATCCCCCTGTGCCTGTACAGCTTTGCCAACTATCCTGACGGCGCGTTGAGGACGAGTGCAAACGAGTTGGGACAATTCGTGGCTGCGTATCTGGCCCAAGGCCGCGGTCACGGAAGCCGCCTGTTAAAGCCGGGGACTCTGAGAGTAATGTTCTCTGACAAACACCTTGGACGACATCTTTGTTGGGATACCCGAGAGCTTCCGGATGGGCGTTCAATTATTATGCACGGCGGGCGGGACCCGGGAGTAACCGCCTTTGTCGCCTTTGAGCCCGCATCCCATACCGGCGCCGTATGCGTTCGCAACTTCGAGGTAAGCCAAGAGGACAATTACCGCTTAATCGCGCAGTTGCTGGACGCAGGCCAGCGGATCGGCTAACAAGTTCTACCTGTGAGCACTTCACCCATCTTGATTAACACCCGGACGGCCACTGAGCGCTATTACCGCGCTCCAGGATGTTGGCGCCTGGACCGGGATGAGGCAGGCGGCTTGGCCGGGAGGCGCAAGACGTGTTTGATGGATGGCGGAATCTCATCAGGGCGGTGTGTGACGTAGATGGTCGTCACGGCCCCGGCGCGGATGAGGGAATCCACGGCGCGGACGAAGAGGTCGCGGTGCGTGGCGTCAAGGCCCTGGCAGGGCTCGTCCAAGATCAGCAGGCGGGGGTTCTTGACCAGGGCCCGGGCCAGGAGAACCATCCGTTGCAGGCCTGCCGAGATGGAGAAGAGGGGCTGCTGCGCGAGTTCGAGCAATTGGAACTGCGCCAGCCACTGCCGCGCCACCGCCCGCTGATGGGCGGACGCCGGTTGGAACAGGCCAACGGTGTCGTGGAAGCCGGAGGCCACAACGTCGAAGCAGGTCGCCGAGTCATTGAAGTGGAGGTGCAATTCGGGCGACACCCAGCCGATGTGCTTCTTGATGTCCCAGACCGACTCGCCGGTGCCGCGTGGCTGACCGAAGATGACGACGTTGTTGGTATAGACCTGCGGATTATCGCCGAGGATGAGGCTGAGCAGGGTAGTCTTGCCCGAGCCATTGGGGCCGAGCAGGGCCCAGCTTTCGCCGGCGCGGATGGTCCAGTCGATGCCGCGCAGGATGACGGCGTCCCCGTAGCGGACGGTGATGTGGCGCATCCGGACCAGCTCGGGGCCAGCCGGTATTCGATGCCGGTTCCGCGGGTTGCTCCCAACGGCGACGGAGCGCGGGCATTCCTGTCCGCAGAACGTTGTAACGGGAGGAACGGCCTTGAAGGTTCGTGAGACAGGGAGCGTTCGTGCGTTGCTGCGGACAGGAATGCCCGCGCTCCGGTCGAGGCTCGTGCTCGGCGTCGAGACGAGTTGCTTCACCTGCGGCAGGGACAGTATCTTCGCGCGCGATCCGGCGGCCACTACGCGGCATTGATCCACAAAGAGCAAATGTGTCACGTGGCGGGGGAGGTCTTCGATGCGGGTCGCAATAAGCAGCACGCGCAGGGGCGTGGCCATCAGGCGTTCGAGGACGACGTGGAAATGCGCGCGGTTTGCGGCATCCAACCCGGTGAAGGGCTCGTCCAGGATGAGGAGCCGCATGGGATGCGCGAGTGCCCGCGCCAATTGGACGCGTTGCCGTTCGCCGTTGGACAACGAGAGCAGTGCGCGGTCGAGGAAGGGCGCGACCTGGAGCAGGGCGACGGCCCGGCGCATGCGCCGCTCAAACTGGGGTCGTGCCTGTCGGTGCCGGGTGGTGACCTCGAAAGGGTTGATGTCCATCACGCGTTCGTAGGAAAGGAAATCCCGGACGAGCGAGGCGCCCTCTTCTTCCAGGCTGTTCCAGCGCGACTGGACGACGGTGTCGTGGACCTCGGCTTTGCGGTCTTCGAAGGAGACGTGGCTGATGGATTCCTCCGGGGATAAACCGGGCGACGGGCGGAATTGGTAGCGCAGTTCGCCGCGCACTAGTGGCAGGAGGCCGCGCAGGGCGTCGGCGAGGAGGGACTTGCCCGAGCCATTGGTGCCCAGGATCGCCCAGTGCTCATGCCGCTGAAATATCCACGTGGTGTGCTCGAAGATGATACGGTCTCCAAGCCGGAACGCTCCGTCCTGGAGGGACAGGAAGGGCTGATGGCGACGCGGCTTTGGCAAGCTCATGTGAAAACCTGACGGGGGGATCGTGCCAAGGTCGGAAGGGGGTGCCAAATGGAAAAGAGGAGCGGCAACATCCAACATCGAACATCCAACATCGAACCTTGAACCTTGAACCCTGAACCTTGAACCCTGAACCTTGAACCCTGAACCTCGAACCCTGAACCTCGAACCCTGAACCTCGAAATCTGAAAGGGTGGCGGGTTGCGGATGATAGGGCAATCTAGCTTGCCGTCACTGGCCGGCTGCCCGGGAGCGGGTTTCAGCATCCATCAACTGAAGGCGCCGGCGGGCGGCAAGGGCCTGGGGGGTTTGCGGGAATTCACGGACAAGGCGTTCGAGCATCTCGCGGGCAGCATTGGTGTCGTGCCGATACCTGATATGCCAGGCCGCGATGAGGCTCAACCACTCGGCCCGTCGGGCCTCGGGTTGGTCGGGCAGGTCCAGCAGCAGGTTCGCTTGCTGGATGCCGAGGTCCGGCTGGTCGAGGTGTTCGGCAAAGAGCCGGGCCAGCCGTTCCCGGGCGGAGGTGTTGTTGGGGTCGCGGCTCAGAGTCTCGACACAAGCATTCGCCGCCTCGGCGGCCTCATGCCGCTGCAGTCCTGATTCGATTGGCGGCGCTTGGTCGATGCTGTCGCCGAGCGCTGGCAGGGGAATTGGGGCCCCGCTTTGTTGCTGGCGGAGTTCCTTGACGGAGGCGGGCAGTTGATTGATCCGGAGCTGGGCCATGTGGGCGAGATGCGATCCCGGCAAGCGGGTGCAAATCAGTTGCAGGGCGCGCCGGGCGGCGGCTGGATTGCCCCCGCGCTGCAAATGCCAGTTGGCGAGCTGGTGCAATGCGATGGAAAGCTGCGACGGCGTGGTCTTGGGGTGCGCGCAGATTTCGAGGATGGTCTTCTCGGCCTCGGCCAAGTCGTTGAACTGGTTGGCGTAGAGGCCGGCCAGCATGAGCCAGCCGTCGAAGTCGTCTTCGCATTTCTCGAGCTCCTGGATGATCTCCATCTCGGCCTCGGAGTATTTGCCAAATTTCATGCGGGCGATGGCGCGGGCGTAGATCGGAGGGGCCTTCTTGAGTTGCAGGACGTTCGATCCGTAGCCGGCCATTGGGGCGAGCATGGCGATGCCGGCCAGCCCGAACAGCGGCCAGCCGCCGAAAAACCAGAGGACGAGCGCCGGCACGATCATGGCGATGAAACAGGTCAGGCAAAGCGCCTTGAACTGCGCCCGGGCATGCCCTTCGGCGCCGGCGCCGGCCTCGATCAGGAACCAGGACAACGTCACCGACGTCCAGTAGGTGCTGATGACAAAGAAGCCGACCGCCAGGGCGCGCAGGTATTCGGGGAACCAGGCGCCTCCATTGTTTTGGGCGGCCTGCACTTGAGGCATGAACGGTTGCAGATTCCAGGACAGGCCCAGGTTCATGAGCGCCCAGATCGCCAGCGGGACCAGCAGGCCCTTGACCGACCAGGTAATAAGCGGGCGCAGGAGTTGCGGGTGCCGACGCTCCGGGATCAGCGAGTAAGAGAGCACCCAACCGGCGGCGATGGAAGCGGCGCTCAGGATCGAGAGCGCAAGGATTATGTTGACCGCCGGCCTCATGACTCAAGGTCCAGCCGTGGGCAAAAGTAAAATGAGCGGCTTATTGAAAAGCCGCTCACAGTAGTGCCACATAACTCGCCTCCTTCTCGAGTCGAATCACAATTGCGTGCCAAGGCTACCATCCTCCGCGCGAAGTGCTATGGGGTGAATACTCCATGGGGGAGTTGATGGTTGATAGTTCTGATTTGATAGCAAGGGGGAGCCTGGCATTTCGCGCGTTACCGGCAGGACAGCCAACGGCCGTAACGGCCCTCGCGCATGTAGGGGCGCTCGGCGCCTTCGGCGAGCACCTCGTAGAACTTCGGACCCCGCAGACGATAGCGGCGGTGGCAGGTCAGGCATTCGTATTCGATAACCGGCGGCTCCTTCGACTCGGTCTCCGTCGGCTTGATGAGGAGCCAGCCCTCTCCGGCGCTGGTCGGCCAATTGCCGGACGGGGACTGCCGGCAATGGCAAGGGGGGAGGAGGCGCGTGGCGATTTCCCGGGTCGCCGGAAGGGGAGCATCGGAAGTTTTCATAGTCATGCGGTGTATTGCCTTTACGCGGTAACACTGCGCCGATGTGGGGGAATTTCAAGCCCCAAATTGTTGCGATTCAGTGAAACGGATTAGAGTTGCCGCTGTCCAACCTGAATGTAGGATCGGTGCGTGGGAACGGTTTCCAAGATGAAAGACCGAGTGCTTAAGGCAAGAACGGCGCGAGCAGCCCTGGTAATGCTTGGGCTGCTGGGGCTGGCTATGGCGAGCGTTATGCCGGTCCGCGCTCAGGAAACGGGGGCGACGAATGCGCAGTTCGGGCCAGTGGTGACGGCCCACCTCGACTACCAGGAAGTCAGCTACAGCTTCGCCAATTGGGGCGCCCGGGTCGGCAGCAAAGACCCGACGTTCAAGAAGGAGCCGACTTTGAGCGGGAGCAAGGTGGTTCGCGGGACCTTGCAGTTGGGCGCCAACCCGAGCGAGGAGATGGGTTTTGCCTGGGACCGCAACGCCGGGAAACTCTACCTGGACCTGAATCGCAATCTGGATCTGACCGATGATCCCGTCTCAGTGTATCCGCGCCAAAGAGGCTCTGGGGACAACTACCAGTGCTTTAAGAGGGTGTTACGAAAGTT
>PLZQ01000238.1 GCA_003152225.1 Limisphaerales bacterium | reverse complement strand
ATCGTTTATTCCCAAACACTATATAGGGGAGCGGTTCGGTGAAAACAGTATTGGCGGGAAGTGGTTGTTGGGGCGGTGTTACGCTTACCGTTAACGTTATCGGGGCGCAGGCGGACGGCGGTTGGGGAGTGACATTATTTTGCTGAATTGCTGTAAATGGCTGCAAATCAATAGAACATTCTTTTAGGTTGTTACTCAAACGAACTGCCCAGTGGAGTCAACGTCCCCCTCGTTGATGGCTTTTTCAATGAAACGTCGGACGAGGGTGCTGAACAGGATTGAATACGGCAATCCATCACCACTCAGCATCACTGGCTCCTCCGCGTAAGGAATATGACATTCTCACGAACCGCCCCCTGCTCGGCCCCACCAGGGGATAAACCGCCCCAAATTCGAGCTTGGCGCCCCCAGGAGGCGTCTTTGAGGGGCGATGGCAGTGTGTGCTCCCCCGGCAGGTTTTCCAGGTTACAAATCGCTCTCCCGGGCAGGAAGGGGGCAGCCGCAGGCCACTCGGTCTTGCGGCAAGCCTCACCCGGCGTCGCCAAGAGCTTCTGCCGGTCCTCGTCGTCCCTGAAGACCGCCTCCCGCTGATCCCCGCGATTCATCACGTGGTAAATCGCTCCCGGATATTGCACTCTGAGCTCTCGGGCGATCCTGCCAACCGAGTCCGCACCTCGCGGCAAATCAGTCAGGCATTGCAAATCCTTTGTTCTGACCCCGTTCTGAAGAAGCTCCAAAGCCCCAGGAGAATTCCCGGCGGCACAACCAAATAGAAGGGCCAGCGCCTACTGCAGTATATGGCGGTCTTCGCTTCACGCTGCGTGGTTGATCGGTTTACGGAACTTCGCCCTTCGCGCTGGACGCCAGCCCCGACGAATACGGCGCAGCAGCGGCAGTATTCGTTCTGGCGGTGCGGCGTGCGGCTGACCGTCCCGGCGTTTTAGCACCAACGCCACAGGCTGAAAGCCTATAATCTTCCCCGCGTCCGATTCTCCCATGCCATCCAGAGCCTGGGCAATGATGTCATCGCCCGTGAGAGTGAAGCGTCCCAGCCTTTTGGTGAGCGAGAAGATTATAGCACCGCGGTTGTGATAGCTGCGATAGACCAGTCCGGTGCACACGACGCGGGAACTGTTGTTGAAATCGAACTCGAAGTCGTAGGGCTTCCCGAGATGACCGATCGCTTCTCCAATGGCGGACGCGATGTCGCTCTCCGGGAGCATGGGGCGGAGCACCACCAGATGGTCCACCCGCAGGCATTTCTCCAGCGGGTTGAACTGCACACAGGGAGCGAGGGCTTCGATGACCAGCCCAAGCGGCCCGGAGTTCTCCGGTATCTCATGCCAATGCCTGACCACATGCGGATGCGAGCGCAGACCCAGGGCTTCCAGGTCGGCCCGGCCCCCCAGGAAAAGCGCGGCATGGGTCCAAAAGCCTGGCAGTATGGCGGCGGTGAGCCGGCTATCGTCGCGCACGAGCAGCACATCGCCCGGCTGCAAACGGGGCCGCAAATTCGCCAACATTTCGGAGGCTAGGCCATGAGTGGGTTGGCCGGTTACTTCGGCATCAGCCAGCCGGTCGGCGAGCAAACCCTCCAGGCCGTGACGCGCCTGACGGAATGGACTCAGCATCGTTTGGCCAAAGGCCCGCCAGTCATGGCGGAGACGTTGCCAGAGCACATGCAGCAGCCGGCTACGAACCGCGTGGCGCTGATGACGGATCAGATCGAGCAACCAGGGCCAGTCACCGCCGGCCTCATCAGCTAAGGCGTGAGCTTCCGCCCGATGCGCTCGCCAGAAAGCGTCCGCCTGGAGGATGGACCGGTAGTTGCATATTCGACTGTAGCCGGCCAGCACATCATCAAAGAACCCCGCCTCCATGTCGTATTTAACGTCCGGCTCGTTGATCTTGGCTCGCAACATCGGCACATGTTCGGCGAAAGCAATAATCTTGAGCGATTTTGCGTAAAGCACCAACGCTGCCCCAAAGGCCACCAGGAAGCACCGGAGCCGGCAGGTCTGTGGTTCCACCGAAGCATAGTCCCGGTAGCGCAGGATAATTCCGTACGCCGCCAGCCGGCAGTTGCGGTAAACCAGCACGCCCTGGCGGACACGGTCATCTTCATCGGGCGTGAAATAACCGCGTCCAGTGACCGCTTTCGGAATTGGGGAAGAGTCGAGTCGCCCCTCCAAGCGGTCCAGCCCTGTTACAATCTCTCGAAGCGTTTGCAGGTCTGTTTCCAGGTGCAGCTCCGCCTCGGGGCCGGTAAAACTGGCGACGGGTGCTGACAAGCCTCCAGGGGGCCAAACTTGTGGCTGCTTCTTCATATCATCGCAACCACGCATCCAGCGCGGGTGATAACCTTCCTGCCATCGCCGCAGCGAAGAACGCCGCTAGCGCGCCCGCCACGACATCCAGCGTGTAGTGCGCCCGCAACACCAGCACGATGAGCATTTCTCCCAGCGCGATGCATGCGGCGATGACCGCGAGCCATGCCGGTCCGAGATACGCTGCCTGTAGGGCTCCGAGAACGGCCAGCGCGGTGTGGCCGGAGAAGAAGAAGTCATTGCCCACGTCGTAAGTCACGAGCAGCGCCGGGAACCCCGGGTTTCTCCAGATGATGCCGGGCGGTGGTGGCAAGGTGCACAGACCCTGGCAGATTTGCCGCAAGCCGAAAACGATGAGCATAGCCAGAAATGGCGCAAAAGTGGGGCCGAAGATCGCCGCACCGATCAAGGAAAGTCCAAAGAGGTCGATGAAGATCGAGCTGGTGATGAGGGCTGCATTGGAGGCGCGATCATTCCTGGAGAAGTATAGGTGCCAGCCCGCCGTGAGATCATGGACGACGTCGCCGATGCCCTCCTTCGGTGTGGACTTGCGCGCGATCAGCGATTGGGTCCAGAACCAGGCGACCAGCGCTCCGGCGACGACAGCGGCACGGAGGCCAATGGCGGGCCAATTCAAAACTGCCAGGATAGGATTCATGGTGCTAGGTGTCAGGTGCGGCGCCGGGTCTTGCTTTCTTCAAGCATCGTTTCGAGCTGTCCTCGGAGTTCGTTAGCGATCGGGTCGCTGTCGGCACTGCGATCCCGTGTGGGCGTTGCTTCGATGGCTTTGCCGACGGAGATGACCGCATGGAGCGGTGGATGCGGGCGGGCGTTGTCGGTCAGGTCTTCCTCGTAACGCTCCACCGTTTCCAGCAAGCGCTCGGGCGTCGGCGCATCGGCGAGGTAATCACCCGAGTAACAATGCAGTTGCTGGGCCACATACAAATCCGCGAGCTGCCGCCACCGGCGCGCGCGCTCCGCCTCGATGAGTTCGCTATGGATTATGTCCGGCACGATAGCCGCGCGCAGACGCTTGATCCGCGTCATGGGATCGGGCTCACGGCGTCCCCCAGTCCACTCCTGCTGGAGCGGTTCCAGCAGATGATCGAGCAAATGCGGAAGCCGTTCCCTCGCGTCGCCGGATTGGGGCGCGCCGAGGTATTCAATTTCCTTGAGCCCGAGCAAAGCGTGTCCGGCTTTAACGATCCGTTCGCGCAAAGGCAGTTGACTCTGCGGCTGCCAGGACAAGCGGGCTTCGATCTCCTGTAAGACCGGCGTGAGGGTCGCAGCAAGGTCGCCTTCGAAAAAGTAGCGGACAAAGACCGGATGCACCACGACCTTGCCAGGCAGCGGAGCAGCCGCCCGTTGTTTGGCCGCCGAGCGCGCCAGAAACGCAACCCCATCCATCAGGTGCAACAGCCGGTCGTTATTGCGGGTGACGAAGCCTTCGGGGAAAATGGCCAGGGGAAATCGTGCCTCGGCCAGAATGCGGGTGGCGCATTTGAGCGATTCACGATCCAGGCCCTCGCGATAGACGCTGAATCCCCCTATGCGTGGCAACAGGAAGGACTGCACGGGGTTTTGCATGAAGAGGTGCCAACTGGCCATGACGTGGAACGGCCGGGCCACCTGGCGCGCGAGCAGTCCCAAAACCATGGGATCACAGGGGCGGCAGTGGTTGGAGGCCAGCAACACGCCGGCACCGGCTTCCAGCGAAGCCATCAGACGGTCTGCGCCCACGCATTCCCACGAGGTGATGCCGAAGCTCTTGCGAAGATACGTTGGCAAATACCACTGGATGATCCGCGCCCAGAACGGGCTGAAGCGCGGCGGCACGAAGCGATAGGTCTTGGCGATGACAATGTTTTGCATTTCTATGAAACGGTCCGCCTTTACTCGGGCCAGTCGGATGGCCCCACTACTTGTTGCGCCTGGCCGGGCAATTCAGTGTGTTTTGCGGAGATGTGCATGTTCAGCTAAAAATCTCACCAACGCATCAAAAGTTCCAAAGCACTCCGGCCACGGACAATCGCGAGTCAGTTGAAACTCGATGGCCAGTTCTTCGAAGAAACTATCCGCCGCGGAGTCCGGGCCGGAAGAAAGGTAGAGCCATTTCTCGAAGTCGTCAGTCGGAATCATGCCGGAAATATCGCAGCCAAGGTTGTCGGCCAACATACGCCTCAGTTGTACCGCCAGAGGAGCCAGGTCGTTTGCGTAATAGTGCTTGCCGAATTCCTCGTCCGTCAAGCGGTCACGACCGTGCAGGGCATCAACAACCGCGCGGCTGATGACATGCTCCTCGTGAATTGAGTGGAAAAGAATGACCAGCATCATGACCACGAAAAGTCCCCCAAAGGCCCATACAAGCCAACGGGTCGGACAAGACCAAGCTGCGGCCGCGATAACCAAAATGGCCGCGATGGCCACTACCGCCATCACCGCATACCTCCTGAGACCCTGGGTTGACTCTCGCTGATTCATGGTGGGCTAAAAGGTTTCACCTTATGCAGACTCCTTATCCTCGGTTGGTTTCTCTGCGGAAAGCCGGGCAGCCAATGCACGGATGGATCTCAAGTCCATCTTGCCGGTAGCCAGGTGCGGGATCGTGTCCACGTGGAAGAACTGGTTGGGCCGTGGAACCCACAGGTTGGGCAGGCCCAGTTGCGGGAGTTTCTTCAGTAGGTCCGCCAGGCGATGGTCCGGCAACGTGTGCAACACCACGAGCCGTTCGCCCTTCTTCGCGTCGGGCACACCGCAGACGGCGAAGGCGATTTCATTCGTGCCGAGAGCCTCGTGCAGCTTCTCCTCCACCTTAACGTGTGGCACCATCTCGCCGCCAATCTTGCTGAACCGGCTCAGGCGGTCGGTGATTTGCAGGAAACCGTCCTCATCAAGCGTGGCGATGTCGCCGGTGACATACCAGCCATTACGGAGGACTTCGGCGGTTTTCTCCGGCTGACCGAGGTAGCCACGCATCACGTTGGGGCCGCGGACCAGCAGCAAGCCCGACTGGCCGAGCGACATCGGTTGGCCGTTGTCCGGTGATACGATCCGCACGCTTACACCGGGCAGCGGTCGGCCAATGCTGCCGTGGCGACTGCCCGCCTGCAGAAAGCCTGCCGCGCGAAAATCGCGCGTGCTGCACGTCACCACCGGCGAGCACTCCGTGCAGCCGTAACCTTCCATGGGGCGAAGGCCAAACTTTTCCTCAAACGCGTTGGCGAGCCAGCCGGGCAATTTTTCGGCACTGGCCATGACCGAACGCAGGCTCCCGAAATCGCTGGGATCGCAACTGCGCAGGTAGATTTGCAGAAAGGTCGGCGTCGCCATGAGATACGTCAGCGAATAGCGACGCACAAGCTCGCCGATGGGTTTGGCGTCAAGTGGATTCGGATGAAATGCCACGCCGATCCCCATGACTGCCGGCGCCGTCAGCGTGGCGGTAAAGCCGAAGGAGTGGAAGAACGGGAGGATACCCAGAAACCGGTCCCGCGGGCCGAAGTCGAGCAATTGGCCCAGTTGCTCGGCGTTCGACAGGATATTGTAGTGGGTGAGCATGACCCCTTTCGGTTCGCCAGTGCTGCCACTGGAAAAAATCACGGTGGCGAGGTCGTCCAAGGAGCCAGGCCGTTCGCGTCCGACAGCTCTCTCGAGTACGCCTGCTGGCGTGAACCACGCCAGCGCGAGCGCGAGCAATTTTTCTCCAAGGCGCGGCTGGGCGGCGACTTCTTCCAACAGGAGAGTGCGGCAGGGGATTTTCACTTTGACGCGGTCGAGAAAGGCTTTTGAGGTGAGCAGGGTCTGGAGCTTGCACTGCCCGACACAGGAGGCGAACGGTTCTTCGGAGAGGGTGTAATTGAGGTTCACCGGGACTTTACCCATAAGGAGGGCAGCAAAGTTGACGAGCGCGCCGGCGACCGACGGCGGCAGGAGGATGCCGACTTTTTCCTGCCCGGCCCAATGAGAACGCAAGCGGCGCGCGAGAAATATGACCTTCATCAAGGCGCCACCGAAGCTGAGCTTGGGCACGCGGGCGTCGGCCATGGCAAAGCGCAACGGGCACCGGCGGGCGCGCTGCACGAAGGCACGATGAAGGGGCTTCATCGTCTTGCGGCGGTGGGGCCAGGCGTCCGTGTTCAGTTCCTGTATGGCGGATCGCACTTCAAACGCGGCTGCGGAGGCGGGCAAAGCTTTGCCAAAGCTAACGGTTACGGGGCGCGACAGACGATGTGGCAGCTTCCACAAGAATCGACCCTTCTGGTAGCTGAAAACGCTGCCCCACACGCCGTCGAGGCAGACGGGAATGATCGGGGCGTCCAAGCCTTCCATGATTCGCTCGAACTCGCGTCGGAACGGCAGCAGCACGCCGATACGCGAGATGCTTTTTTCCGCGAAGATGCCGACGACTTCGCCCTGGCGGATGACCTCACGGGCTTCGTGCACCGCACGAATCAACTCGCGCGGCTGCGACTCGGGCGGCAGTGGAATGACGCGCAGATAGCGCAGGAAGGGTTTCAACCACCACAGTGCGCAAACCTCCTGCGGCAGAAGGAAACGGACAAAACGACGCGTGCCGGCAAGAATGAGGAGCATGTCCACAAAGGAAATATGGTTGCTGACCAGCAAGGCGCCGCCTTTGCCGGGCACGTTGTCCGGGCTGAGCACGGTCAGCCGGTAAAACGCCCGAGTGAGAGGCCACAGGAAGATCCGGAGTGCGATGGGTTTCATATTCAACTTACGAACCTCTGCGTTTTCCTACGAACCACAAAAGAAGAGATACCATTAATAGGGGGAGAACCAATGTCAAAAGCAGCATCCCATTTGGATCAGGGTCATGAATATTCCGGTTAAAGATTGGGTAATCGGAATTGAACGTTGCCAGATCCAACAAGACTACTCCACTGACGCACACCGCGATCACTGCCAACACAATTGCAATGAGCTTTATCATAACATTGGAACCTTACGCAGTTCTCTGACGCTGACCGGCACCTCGACTCCGGTGCCGTTGGTACCGGACATATCGGCGGTGGGCGAGCTGACGTTTACATAGAGGCGCCAGTTCTCGGATTTGACCGGCCTGTGGACCGCCACGAACGCGCTCGCATGAGAGTGGCCGCAACCGGCCTCCAGGAGAATTGTGCACACGAAAACGGCGAGGGCGCCAAACTGCGCCTTCAGTGCCAGTGAGGATGTGCTGGCCACAGTGTGGGCAGGAACATTTGAAGTCGTTCATACATGTTGTGATTCGGGCGAGAGGCAGACCATGCTGAAGTAACGCACGAAAGGCTTGACTGCCCAATGCTCGCGAATGTCCAGGGGCCGCAGAAAACGGACAAAGCGATGCGTGTTGGCAAGCATGAGCAGTATGTCCACGAAGAAAACATGGTTGCTGACCAACCATGCGCCGCCTTCGCCGGGCGCGTTGTTCGGGCTGAGGACGGTCACGCGGCAAAGCGCGCGAGTGAAGAACTGGAGGAAGATCCGAAGGGCCATGGGTTTCATAATGGCTTTCATCTCTTCACGCGGCGAGGCGTTTGTATTTTCCGACCAGCCAGTTCTTCAAGTCCGAGCAATACCATCTCGAAAAGCGCCGGTCTGAGGGACCTCCGGCGAGGTTCGAGAACGATTCGTCCGTCGCCAGGTCGGAGACGATGCGATAGCCCGGCAGGAAAGAGGTGCAGCGCCCGCTGCTGGTGTAAAGCTGAGCCTGATGAATCGTGGCACGTCCGCCTATGGCGACGCAGGGGCCGCGGTCAAAGCCGAGCCATCGCGGCAGCCGTCCGTTGAAAAAGAGGTTGGTCATCAGGAACCGCCGAACTTCGCCCCACCGTTTTGGCGGGCGAGCAAGGGCGACCGCTGCGGCTTGCCGGAAAATCTCGGCCCGAAAGGGGTCAAACCGTAGATTGGT
>PLZQ01000337.1 GCA_003152225.1 Limisphaerales bacterium | reverse complement strand
TGTGATTGTCCGGACTGATCGCCAGCCCTGACGGATACCAGCCGACTGGGATGAATCCTTCGATCCGGGAGGCTTTGAGGTCCGCAATGTCAATGACCGCGACGTTGTTGTTATCCGAGTTGGCCACGAACAACGTCTTGCCATCCGGCGAGACGGCCACGGCGTCCGGCGTGCTGCCCTCCGGCGAGTCCGGGTAGAGCGAAGTCGAGATAATCTCGAGGGCGGCCTCCGTGGGCCGCCGCGTGGGCGTGGCCTCGGGCGTGACTTTCTCGACGACCTTCGTATCAATCACGTGCACCGTATTGTCGCCGGAGCAAGCCACGAACAGGCGGCCATCGCGCCCCAGCGCCATGTCATTGGGACGCAGCCCGACCGGAATGTCCTGCAAGCGGCGGCCCTTTCGTGTATCCACAATGCTCACGCTGCGGCTGCCCCAATTGCTCACATACAAATTGAAGTTGCCCGCCCCCAGCACGCAGGTGTGCGGGTGTTGGCCGACCGGAATCTGCGCTTCCAAGGCCAGCGTCGTCTCGTTCAACACCAGGATTTCATGCTCCCCTTCGTTGCACACATAGACCTTCCCGGTCACGGGATGGACCGCAATCGCCGCCAGGAAAGTGTCCTCCGAGGTTGGCACCGGCCGCACCGGCTTCTCCGCCGTCACCGTGCCCTTGTCATATTTGAAGACGTGGATGAGGCCTGAGCCGCCCCCGGAAACCAGCACGCGGTTGCCGTCCTTGGTGAACGCCAGGCCATTCCAGCTTTTCTTCAGGGGCACGAATTGCGTCACCTTCTTTTCGGCCGTGTTGAGAATGGTCAAGCCCGTGTCGTTGTAACCGCCGCTGACGGCCAGGAGAAACTTGCCGTCCGGCGCGACGACCAGCTTGAGGGGCAGGTCGCTCATGGCCACATGCTCCCCGGCGGGAGTTACGCCCCATCCATTGAACAGAAGGTTCTCGTTGGGCCTGAGCCCCGGCGTTTCACGCACCGCTGCGTCATTCACGCTGTCGGCTGGCTTGCGCACCGGTCCCGGAGTTTCGCCTGCAATCGCGATCAACCCGGCGAACAATAACCAACCCCCGGATGGCAGGAAGGACCTGAAAAAACAGCTATGGCGCTTCATCGGTTGCTAAGACGCGCCGCGCCGCAAGGGGTTACAGAACAATTGCAAATGATCACATCCCAGTCTATCCAACGCATGGCGTAAAACAAGCCTGCTGACTTGCCGCCAAGCCTCGATTCGTCGGCCTGCATGCGTTGCCGGCGATTCGTGCAGTACAATAGTCAAAATTGCTCCCAAGCGGCGAATGTGCCCGCGGATGAACGTTGTCGCGAAGCGTTTGGAGGGGAGCTCGCTCCCGCTTTGGAACCACGCCTGCCTTGCGACAACGCGAGAAAGCTGGACGCACCTCTACCGCATCCCGCAGGTCGGCTTCGCCTGGGCGTTGGTTCACAGGATGAGCAGCCCAATACCGTGGTGCTCAGGCCGCCACGGGCGCCGGCGGGAAAAGGCTCTTGCGCAGATCGGTGGAGTGAAGCCCCGCCCCGCTCAGGCTTAAGCAGCCCGTGACCAGGCTTGCTGCGTCGGCACGCCGATCGATATGGCCTCCGGCACCTCCAGCAACTTGCCGCTCTGCACGTCGTAGATCATGCCGTAGATGGGGATCTCGGCCGGCACCAGCGGGTGATTGCGCAGCCGCCGGACATCGGCCATGACGCTTTCCTTTTGGTCAAAGATTGTCAGCCAGTCAATGTACTCACCCTCGGTTGACCCTGCGCCGTTCCCCGGATCTTGCCACTGGTAACCGTCGTAGGTCGCAGTCTGCAGGCTGGTAGCCAGCAGCCGGCGCATAATCTTATCGGAGAAGGTCTCCATGCCACACTTGGTGTGGTGGATGACGAACCACTCGCGCGTCCCGAGCAGTTTGTAGGAAATCACCAACGACCGGATGGCGTCGTCGGTGGCGCGTCCGCCGGCGTTGCGAATAACATGGGCATCACCCTCGGCCAAGCCGGCGAATTTGGCGGGATCAAGCCGGGCGTCCATGCAGGTAAGAATGGCAAAATGCCGGGCCGGAGTCATCGCCAGCTTGGCCTTCGCGCCAAAGCTCTCCGCGCAGTGCTGGTTGGCGTTCAGGACTTCATTGAAGATTTGGTTCATGAGATTGCTCCGTTAAGGGATTAATGACCGCTCATCGCTCATGATACCCTACCACGTCCTTGCGCGGTCTGCGGATGGGGTAAACACCCCAGTTCATTGACTGCGGCACAGCCGACCGGCAGTCGGCGCTACACGTAGCTCGGCGCCAGCTTGAGCAACAGCAACATGGGCCAGCCGAGATACTTGACGGCGCGCGGAGACTGCGCTGTGAGAGCCGCGTCCGCCGCGTGTTCGCTCACATGCTCCAGGGAGAGGCCGGCCCGCACTGCGGCCATGAGGTAGTCGGACATCTGGTGCGCGTGGCTCGCCGGACTGATGCGGCGGCCTGACGCCGGGTCGATGAATCGGGCCTGAACGCCCTGCAGCGACATTGCTGGGTGCATCACCGAGATGATGACGCGGCCCTTCGGCTGGCACAGTCGGCGAAGTTCGAGGAAGAAATTGTTTAACTCCCCAATATGATCGAGCACGAGGCAGCAGAACACCCGGTCGAATGCCGCGCTCCTAAGCGGGAACGGTTTGGCCAGGTCGTGCCGGACAAAGGCGATGGCTTCCGCGCCGGGCTTGCTGCAGGCGCGCTCCAGCATGGCCGTGGAGAAATCCACGGCGGTGACTCGCGCCCCGGCGGCAGCCAGACGGAGCGCGTGGCGGCCAGTGCCGCAGCCGATATCCGCCACCGTGAGCCCGGCCACGTCGCCGGCCAAGGGGGCAATATGCTTTCCCTCCAACAAGACGAGCGGGTTATCCTCGCTATCATAGATCTCGGCCCAGCGGTCATAACCAACCTGGGTCGGCACGACCTCCATGGTCGTGCTTTGCGCCCGTGCGTCGCTTAATTGTGTCTCACGTTTCACGCTTTGTGCATCTTTCTCGCTGATTGGCTGCGAGGCGTCGAGGGGAAATGTGCTCGCACGCTGGACGCCGTTGCTCAGTTTGGTAACTTCGCTCATCTCGATGAACGAAGAACCAAAGCCTGGGCAATGGCTGGAGCCCGCAGACTTCAACAGCATAGTCAGGCTGACGCCGTTGGTCGCGATTGACCTGATCGTCCGGTCGCCGGATGGGCGGGTGCTGGTCGGGCGCCGGAATAACGAACCGGCCAAGGGACGTTTCTTTGTCCCGGGGGGCCGCATCACCAAGAACGAGACCTTGGCTGCCGCCTTCAGGAGAATATCGCTGGTGGAACTCGGCGTGGAGAAGTCGATGGAGCAGGCCCGGTTTCTAGGGGTGTATGAACACTTCTATGCCACCAACAATCTTGAACAACCGGGCTTCGGCACGCATTACGTGACGCTGGCCTACGAAGTGACGACGCCCATGCAAGCGGCGTCGCTGCCAAAGGACCAGCACGCGGAATATCTTTGGCAGACGGAGGCGGAGCTCCTGCGCTGCCCGGAAGTCCACGAGAACACCAAGGCCTATTTCACTTCCAGCCAGGCAAACGCCAGAGCTTCCTGAAATGCCGCAAGTTTGCTTGTCAGTTCCATTTGGGTTGGTAGTTTCGGCTCGTGAAACAGATTGGATCCCTTCGACGTCGTGCCTTTCTCAAGAGCCTTGGCCTTGTCGTGCCGGTCGCCGCAGCCACGTCGGAGATTTCCTTCAGCCAGACCCAGACCGCCTCACTTGCGCCGGGCGGCAAGAAACAGGCTGCCGCAAAGGAATTGGCGGCGGACCTTGTCATCATCGGCGGCGGGGTAGGGGGCTGCGCGGCGGCGCTAGCGGCGGCGCGCAATGGTCTGCGGGTTATCCTGACTGAGGAGACGGATTGGATAGGCGGCCAGTTCACCGCGCAGGCCATTCCGCCCGACGAGAATTCCTGGATCGAGACCTGTGGCGCCACGAAGAGCTATCTGAACCTGCGCGAGCAGATTCGCGAATACTATCTGCGCCATTATCCTCTCACTCCGTACGCACGGGCCACGCCTTACCTGAATCCCGGCAATGGCTGGGTCTCGCGGCTGTGCCATGAGCCGCGCGTTTCGCTGGCAGTCTTGCAGCAACTCATGGCCCCTTACGTAGGCGGACAGAAGATCCTGATCCTGCTGCGGCACCAGGCGGCGGACGCGCAGACCAGCGGCGACCGCGTTGAGGCCGTCCGCGTGCGCAGTCTTGAATCGGGCAGAGAGGTTGTCCTGCGGGCGCCTTACCTCGTGGACGCGACCGAGTTGGGGGACTTGCTGCCGCTCACCAAGACGGAATACGTCACCGGCGCCGAATCGCAGAAGGAAACTGGCGAGCCGCACGCGCCCGCCGTGGCTGCGCCGCATAATATGCAGTCCTTCACGTCCTGCTTCGCGATGGATTACTTGCGCGGCGAGGACCACACCATTGAGAAGCCGCGCGACTATGCGTTCTGGCGCGGGTTCGTGCCCGCCGTCAAACCGGCGTGGCCCGGGCCCTTGCTATCGTGGACGTATAGCGACGCGATCACCAGCCAAGGCACGAAACTGGAGACCGATCCGGAAAAGGGCACCGGCCTCTGGACCTACCGGCGTCTCGCGGACAAGTCGCTCTTCGCCGAGGGTACCTACCCAGGCGACATCTCGCTGGTGAACTGGCCGCAGAACGATTACATGCTTGGCAACCTGTGCGAGGTCAGCGCCGAGGAAGCCGCGCGCCACTTGGAAGGAGCCAAGCAGCTCAGTCTCTCGCTGCTCTACTGGTTGCAAACCGAAGCGCCCCGGCCCGACGGCGGCACCGGCTGGAAAGGCATGCGCCTGCGGCCGGACGTCCTCGGCACCGAGGACGGGCTGGCCAAGTATCCTTACATCCGCGAGAGCCGGCGCATCCGGGCCGAGTTCACGGTGCTGGAGCAACACGTCTCGACCGAATTCCGGATGAAGGAAACCGGCGCAAAGCCCGAGGAGGTGAAGGCGGCGGAGTTCAATGATTCGGTGGGCATCGGCAGTTACCGAATTGATCTGCATCCCAGCACCGGCGGGGACAACTCCATCGACGTTAGTTCCTTGCCCTACCAGATTCCGCTGGGGGCGTTGCTGCCTCAACGGGTCGAGAACCTGCTGCCAGTCTGCAAGAACCTCGGCGTGACCCACATCACCAACGGCTGCTATCGGCTGCATCCCGTGGAGTGGAATATCGGCGAGGCCGTGGGTGCGCTGGCGGCGTTTTGTCTAGCGAGGAAGCGAGTGCCGCGCGAGGTGCGCAAACAGAGTGGGCTGTTCAAGAGCTTTCAGAACCTGCTCGTCGATCAAGGGGTGCCCCTGGCGTGGCCGAAGTTCACGCCGAGGTAGAATATGAAGCCTACCGGCAAATACGCCGTCGTCCTAGTGACCGCGCCGGACATGAAGATCGCGCGGAGACTGGCTCGGGCGGCGCTGGCAGCCCGGCTGATCGCGTGCGCCAACTTGCTCCCCAGGATCGAGTCACACTATTGGTGGCAAGGCAAGATCGAGAGCGGGGCCGAGGTGCTGCTGGTTCTGAAGACCGCCACCGCCCGCCTTGCCGCGCTGGAGAAGCTGATTGTGGCTGAGCACCCACACGACACGCCTGAGTTTCTTGTCCTGCCCATCAGTCGCGGAACCAAGCGCTATCTCGATTGGGTGGAACAATCCGTGGAGGAAACCGCGTAGTGCCGGTGCTTTGAATCAGAGCCATGGACCCTCTTTGGCCGCAGATCTACGACCCGCTCAATAATCCGATTCTCTCCACAATTGTCGCTGCCTTGCCAGTAGTGGTATTGCTCGGCTCGATTGCCCTGTTCAGCATTCGCATCCATTTCTCCGCTTTGCTCGGGCTGGGGACTGCGCTGGCCATCGCGCTATGGACATATCATATGCCGGCCAAGGCCGCTTGTGGGGCCACGCTTTACGGCGCGGCGTTTGGGTTGTTTCCCATTGGCTGGCTCATCCTGAATGTCATCTTTCTCTACCAGCTCACCGTCAAGCGCGGCCTCTTCGCGATGCTGCGCGACAGCCTGGCCACCATCGCTCCCGACCCGCGGGTGCAGGTGATCCTGATTGCCTTCTCGTTTGGCGCCTTCATCGAAGGCGTAGCCGGCTTCGGCACGCCCGTCGCCATCGCNNTCGCTGGGCATTCCGATCACGACGCTCGAACAGGTCACGGGCTTGGACGCGCTCAAGATCTCGGCGATGGTTGGGCGCCAATTGCCTTTTTTCTCCGTCCTCGTCCCGTTCTGGGTGGTGGCGGCGTTCGCGGGCTGGCGCGGGATGTTGGGCGTGTGGCCGGCTGCACTCGTGGCAGGATTGGCGTTCGCCGTGCCGCAGTTCCTGGTGTCGAACTTCCACGGACCGTGGCTGGTTGATATCGCTTCGGGCGCCTGCTCCATGACCGCGCTCGTCGGCCTGATGCGAGTCTGGCAGCCCAAGAAAGCATGGGCGGCCCCGGCCAACGAATCTGCGAACGGACCAAACGAGCACGCGGAGACACCCCTCACCCCGGACCTCTCCATGAACCGTGGGAACATCCAACAACCAACATCCAACTCCCAACATCCATTGAATGCGCGGAAGGCAGCCACTGGATGTTGGTTGTTGGATGTTGGGCGTTGGATGTTCTCCTTCTTTGGTTCGAGGGTTGCAAACGCAACCCCCGCCATTCCCTCCCGGCCTCAGCGCTTCCGCGGCTGGGTGCCCTGGATAATCCTTACGGTGTTCATCCTGGTCTGGGGCCTGCCGCAGTTCAAGTCCGCGCTCGACCGGCTCGCCGCCCCCAAGCTGCCTGTGCCGCACCTGCACCAGGTGGTGCAGCGGGTGCCGCCCGTCGCGCCACCCGGTGCAAAGCCGGAAGCCGCGGAGTTCAGACTCAACATTCTGTCGGCCACCGGCACGGCCATCTTGCTGGCGGCCATCGTGGCCGGCGTGGCTATCGGGTGCAGTCTCCGGGAAATGGCCCAGACATATCTCGAAACGCTTTGGCGGGTCCGCTTCTCGCTGCTGACCATCGCCGCCATGCTCGCGCTGGGGAATGTGACCAGGTATTCGGGCACCGACGCAACGCTCGGGCTGGCGCTGGCGCACACGGGTTACGCCTATCCATTCTTTGGCACTTTGCTTGGCTGGTTGGGGGTGGTACTGACGGGTTCGGATACCTCTTCGAACGTGCTCTTTGGCAGTTTGCAGAAGATCACCGCTCAGCAAACGGGACTCAGTCCAATCCTTATGGTCGCCGCCAACAGTTCGGGCGGTGTGATGGGCAAGATGCTGGATGCGCAAAGCATTGTAGTGGCCAGCACCGCCACTAATTGGTATGGGCACGAGGGCAGTATCCTGCGCTACGTCGTCATTCACAGCGTCATTCTGGCAGCGCTCATGGGTTTGCTGGTCCTCCTCCAGGCCTACGTTGCTCCGTTTAGCCATCTGGTCGTGCGCTGATGAGGGAATGCGCCAGCGGCGCGAGGACATTCTTGTCCGCAGCAACGACCGAATTTGGACTGCGGCGGCAAGCGAAGCGCGACGCCGCTTTCCCTGCCAGTAAAGCGCGCCTGGTTCAACCCTCTGCGTCACTTCAAGCCAAAGCGGCGTCGCGCTTCGCTTGCCGCCGCAGTCCATACTTGCGGGGCGAGGTATCTCGCGAGTTTGTCACTGGCCGTGTTGTGGTGGGCAAGAGCAGCGCTATTGAGACGGCGAAGGCGCCACGCGCCGGACTGGCAGGTTCGGCTGGCGGCGATGCGTACGGCGCGGGTCAAGGCGCGCCGAGAGGGCGGGCGGACATCCGACAAGGGGGGAGCAGACTGACCCACCGGCCAAAGCGTGCTCGAGGCGCTACCCGTTATGACACGCGTCAGGCCGTTTCTAATTCCGCCTCGATAGGCCTTTGCTTGGAAAGCCGGCTAACCTGCATGATGGAAAACCCCAGGACGCGTCCGCGTTTATCCACGCGCTCCATGACGGCATCATTCTTGGTTTCCCGCATAAAGCCCGGCTTGTCCGAGAAGCGGACTTCCAGGAAGTCTGCCTCGGCATCGAACCAGATTCTTACTTTCTCGGCCACAACTGCGTCTTGCAAGGTCCGGCGCTCGGCGTCGGGCTTGCGGCACCTGGACACAACGCTCACGCCGGCACCAGTTCCACCCGCACGGTGTAACCCAGCGCACGCAGGGTTTGCTCGCAGTCCTCCCACGTCAGGCCATCCCCGCAGCTTCGTGAATGAGGCGGAGCTAACAGGAGGGGTGTGCATGGCAAGCTCAATTCCAACGGTAAGGGTTGTGCGACGGAACAGGCAGATCAGCCTTGAAATCAGAGGCTGGCGATGGCAATATGGTGTCAAGATGAGTGTGGTTGAACTGAAAGACAGCGTGCTGGCGCTCGCGCCCAAGGAGCGTCACGAGTTCGTGGCTTGGGTCAACCGGATGGAAGGCGAGTACGGGGACGTGCCGGGCGAAGCGCTGGATCAACTTGCCGCCGAAATCTGGGACCAGGATGACCGCCATGCCCCTCCCACACATCCAGCGCGGTGAGCTCTGGCTGGTTGACTTGGGCTATTTGGGCAAGGTGCGCCCTGTGCTCGTCCTGAGCGTTCCGTTTCTCGATCACGAACGCACTTTGTGCATCGTTGTTCCGCACACGACCTCGCTGATGGGCACCCGTTTTGAGGTTGCGGTAGAACATCCGGTGTTGAAGGCTGGAGCATTGGACGTACAGCAAACGGCGGCGGTTCAGGCGGTGAAGTTCGTTCGGCGGTTAGGCGCGCTGAACGCCCTCCAGATGCGGACCGTGGAGCAAGCCCTGGCCCAAGTGCTCGGTCTCAAGCTCGCCAGCGAAGGTTCGCAACCCCAGCCGTAGCGAAACGGCGCTTGAGAATGGCACAAGCTCGCGTCGGCTTGCCGTGGTCCGTCGGCGGCTTCCCGGCCTGATTGTTCTCCCATCTCCGGCCCGGCGGAAAGCCCACCCAAGCCATCACAAAGCCACCTTAAAGCCTCTCCTCAGGACTTTAGTGCGGGATTTCGCGCCAGATGGCATAGATTTTCCTGGAGGTGGCGGCGGTGGCGGTTTCGCTGGATTTCAGGACGGCGTCCAGGCCGGTGCAGAGCTTTTGGGCGGTTTCGACGTATGACTTGTCGGCGGCGGCCTCCGCGGGGCCAGCCAGGGGCTTGATTCTGCCGGCCTGCAAGAGTCGCTGGCGGCAGTGGGCCGTCTGAATGCAGTCCAAGGCAAGCTGGACGTGGGCCGCTTCGGAGGTTTCACCTAGCCCGGTCTTGCCCAAGCGGCGATGGAACTCGCGCAATTGCCCGACGCGTTGGTCCAGGGCGGCCAGCTCGGGGCTTGGCGGTTTGGTTTCGAGGGCAACGGGGGAATCAGGGCTCGCGGGGACGCTCGCCCGGCCGGTGGGCGATTTGGCGTTGCCGAGGAGGATTTCAATGTGCGCCACGCTGGGAGTCTTGTCGTAGGGCAGGAAGACGGAGGCGGCATCGAACTGCTTCCAGTTGCGGCCGTTGACTTTGACGGCGGTGACGGGGCCGCGGCCCACGGTGGTGAGGAAGAGCTTCTTCTGGCCGAAGCGGACGGGGTCGAGCTGCTGGAGTTCCTCAATGGCCGGCGGGATGTGGGGGATGAGCGTGAGGCCGTTGGCGCGGTAGAGGTATTCAAAGAGGCCGCGCATGAAGGCGGCGGCGGGGCCGAAGGTGTCGTAGCAGAGGTTGATGGGCACATTGGGCTGATAGACGTCGCTGCCGCACTTGGTGAGGGGGTTGTCCATGCGGAAGCGCTCGGCGAAGGTGAGGAGACGACGCATGGATTTGCGGGCGTCGTCGAATTGGCCGAGGCGGTAGTAGGCGAGGACCATGCGGGCTTCGCAGGTGGACCAATGCCCGCCGTTGACCCACGTGCCGTAACCCCAGAGGCCCTCGGGCTTTTCATACATGTCATCGTAGGAGGGGTAGTTGGGAAGGACGAAGTCATAAGGGCGAAGGCCGGGCAGGGAGGCGATCTTGCGGTATATCTTGTCGGACTGGGCGTCGTCGGCGACGCGGAAGGCAATGGCGTCGTGATTGGGCGAGGCTTCAAAGTAACCATGCTGCGGAGCGCCGAAGACGCCGTGCTTGACGCCGTCGGGATCGAGCGAACGGATAAAGTAGCCGTCCTCGGTGGTCAGGCGCGGGAGTCCTTGCTTTGCGAGGTCGCGGCGAGAGGTGTAGAGGGAGACTTGCGCGGGGTGGTGCGCCAGCTTCTCCAGTTCAATCAGTCGATCCAGGGCGGCAATGTAGGTGATGGACAGGCCCGCGAGGTAGGCTTGGCCGTAGGAGCCGTCCGGGCGGTGCCAGCCAGCGTAGCTGGGGGCGAGGAGATTGCCGGCGGGGCCGGCGAGGAAGAGGTTGTTCGTCGGGTCGCGCCGTGTCTCGATGAAGTTGGCGCTGCGCTCCAGTCGGGGGAGATAGTGGGCCAGAGCGTCGGGGTCGCGGCTGATGAGGAGCAGTTCCGATTGCAGGAGGACGCCCGCAGCGGTGAATTCCATACCCCAGTCGTGTATGGCGGTGCGGCCATCGCCTTGCTTATAGACGATCCAGCCGGGCCGGGCGGCGTCGCAGAGGCAGCCGTCGGGGGCGACCCAGTCGAAGGGAGGCGCGGCGCCGGTGCGGTGGCCGTCGCCCATCTGGTCGAACCACAGGTCCTGCGCATGCTGCAGGAAGGTGACGAAAGGTTCGCGCAGGAGCGGCAGAATGCTGTAGGTGGTGCCGTAGGAGTTCTGAATCCACCACGCGTCCCAGGTCGGCCCTTCGACGAAGCCGTCCCACTTGGGCTCGTAGAACATGGAGAGGTTTTGCAGCTCGGGGTCCGGCTCGAACATGCGACGCGCGGTGTCGAGGAGCCGCAAGTATTCGATGTCGCCGCGCCCACGGTAATGTTGGCCGTTGAACCGCGGCTCGGGTGCAGTCGCGGCTGGGGATGCAGTCACTGCGATGGAGGTGGCAAGGAGCGCGAGGACGGCGGTTTGAACTATTCTGTTCGTTCTCATGGTGCGATTGCCGCCTATGGGTCACGCGGCGCGGCTAGGGTTTTACCTGTCGCGCCAAGCGGAAACAACACTGAAGCGCAGGATTCCAGTAACAATGCACGGCAGCTAACAGAATCGCTTTGGACTGCGGCGGCAAGCGAAGCGCGACGCCGCTTTCCCTGGCGTCAGCGATACCCCGATACATCCGCCCATGCGCCCCTCAGCCAAAGCGGCGTCGCGCTTCGCTTGCCGCCGCAGTCCATACAGGTGTCGTCGGAGCCTCCTTGCGACATTGTCAATTGCCCTGGCAGTTGGCCGGCAGATCGTGATGGACGGGTCGGGTTCGCTGGCTAACATGGCCGGCATGGATCAGAAATGGTTTCCCGGCTTGATCGTGAGTCTGCTGCTTGGGCTCAGCGTGGCGACGGCGCAGGAGGCGCAGGTTGTGGTTCGTGCGGACCAGGTCAGCCACCGGCTCAGCCGCTACCTGACGGGCGCCTGCATCGAGGACGTGAACCACGAGATCTATGGCGGGCTATACAGCCAAATGATCTTCGGCGAGAGTTTTCAGGAACCGGCTCCGGCTTTGCCGCTGAAGGGCTTCACAGCCTACGGCGGGCGCTGGGTAGCCAAGGACGGAGTGGTCTGGGCGGAGGGTGGCGATGGCCCCAAGCTGATCTCGGATGGAGCAGCGTTTTCGACCGGTGAGGTGGGGGTGGAGATGCTTCTGCCCGAACGCAAAAGCGGCAATGCCGGCCTCGTCGTCAAGGTAAGTGAGCCCGGCGTGGGGGCGGACAAGTTCACCGGATATGAGATCGCGCTGAATTCAACGGGTCACCTGGTCGTGGGGCGGCACCGGCAGAACTGGGAGCCGATTCGCAACGTCCCGTGCGACGTGCCGGTCAACCAGTGGATTCAGTTGGCGGTTCGCCTGAGTGGCAACGCCCTCGAAGTGCTGGTCAATGGCAAGAGCATGCTCAGTTGCGAAGACGGCGAGCATCCGTTGGCCGGCGGTCGGGTGGGCTTGCGGACTTGGCAGCGGGAGGCGCAGTTCCGCAACCTCTACGTCCGGGCGGATGGGCAGCCCCAGAGGCTTCGCTTTGATACGGCGGACAAGGATGCCCCGAATGCTGGCGTGAGCGGGATGTGGCGGGCGCTTTGCTGCGGGACAGGGCAGGGCAGTTGGTCGCTCGAAACGCAGGACGCGTTCATTGGCCGGCAGAGTCAGCGATTGACGTTTAAGGAGGGTGAAGGCGAGGTTGGCATCGAGAACCAGAGCCTCAACCGATGGGGCATGAGCTTTGTCAAGGGCAAGCGCTACGAAGGTCATATCTGGCTGCGTGCGGAGCAGCCCGCGCGCGTCTTCCTGGCGCTGGAAAGCGCCGATGGCTCTAAGATGTATGCGGAGACTCACGCTGAGGCTAAGAGCGCGGAGTGGCGGGAAATCGACTTCAACCTTACTCCCAATGCAGATGACAAGGCCGGGCGTTTTGCGATCAAACTAAAGGCGCCCGGCTCGATCTGTGTCGGCTACGCATTTCTCCAGCCCGGGGATTGGGGGCGATTCAAGGGGTTGCCGGTGCGCAAGGATGTCAGCGAGGCACTGGTTGCCCAGGGGTTGACGGTGCTGCGCTACGGCGGGTCAATGGTCAACCACACCGAATATCGCTGGAAGAAGATGATCGGCCCGCGCGACCGCCGCCCGCCCTCCCAGGGCACCTGGTATCCGCACTCGTCGAATGGCTGGGGCATCTTTGACTTTCTCAACTTCTGTGAGGCGGCGGGATTTCTCGGCATCCCGGATGTCAACATGGACGAGACGCCGTCGGACATGGCGGACTTCATGGAATACGCCAATGGTTCGGCCAGGAGCGAGTGGGGCCGGCGCCGCGTTGCGGATGGACATTCTGCGCCTTACCACATCAAGTATCTCGAACTGGGCAACGAGGAGGCGGTCAATGAGGACTACTGGAAGAAGTTCAAGCCGCTGGCGGAGGCCATCTGGGCCAAGGACCCGGGTGTCATTCTGGTCGTTGGCGACTTCGCCTACGACAAGGTGATCGAGGACCCATACAGCTTCACCGGCGCGCCGAACATCAAAACGCTGGCGGCGCATAAGAAGATACTCGACCTGGCGCGGGAGCATGGCCGGGAAGTGTGGTTCGACGTGCACATTGAGACCGAGCACCCTCCGGCGCCGAATGGAGTGCCGGGGGTGCGCAGTTTCATCGAGCAACTGGGCCGAATCAGTCCTGGAGCTAACTACAAGGTGGCGGTATTCGAGCTTAATGCGGACAATCACGCGTTGAAGCGGGCGCTGGCCAATGCCTGCGCCATCAACCAGCTTGAGCGGCTGGGGGACCGGGTCGCGGTCGCTTGCTCGGCCAACTGCCTTCAGCCTTACCGGCAGAATGACAACGGCTGGAACCAGGGGCTGCTTTTCCTCTCGCCATCGCAAGTCTGGGCCCAGCCGCCGTATTACGTAACGCAGATGGTCTCCCGCAACTACGAGCCGTTGTGCGTGCGGACCGAGGTCAAGAGCCCGGGCAACTCGCTCGATGTCACCGCGACGCGGAGCGAGGATGGCAAGACGCTGACGGTGCAGATGGTCAATACCGGCAAGGCCGCCTTGGTGGCGCACCTGAGGTTGGACGGGTTCGTGCCGCGCCGATCAACAGCTCACGCCACGGTCCTGGCGGGTGATTGGGACGCCATCAACACTTCCGAGCAACCGGGCCGCGTCAAGCCGAGCGAGAGCGAGTGGCCCCACGATCTTAAGGATGGGGCGGTAAGCCGCACGCTGCCGGCGTATTCGTTCACGGTACTGCAGTTTAGGTGAGGTGGCGCTCAGGCTGCGGCTGCCAACTGCCGGCGCAGGCGTTCGATGTTGGCTTCGATGCGCTCAAAGTACCAATTGGGACCTGAAGGATAGGGGTCGTTAAGAAAGGCATGCAGGCCGCCGAAGTCGCGGTCCAGTTTGACGCGGACGAATTTCTCCCAGAAGGCTGGGGTCTTCTGCATCAAATCCGCAGCGCTGGTGAACATGGCAACGAACTGGGTTCGGTCTTTGGAGTAGCTGACCGCTTCCGCGAACTCGGCATAGAGAGTCGGGAGTTTGTCCACGTAATCCTCGGCCGCCATCTGGCCGAGCAGATCCGCGGTGCCCAGGGCGAGGCCGGCGATCTTCTCCCATTCGCTCTGGAAGGGAATCGCGCTCAGCACCGCGTTGACGCCAGTGCAGGAGATCATGTTCTGCACGGCCTTGATCTCAGTGGGAGCAAAACCCTTTTCTCGCAGCAGGTGAGCGGCGAATTGCGCGCTGCGTTTGACATGAGTGACCGTGTATTTTGCTCCGGTGCCCCCGCGGTCGGAGCGCTTTTTCAGGTAGCCGGTGTCGTGGAGCAGGATCGCCAGCAGGGCAAGCTGAAACATCCGCGGCGAGAATGGCGGCTGCGCCCCGGCGGCGTGCCGCCCCTGAAGCAGCCGCGCCAGGCAGAGAGTCCCTTGCAACGTATGCTCAAAGTCGTGGTAACGGGTGTCCACCGCCTGGTAATCCTGGTAGTTGCCGCCGAAGCACTCGATCGCCCAAGCGAAGGACGTCGGCACCATTAGGGGATCAACGTCGGGAAACATCGTCCGGCAGGCGGCTTGCACCTCCAGTTCGACCGCGGTCGGGTCTTTGGTAGCGACCGGCGAATACATTGCCCGGCAATCTAGCGCGGAGAAGCGGGAAATGCACGATATAAATGGCAGGAGAAGGCCGGGCGCAGGGATGTTCTAAACTCGATTCAGTCCTGTCCAAGGCCGAAAACCGAAGACCGAAGGCCGAAAGAAGGCCGAAATCCGAATTGCCGAATCCGCGGCCATCGCCGCGGAGCGACAGCCCATCGGATCCAGTCATTCTCGGATTTCGGGTCTCGGCCTTCTTTCGGCCTTCGGGCTTCGAGCTTCGGATTTCAGGGCTGCGACCCGACTTTAGAGCAGCCCTGGGCCGGGCGGGGCCGGGGATTTGCCCTTGCCAAAATGCGGCGGAATCATAGATTCGGCGCATGGAACCAACGCAACTGGCGCAGTATCTCCCGGTGTTGATGCTCGGGGTGCTGGCCGTGGTCTTTTCGTTCGGCATGCTGGTGATGTCGGTGGTGCTGGGGAAACGAGGCAAGCGCCCCGCCATCAAGGACACACCCTATGAATGCGGCATGGTGCCGCTGGGGGAAGGCAACACGCGGCTTTCAGTGAAGTTCTACCTCGTGGCGATGCTGTTCATCCTCTTCGATATCGAAGTCGTCTTCCTCTATCCGTGGGCGGTGATCTACCGGGAGATGCTCAAGGACAGTGGCGCGCTGATTCTCGGGAGCATGGTGTCATTCCTGCTAGTCCTGTTCGTCGGCTACCTTTACGCGTTGAAGAAAGGGGCGTTGGACTGGAAGAATTGAACGGCTGAGCGGTCAGGCTGGGAGGGTTGCGGCTTGGCAGAATTGTACGCAACGAATTCCGGCGCGAGGTGTTTAGACTCTCGAGTAAATATTAGTGCAATAGAAGAGCGCGACTCGGCAACGGGCCGCCTTCTTCGTTCGGACGGGGCGGGAGGGGTTTCCGGGGAAAAGCCGATGGCAAGAATGCAGGCTATCCGGGAGCGCTTGCGGCTGGAGAGGTGCAGCCCGGGAGCAAGCTGCCAGCGAGCCAGGAGGTTGGGAGGCACACTATTGTCTGCCCCGTGTCTGTCTCGCGTGTTTCTCGCGTGTTTCTCGATTGTTCCTCGATTGTTCCTCGATTTCTCGGGTGGTTTCCGCGATTCTGACGCGGCGTTTGCACCGGATGCGGCTGGCCTCGCCAGCCATCGTGCGGAGATGGCGACCCTAATGGGAATCGAACCCATGCCGCCGCCGTGAAAGGGCGGTGTCCTAACCGCTAGACGATAGGGTCATTTGAGTGCGGCAAACTACCGCCATCGCCCTACAGATGTCACGCAAATAAATCAGAAAAATGCAGGCCGGCAGCCGAGACCGAAACTGAGGGCTCGGAGACCGGCTAAAGTAGAGGGCAGTCGGCTCGGGTCCATTGGGGTTCGCGGGCACGTTCGGGTTTCGGCACTCCCGAGTTGCATTAACAGTCTCAGTTACGTAGCTTGGCGTGGAATTTAGGCATGAAAATCTATATCGACGGTAAATACTACGGCGAACGGGATGCGAAGATCTCAGTTTTCGATCACGGGCTGTTATACGGGGACGGCATATTCGAGGGGATTCGTGTTTACAACGGCCGGGTATTCCAATTGAAAGAGCACATCGACCGGCTGTTCTACTCGGCCAAGTCCATTCTGCTCGATATTCCCTTGTCCCATGCGAAGATCATGGCCGCGGTCGTCGAGACTTGCCGTCGGAACCGGATTCGCGATGGTTACATCCGCCTCGTGGTGACCCGCGGGGTCGGCACGCTGGGCTTGAATCCGAACCGCTGCAAGAACCCGTCGGTGATCATTATTGCCGGCAAGATACAGCTTTACCCGGCGGAGTTTTACGAGCGCGGCCTGGGCATCATCACCGTGCCGACGACCCGCAACCTGCACAGCGCGCTCAACCCGGCGATCAAATCGTTGAACTACCTCAACAACATCCTGGCCAAGATCGAGGCGAACAATGCGGGCTGCGAGGAGGCCATCATGTTAAATGCGGAAGGGTTCGTCGCCGAATGCACGGGCGACAATATATTCATCGTCAAGGAAGGGCATTTACTTACCCCGCCGCTCTCCGCCGGCGCATTGTATGGCATTACGCGGCGCGTTGTCATGGAACTGGCCGTGGCAGCCGGCTTGAAGGTGAGCGAGCCGAACCTGACGCNNGTGATCGGCACCGGGAAACCGGGCCCAGTCACCGGGGATCTCGTGGCTCGATACCGCACCTTGACTAAAGCGTCCGGCGAGCCGATATACGTTTAGAGTATTTATGTTGTGCTGCATCTGTAAGGAAAAGGAAGCGACAGTCCACCTGACTCAGATTGCCGGGGATAAAATGCAAAAGGTTGACCTGTGCGAGGAATGCGCCAAGACCAAGGGGGTGAACGACCCCACTGGATTCTCCCTGGCCGACCTGCTGCTTGGGCTGGGGGCTGCGCAAGAGATTGACCAGGCTGGCGGCGGCAGCGGCCTGAAGTGCCCGGCGTGCGGTTTTACCCAGGCGGATTTCAAGAAGGCGGGTCGGCTGGGCTGTCCGGCATGCTACGAGACGTTCTCCGAACCGCTGGGAGGTTTGCTCAAGACCATGCACAAAGGAACGCGGCACGTCGGCAAGGTCCCCGAATCGTTGCGCCAGACGCTTGATTTATCGGATCGGATCAAGAACTTGCAGAAGAGACTCACGAAAGCCATTGAGGGGGAGGATTTCGAGAAGGCCGCCGTTTTGCGGGACGAGATCAAGCAAATCACGGCTCGGGCGGCTAGTGCCACGGCGAGCTGACACCACTATGGAACTCGACGTCTTCCTCATCCCGCCTGCCGAAAGCGCGCGCCGCAAAGGGCCGCATGACCGAATTGTGATGTCCAGCCGCGTCCGGCTGGCGCGGAACCTGAAAGAGGCCGCCTTCCCCGGTTGGGCCAAGAAGCTGGAAAGGATCCGCGTGCTGGAGCTGTTGCTGCCGGCCATCGAGGCTTTGCCCGAAATGAAGGGCGCCTTTTCAGGGACGATGGATAGCCTGTCCTCCCTGGACAAGCAGATCCTGGTTGAACGCCACCTTATCAGCCGCGAGCACGCTGCCAAAAGCGCGGGGAGCGGACTGGTGCTGAACCGGGAAGAGACCTTGTGTGTGATGATCAACGAAGAAGATCATCTGCGCATGCAAGCTCTGCGTCCCGGGCTCCAACTTCGCCAGGCGTGGGCGGCGATTGACCAGGCGGATTCGGCCCTCGAGAAGAAGCTGAACTATGCCTTTAGCCCCGAACTCGGCTACTTGACCGCCTGTCCAACCAACCTGGGCACAGGCATCCGGGTCAGCGCCATGCTTCACCTGCCCGGGCTGGTGCTGTCGGAGCAGATCAACCCCATCATTCAGTCGGTCAACAAGCTCGGCTTGGCCGTTCGGGGTCTCTATGGCGAGGGCACGGAGGCGTTGGGTAATGTCTTCCAGGTTTCCAACCAAATGACCTTGGGCGAATCAGAAGGGGCCATAGTGGAGAGGTTGGAGAAAGTCCTGGCCCAGATCATCGAGCACGAGGAAAACGCGCGCGCGACGCTCCTGGAGAAGAAGCCCAAGATGGTCTATAACCATATTGGGCGGGCGTATGGCATCCTGGCGAATGCCCACAGCATTTCCTCTAAAGAGACCATGAATCTGTTATCGCTGATGCGCCTGGGGGTGGATGTGGGATCGTTCCCTGGCGTGGAGCGGTCACTGGTGGACGAGTTGTTCATTCTGACACAGCCGGCCCACTTGCAGAAGCAGCATTCCGAGAAGCTCTCGGCCGAGGAGAGAGACTTGCTCCGCGCGGATATGGTGCGCGAGCGCTTGCGGCCCGTAAGCCGCCCTGTCGTTCCGCCGGCGGTATCGCCGGGTGCCGGATTGGACAAACCGACCAAGTGATTGCATTTTGATATATGAGTGATCAGGAAGCCATGAACAATTTTACCCCGCGGGCGCAGCAGGTGCTCGCGTTGGCGCGTAAGGAAGCCGACCGGTTCAACCACAATTTTGTGGGCACCGAACACCTCCTCCTCGGGCTCATCAAGCTGGGCCAGGGCGTGGCGGTTAATGTCCTGCAGAAACTCGGGTTAGACCTGGAGACAGTCCGCCTGGAGGTGGAGAAGCAGGTCGGCACGGGACCGGATCAGAAGATGATGGGCAACATTCCCTACACCCCGCGGGTGAAGAAGGTCCTGGCGCTGGCGCAGAAGGAAGCCAAGGCCCTCAATCACACTTACGTGGGCACCGAGCACATCCTGCTGGGTCTGCTCCGTGAAGGCGACGGCGTGGCCGCGCGCGTGCTCAAGAACCTCGATGTAGATATCGAGCAGACCCGTCAGGAGATCCTGAAGGAACTCGATCCCAATTTCGCGGCGCAGGATGAATCGGGTCCGGGAGAGGCTGCGGAAAAACCTGCCCCCGAGAAGAAGGGCGAGATCAAGACTCCCGCGTTGAAGGCCTTTGGCCGCGATTTGACTGAGATCGCCCGCAAGGGGGAGATGGACCCGGTTATCGGCCGCAAGAGCGAAATTGAGCGGGTGATTCAGATTTTGTGCCGCCGCACCAAGAACAACCCGGTGCTTTTGGGCGAGGCTGGCGTTGGCAAGACGGCTATTGTGGAAGGTCTGGCGCAGGAAGTCGCGGCGGGCAACGTCCCGGAACTGCTCCGTGACCGGCGGGTCATCACGCTCGACTTGGCCTTGATGGTCGCCGGCACCAAGTATCGCGGTCAGTTTGAGGAGCGCATCAAAGCGGTCATGGACGAGATTCGGCGTTCCAAGAACATTATTCTGTTCATTGACGAGTTGCACACGATCGTAGGCGCCGGCTCGGCCGAAGGCACCATGGATGCCTCGAACATCATCAAGCCCGCTCTCAGCCGCGGCGAACTGCAGTGCATCGGCGCCACGACGCTCAACGAGTATCGCAAGTACATTGAGAAGGATGCGGCCTTGGAGCGGCGGTTCCAGGCCGTCAAGGTCGAAGCACCGTCCATCGACGAAGCGATTCTAATCCTCAAGGGTCTCCGTCCTAAGTATGAGGAGCATCACAAAGCGGAGTTCACTGACAAGGCCATCGAAGCTTCGGTTCGCCTGTCGGATCGCTACATTACCGACCGCTTCCTGCCAGACAAAGCCATCGATGTGATGGACGAAGCCGGCTCGCGCGCGCGCATCGGCACGATGACCCGGCCGCCCGAGGTCAAAGGTCTTGAGGTGGACATCGAGGAGATCAAGACCAAGAAGGAAAAGGCGATCAAGAACCAGGATTTCGAGGGCGCGGCGGCCATGCGCGACAAGGAGAAGCAGGCGAAGGAGAAACTTGAAACCGTTTTGAAGGAGTGGCGCGTCAGCCGGGAAGAGAAGCGCGTCAAGGTGGACGAGGAAGA
>PLZQ01000548.1 GCA_003152225.1 Limisphaerales bacterium | reverse complement strand
AGGGGGGGTTCTTCAGCAAAATCGATTATTATCCACAAACCCTTGTCCAAACGGCAATGAAAGACGCCTGGCAACGCGCGCCGGTGACCATGGAGGCGTGCTGGGTGATGCAGTTCTGGAAAAATCAAGGTTGGGACATCGATCACATTATCGACGAGTCGTTGAAATGGCACATCTCCTCGTTCAACGGCAAATCTTCCCCCGTGCCGGCCGAGTGGTGGCCGCAGGTCAACCGTTGGTTGAAGAAAATGGGCTACCGCCTCGTCCTGCGGAAGTTCACTTATCCCGCCCTCGTCAGGCCGCAGGAAAAGCTGACCTTCACTTCCTGGTGGGAGAACAAAGGGGTGGCGCCCTGCTACCGGAAATTTACGCTGGCCCTGCGACTAAGGAACGAGCAGCGAACGGAGACCCTGGCCACGAACGCGGATATCACGAGTTGGCTCCCCGGGGACAATGTGTTCGACAGCGCCGTGACCGTTCCCGCCGGGTTGGTTCCGGGTGAGTACGAACTGGCAATTGCGTTGCTCGACCCGCAATCAAACCTGCCCAAAGTCAAACTGGACATCCAAGGCCGAGCTGAGGACGGCTGGTACCGGCTGGGAATACTCAAAGTGGCACCTCAATAGCAACCGCGGCCGCGGTCTGCATTGTCGCGTCCAAAGGTCATCAAGGCGAACCGGTTCTCGGGTGTTGGCACAAAATCATTGATGAGCGCGAGGGATACCTAACCGGAAGCAGCGGCTTTGCGGGTGGGGTAACCCGGCACCAAAACTCCTCGCTTTCTCAAAGAGCTGGCGAGGGCGCATTCGAACCCCTCGGGCATCGATGTCCGTCCGTTCGGGGATATTCCGCGCGGGCGATCTTGCACGATCGCCCGGCCCCATGCTAATCAGATCGGGCAAATTGCGGACAAAGCAACGACGATGAAACGCGGCCCCATCCTCCACCCTGACCGGTGCTTTAGCGCTGCGAGGCTCCAGCGCCTTGCCGCTGCCACACTCATCGCCCTGCTTCTGGTGTTGAGAACGGGCTCCGTTCGCGCGGGCGACCCGCCCGTCGGCGTGGTCAGCCACATTAAAGTGCTTTCGGATAAAGTGGCCGATGTTTCGAGTCTCGAGGCCTGGAAGAACTCGTTCATCAAGCCCGGCATGACCGACGAGCAGAAGGTGGTCGCGCTGTGGATATCGAGCCTGAGCTTCGTGTATCAGGACGCGCCGCCCATCGAGTTCCTCCACGAAGGCTGCGTGCATGACACGATCAAGTCATTCAACGTGTATGGCTATGGTATGTGCTGTTGCGCTTCGGCACGCATCGAACAGATGGCCCACTACCTCGGCCTGCAGGCGCGTGGGTACGGCATCAATGCCCACAGCGTGCCGGAGGTGTGCTGGGACAACGAGTGGCATTTGCTCGACGCTTCACTGGCCAACTACTTCACGCGCCTGGACGGCAAGATCGCAAGTCTGTCTGATGTCACCCAGGCCGTCCAGGGTTGGCTCAAGGAGCATCCGGATTGTCGGGGAAACGGGGCCAAGCTCGACCAATTCCAGCGAGCGGACGGATGGACGGGTTGGAAGCGGGGGCCGGCGTTGCTCGCCAACTGCGCCTTTTACGATTCTGGCGGCTGGTGGCCCGCCCGCACGCATGGCTGGGCCTCGACGATGCAGGAGTACGATGGCAGCCACGGCACCCCGTTCCCCTTCGAATACGGCTATTCGCAAGGCTACGAGGTCAACATCCAATTGCGCCGCGGCGAACGCCTGACCCGCGACTGGTTCAACAATGGCCTTCACGTCAACGGCGTCCTCAAAGACGGGGATACACCTGGCTGTCTCACCGCAAAGGTAGGCGAGGGATCGATGGCCTTCCTGCGCGGGTTGGGCGACCTCACCGACGGCCGCATCGGCAGCGGCCGGCGCGAATACGAAGTTCCCCTGGCCGACGGCTCATTTCGGACGGGGGCGCTGGCGGTGGAGAACGTTGCCTGCCAAATCGAGGACCAGCAGCAGCCGGCCATCCACCCGAGGGACTCGAGCCAGCCGGGCAGCTTCGATCTCGGGATGCCCTCGAGCTACGTGTATCTTAACGGCAAGGCCGTGCTAAACGCCGTGGTTGGCCCGGGCGGCAAGGTCCGGCTCCTGTTCAGCAATAACAACGGCTTGGACTGGCATGAAGCGGCGGCCATCGACCGTTCGGGGGAACAAACCATCGACCTCGGCAAGTTCGCGTTTCGCCGTTACGACTACCGGTTGCGGGTGCTCCTCGATGGCGCGGGCACGGGCCTGAACCGCCTTTTTCTCGCACACGACATCCAATGTTCGCAACGCGCGCTGCCGGCGCTGGACCAGGAAAGGAACACGATCACCTTCTCCGCCGGTCCACGGGAAGGCACCGTCACGATCGAGGGTTCAACTCAAGGCGGCAAACAGGGCAAGCAGCTAACTCCGATGGATTTCCATCCCGTGCTGAAAGAGATCGAGGAGCAGTTTTTCCGTGTCAAAAAGGATGGTGCCAGCGCTACCTTCCCTATCGCGACCCCCGGCGAGATGACTCACCTGCGGGCCGGCGGGCACTACCGCCTCCGAGACGAGCGCGATCAATGGGACCTTCAGGTCTCGTTCGATGGCGGCCAGTCGTTCAAAACGGTGGACACCCAGACTGGGCCTTACCAGGGAATATGCAAATACGTTACCCTAACCGAGATCCCATCGGGAACAAAGGCCGCGCAGGTCCGATGGGTCGGCAGGGAGCGCAACACAACGTGCCTCTTTTTGCTGCGGATCGACGCCGATTACCGTTACCCACACGGTGGTTTCGCGCCGGTGAGGATCACCTACACCTGGGAAGAGGGCGGGATCGAGAAGAAGGATGTCCATGTCGCCAAGTCTCCGAATGAGACGTATCAGATTACCTGTGCGGCCAAACCCAAGATGAAATCCGTGGCACTCGAGTTGGATGAATAGCTGGCTCCGGCACCATCACAGTGGCCGCGTGGAGATCGGGTCGAAACAGCATCGGTATCGAACTGGATCGAGCTTACCTGGCGCAAGCCGCTGCACGCCTGAAACGAGAATCCGCACTCTTCGGGAGCAACCACTCGGTTAAAATCCTTGGGAATCTTGCCTGAACGATGGCAGAGGCTGCCTGGGCCGGCCCGCGATCACCGGCAACGAGGTCCTCGTAACCATGATGCTCGATGTTGGCGCGGTGGTCGGTTTGCGCACCAACTCGGTTTCCAAGACCGGAATTAGAGCCGCTCTGGAAAGACTTCGAGGGCGTGTGACGGTCTTTGCTCAACAGCTACCGTCTCGGTCTTGGCTGCCAGCGCGGGAACGAACGGCCCCGCCCAGCGGACTTCTTCGCCAACGTAAGTCCGACCGAGTTTAGCTCTTCGTCTGTCTTGACCTTTGGGTCCAGGACGTTGAACAATGCACGCGCTGGCAGGCAATTCAGCCTGCTGCGGAACCAGTCGGCAAGGCCATGAGCGGAAAAACCGGTCTGATAGGTTGGATTCTTGCTGCTGTCTTCGTCGTGCAAGAGGCGAAGGCTCAAGCCCCGCCGGAACAGGCGGCCCGCGATATCGTGAGGCGTGTCCTGCCGGTCAACGCATTCCTCGTCGAAATCATCGCCGCTGACCAGGGGCGCGACGTGTTCGAGATCGAAAGCAGTGGTGACAAGATCGTCCTGCGAGGGAACAACGGCGTAGCCGTCGGTTCGGCGCTGAATTGGTATCTGAAGTACTACTGCCAGTGTCATTATTCCTTGAAATCACAGCAGATGCACCTTCCGCATCCTCTGCCGCGGGTGCAACCGAAAATTCGCCGGGTCAGCCAAGACCGCTGGAGGTATTTCCTGAACTACTGCTGCTTCGGTTACTCGCTGCCGTGGTACGATTGGTCACAGTGGGAACGTTTGATCGATTGGATGGCGCTCAATGGCGTGAACGCGCCCCTGTCAGTGACGGGCCAGGAGGCCGTCTGGGCCAATGCCGCCAATCAACTCGGATTTTCCGACGAGGATATGCGCGGGTTCCTAGCCGGCCCACCTTTCTTGCCCTTTGGCTGGATGGGATGCCTCGATGGCTGGGGGGGACCGTTGCCCAAAACCTGGGTCACCCGCCACGAAATCCTGCAAAAGCAAATCCTGGCACGGGAACGCGCGCTGGGGATGACCCCGGTGCTGCAGGGTTTCACCGGACACGTGCCGCCTGCGACTGCCACGCGCTTTCCTGGCGCCCGACTGCACAAAGTCCGCTGGATTGAGTGGGAGACTTACCTGCTGGATCCGCTGGATCCGTTGTTCAACCGCATGGCGACCACTTTTCTCCAGGAGCAGCGGCGGCTGTTTGGCACCGATCATCTCTATGCTGCCGATACCTTCATCGAAATGACGCCGCCGAGCGGGGAGACCAACTTCCTCGCTGCGACGGCTCGGGCGATCTATGAGGGGATGGCCAAGACTGACCCGGAGGCAATATGGGTTTTGCAGGGATGGACGTTTTACAACCAAGCCCAATTCTGGACCCAGCCGCGCATCGAATCGTTCCTTGGCGCCGTGCCGGACTCGCGGATGTTGGTGCTGGATCTGTTCTGCGATGTGACTCCGGTGTGGAACCGGACGCGCGCCTTTTGCGGCAAACCTTGGGCGTGGTGTGCACTGCAAAACTTCGGGGATTGCGTCTATCTGGGCGGAGCATTGAACCGAATCCACTCCGACCTGCCGGCCGCGCGGCGCAACCCACTGGGAAGCAAGTTGAGCGGGGTCGGATTCGTAAACGAGGGCTTAGACTACAATCCCGTGGTATTCGATTTTCTCTTCGAGCAAGCATGGCGAGTGGAGCCGGACGACCTCGACCAGTGGGTGCGCGACTATGCCCGGCGGGTCCATCGCGGCCGCAACCCGGACTCCGAGGCGGCCTGGGCGATCCTCAGGGAGACGGCCTTCAGCGGCCAACACGAGGTCGTCCCGGCCTTCACCGCCCCACCATCATTTCAACCCACAGGAGATCCGCCCTACAGCAACGAACGGCTGGCCCAAGCGTGGGAGCATTTGTTGCGGGCGGCGCCGGCAGCCGGGAAGTCGGACGCTTACCGATTCGACCTGGTCAGTGTGACACGGCAGGTCTTGGCCAATTACTCAGCAGAGTTGCAGGCCCAGGCTGCCGACGCCTGGCGAGCCAAAGACCGGCAGTCGTTCCAGGCGGCCTCAGCCCGCATGTTGAGCTTGATCCGCGACTTGGATGAGCTGCTGGGCACCCGCCCCGAGTACCTGCTGGGGAACTGGCTGGAGGACGCACGGCGGTGGGGAGAGAACCGTGCCGAAAAGGATCGCCTGGAGTGGAACGCCCGGCGCGTCCTCACCATGTGGGGAAACCAAACGCTGATCCGGGACTACTCGCGGCGGCAATGGTCCGGGATGCTGGCCGGTTTCTACCTGCCCCGCTGGGAGAAGTTTTTCGCCGCCGCCGACGCGGCGCTGGCGTCGGGGGGAAGCTTCGACGTCGCCGCATTCGACCGTGATCTGCAGGATTGGGAGCGTCGCTGGGCGGATCGGCACGAATCGTATCCCACGCGACCGCGCGGCGATTCACTCAGTGTATCGAGGCGATTATGGGCAAAGTATCACCCGGAGATGGCCCAATTGTATGCGCCCGAGGAACCCAACCTGGCAACCGGGAAGCCGGCGATTTGCTCAAGCGCCCTCCCTGGCCATGNNTCGGGCGCGTCGTCGTTGTGGGCTATTATGGCGATCAGCGTTATTACGGGTTCATCGTCGAGGCGTCCAAAGACGGTGAGCACTGGGAAATGGTGGCGGATCGCCGGGACAACCACGACCTATCCACCCGCGCAGGTTATACCTGCCTGTTCACCGCGCGCGAGACCCGCTATCTGCGAATCCGGCAGACGTTTAATTCCGCCAACACCGGCCGCCATCTGGTGGAGGTGATGGCCTTTCCGGAATGAGATGGACCCGTGAGCCGCTACCGACAGTGCGGGCTATTTTGAATCCGCCCCGCGCACTTCTCCAGCTGTCCAATCCCGGTTATAAACGTACTGACCGGCGGTCTGGAAGGTGGGATTCAAGGTCCGATAAGGCACAGATTGGCTGTGGGTGTCCACAAACAGTAGGACCATGTTCTTTGCGCCGCGGCCGTAGGAAGGCGTGTTGTTGACGACGTCATAAGCGGAATTGGGGCTGCTGTCGAAGCAGGCCGACAGGAATCGTGACATCAATCCTCAGTTCCTCGCTCTTGCGCTCCCAATTGCTGCCGCTGTGGCCGTGAATTGAATCATGACCGCACTTGACCCACGTCCGATCTCCCACGACCAATGGCTGGGCGAGGGAGCGAACGGCAACAGCAAGCTGAACCACGGCGCTGTGACAGCGCGAGCGCTGGCGGCGTGCGTGTGCGGCTCACGCGATTCGCGAAGTCCACGAGGGGCACACATTTTTCAGCCCGATTGCTTGGGCCGGATTTGAGTTTCCTAATTCCGCTTCTCGTCGCGGCCATGCGCGCATCGGTTTTCGGAAAATGAACGAAGAGTGTGTGGAAGACCTGGATAATCCCATGCTTCGTTGAGCGCCCACTGGATCATTTCCCAGTCCCGACTCTCTAAAGTGGGAAAAAGACCCGTTGTGCAACTGCTCAATGCCTGAGCCAAATCAACACCATAACTCAGGCGGAAATACAACATCACCGTTTGCTCGTCTGAGGGCGCAGGCCAATTCTTTGATTTGGCAAATCCGCGCACAGCTCCATCAAGCGATCCACGAGTTGCTTTTTCAAGACGCGCAAAAGTGTCCGCGGCCTTTTCTCCGATCCGGGCGAACTCAGAGATTGGCCGAGGAGCAACAGACCGCCGCTGCAAATGCAAAAAGTCGCTCAATTCACGCCACGTCATTTCATGAAGATTAGCCCGTCACGAACGCCCCGTCCATTTCACCTCCCTACAATGCGTCTTGGCAAGAGAACATGGTGTCCCGACGCCGAATCAGATGCTCGCGGATGATGCCGGCCCACTGCCGCGCGGAAGCCTTCTGGTTCCAGGTCATCCGCCGGCGACAGACGAAATCAAACTCCCAGGTGCGGCTTGGACCGACTGCGTAAAGCTCTCCCTCGGTTCCGCATTGGCAGGCCACCCCCAAGCCGCTATGGTCTTCGCCTTGTGAACTGGCCTAGCGGAAGTTTACAAGTTAG
>PLZQ01000317.1:662-26477 GCA_003152225.1 Limisphaerales bacterium | reverse complement strand
ACTGGGTCGAGCTGCTGAATAAGAACGACGTCCCCTCCGGCGCGATCCTCGGGCTGGAAGCGGCTCTGAACCAGCCGCAAGTGGAGCACCGCAAGACCCTGCAGAAGGTCTCGGTGGATGGGGTCGGCGATCTACGACTGTTCGGCTTGAGCGCGAAGCTTGAAAAGACACCCGGTGGCATCGACACCCCGCCGCCGCGGCTTTCCGCTCACACGAATGAAATCCTGGGCGCCCTGGGCTATTCTGCGGATGACATTAAAAGCCTGAAAGAGGCCCACGTCATCTGACACCGATGACTATCAACTCTTAACTATCAACCATCAACTAACCTACAATGAGCATGACCGTAGCTGAGAAAATCCTTGCCCGCGCCGCCGGCCTTCCTTCCGTGAAGGCCGGGGATGTCGTGGAGCCAAAAGTCGATCTGGCCATGTCGCATGAGAATGCGGCCCTGGTGATCAATCAATTCCTGGAGATCTATAAAGGCACGCCGCTGCCACCCCGCATTTGGGACCCGAGCCGCGTCGCGTTGATCTTCGATCATCGCGTGCCGGCGGAATCGCCGAAGACCGCCTCCAACCAGAAGAAGGTGCGCGAGTTTGCCGGCGCCCAAGGCGTTGGGAAGTTCCATGACATCCGGGGCGACGTCGGCGGCATCTGCCACCAGATCCTGCCCGAGAACGGCTACGTGCGCCCGGGCTACGTGATGGTGGGGACGGACTCCCACACGACCAGCCACGGCGCGCTGGGCGCGTTTGCATTCGGCATCGGCGCGACTGAGATGGCCAGCGTCTGGGCGCTGGGCAGCGTCTTGAATGTGGAAGTGCCGACGACCATCAAGGTCGTTGTGACCGGCCGCTTCAAGAAGTTCGTCGGGCCGAAGGACCTGATCCTGCACCTGATCGGCAAGGTCAGCGCGCAAGGAGCAAACTTCAAGGTCCTGGAGTTCCACGGAGAGACCATCCGAAACATGTCCACCTCCGGCCGGCTGGTGTTGTGCAACATGGCGGTTGAAGCGGGCGCCACGGCGGGCATCGTCCCTGCCGACGAGGAGACGATTCGNNGGACGCAGCCTACGAGCGCGTCATCGAGATCAAGGCCTCGAAGCTGGAGCCGCAGATCGCCTGCCCGCACACGGTGGATAACGTAAAGCCGATCGACGAGGTCGCCGGCAAGAAGATCAACCAGATTGTCATTGGCTCCTGCACCAACGGACGCCTGGATGACCTGGCCATCGCCGCCAAGATCATGAAGGGCAAGAAGGTGGCGCAGGGCACGCGCATGCTGATCTTCCCGGCCTCCGCCAAGATCTACCGTCAGGCGCTGGGCAAAGGCTACGTCGGGGTGTTCATGCAGGCGGGCGCCGTGGTGATGAACTCCGGTTGCGGCCCGTGCCTGGGTATTCACGAAGGCGCCCTGGGCGACGGCGAAGTGGCGCTGTCCACCACCAACCGGAATTTCAAGGGCCGTATGGGCAACCCGAATTCCGAAGTGTACCTCTGCTCACCGGCCGTGGCTGCCGCGTCGGCCATCACCGGCGTCATTACCAATCCCAGGAAGAAGTGACCCAGTCAAACATCACGCATCACGAATCACGCATCACGTTTCACGTTTCATATCACGCAATACTTCATCACTCTTATGCCAACCGTTGTGTTCAAAGTCGGCGACGATGTCTCGACCGATGTCATTTATCCGGGCCGCTACATGGCGACCGTGCTGCCCACCGAAACGCCGCAGTTCGCGTTTGCGGACGAGACCGCCTTCAATGCCAAGCTCAAGACGAAGCAAGTTCCGCCCGGGAGCATCCTCGTCGGCGGGAAGAACTTCGGCTGCGGCTCCTCGCGCGAGCAAGCTGTGTCCTGCCTGAAGGGGCATGAGCTGATTATCGTGGCCAATGACTTCGCCCGGATCTTCCTGCAGAACGGCATCAACCTCGGCCTGCGCATGATCGTGTGCCCCGGCGTCGAAGCGGCTGAGGGCGACGAGCTGGAGCTGACCCCGGAGGCGGTCGTCAACAAGACCAACGGCAAGCAGTTCAAGATTGACCCCATGCCCAAGTCGCGGCAGGTCATCATTGACGCGGGTGGGTTGATTCCTTATACGCGAACGCGACTGCTCGAAAAGACCGCCGCTGCCTGAATGCGAAATTGATTAGAGCCTCCTTACGTCGGCTGCTACGCTGCTTTGCGTCAATCCGCGGGCGCATTGACGGGAGGCTGCTCGCGTCGTTGGCTCTCTGCCTGTTGGCCCCGGTCCTGGGCTTTGGCCAGACCAACACCAACTCCATCACCCGCCAGGTCGTTGTGGATGCGGAGAATCTCGTGGGGTTGGACTTCTCCGACGCCAAGATCGACATGCTGCTGCCCGACTTGAAGGAGCAGGCGGGCAGGTTCGAGGCGCTCCACCGGTTTACATTCTCAAACGACGTTTCCCCTGCCCTCCTGTTCAACCCCATCCCGGTGGGGATGAAGTTCGAGACGCAGCGCCGGAAATTCAAGCTGAGCCCGGCGGGTAAGGTGAAGCTGCCGGCGAACCTGGACGATCTGGCTTTCTATTCAGTGGGCGAGCTGGCGGCACTGATCAGGACGCGCCAGATTACGTCGGAGCGGCTGACGCGCTTTTACCTGGAGCGGCTGAAGAAATATGGCCCGAAATTGGAGTGCGTGGTGACGCTCACGGAGGACCTGGCGCTGCAACAAGCCAGGCGAGCCGATGCCGAGATCGCCGCGGGCAAGTATCGCGGGCCGTTGCACGGTATTCCTTATGGGGCGAAGGATTTGCTGGCGGTCAAAGGTATCCGGACTACCTGGGGTTCGGCGCCTTACACCAACCAGGTGTTCGACTACGACGCGACGGTCATCAAGCGGTTGGAAGCGGCGGGCGCGGTGCTGGTGGCCAAGACGACCTTGGGCGAGCTGGCGATGGGCGATGTCTGGTTCGGCGGCATGACGCGCAATCCGTGGAACCTGAAGCAGGGTTCGAGCGGCTCGTCGGCCGGATCGACGGCGGCGACTGCGGCGGGCCTGATTCCCTTTGGCATTGGCTCTGAGACGTATGGTTCAATCGTGTCCCCGTGTGACCGGTGCGGCGCGACGGGGCTGCGACCCAGTTATGGCCGGATCAGCCGTGTCGGCGCAATGCCGCTGAGCTGGTCCATGGACAAGCTCGGGCCGATCTGCCGCACGGTTGAGGACTGCGCGATCGTGTTCAACGCGATTTACGGGCCCGACGGCCTGGACCAGAGCGTCTATGACCTGCCGTTCAACTATGATCCCAAGCTCAAGCTGAGCAAGCTGCGGGTCGGCTATCTGAAGGGCGACTTCGACGGGGAGAAAGGCGAGCGCAAAGAGCACGACGAGGCCACGCTGCAGAAGCTGCGGGCCCTGGGCGCGAAGATGATACCTGTGGAGCTGCCTGACTACCCGCTGCGGGACATCTCCTTCGTGCTCTCGACGGAGGCCGCAGCGGCGTTTGACGAGCTGACCCGCAGCAACCGCGACGACCTGATGAAACAGCAGGACGCAGATGCCTGGCCGAACACCTTTCGCCAAAGGCGCTTCGTCCCGGCGGTTGAATATTTGCAGGCGCAGCGGCTGCGTTACCTACTGATCCAGGACACGGCAAAGGTGTTCGACAAGGTGGACCTGTTCCTGGCACCGTCGCTCAGCGGACGGAGCCTGCTGCTGAGCAACCTGACGGGGCATCCCGGTGTGGTAGTGCCCAATGGGTTCACGAAAGCAGGAACGCCAACTAGCATTTGCTTCATCGGCAGGTTGTTCGGCGAGGCGCAACTGCTGGCAGTGGCCAAGCAGTATCAGGACGCGACGGACTTCCATCGCAAGCATCCAGTGATCGCCGACCGGTGACTGTTCCCGCTGGATAAACGCGCTTGGCGCCGGGAGCGAACGGCCATGGCGCAATGCCGCTTGCAATCAAAATCATTCTGCGCATAGTCGCAGTAAGCATGCAGGACATCTTTTAGACTCCGGCAAACGACCATGCGCTAACGCAAACACCTATGTCCACCCAATCCTCCCGCCTATCACGACGCAGCTTTGTAGAGAACTCCGCCCTCGCCTTCGGCCTGCTGGGCGCAGCCGGCCTGGCACCGGGCAAGAGCTATGGAGCCGACGCAGCCCAAGCGTCCACACTGGCAGCCACGTCGCCCGTCAACGCTCAAAAATACGCCACGAAGGGGGACGGTAAGACGGATGACACCAAGGCTCTGCAGGCCGCTTTGAATGCCGCCGCAACAAGCGGGCCGATCTGCTATGTGCCGGCTGGGCTCTACCGTTTGGATGGGTCGTTGACGGTCCCGCCGGGGGTGACGTTGTGCGGCGCCTCGGGCGGCGTGCCCCATAGCGAGCAGCCCATCGGGACGGTGCTGCTGGCGTTTGGCGGCCGCGGCCAGGCGGAGGGAGAACCGTTGATTACGCTCAAACCGAACGCCGTGGTTCGCAACCTGGTAATCCATTATCCCGAACAAACACTCTCGGAAGTGGCCCCCTATCCGTGGTCCGTGCGGGCCGATGGCGAACTCTGCCAGATCCTGGACCTCACCCTCACCAATCCCTACCAGGCTATTGATGTGGGCAGCCGCTGGAACGAATTGCACCTGGTCCGCAACGTGTTCGCCTGTCCGCTCAAGATCGGGATTTACATCGACCAGTGCACCGACATTGGCCGCATCGAGAACGTCCATTTCAATCCCAATTTCTGGACGCGCATGGCACTCGCACCGCGCTTCCCCGGAGGGGACATTCAGGCTTACCTGGAGAAGAACCTGGTGGGCTTCAAGATCGGCAAGACGGATTGGGAGTTTATCAGCAACAGCTTTGTCATCTTCCCCAAGATCGGCTTTCACTTCGACGACTTCGGCCACGGGCCGGGCAACGCCGTGATCACTCAGTCCGGCAGCGACATCTGCCCAGTGGCGGTGCGCGTGGACCGCTCGCAACCGCACGCGGGCGCGGAGTTTGCCAATGCGCAGTTCATGGGCACGCTTGAGGTGGGGCCGCAGAATCAGGGTCCGGTTAAGCTCGCCAACTGCGGCTTCTGGGGCACTCCCGCCACTCGGGAACATGTCCGCCACTCCGGACCCAGCTCTCTTCTCCTCACGGCCTGTCATTTCAACGGCTGGGACCATGCCGGCAAGGGCGACCCGTGCATCCGGGCGGCGGGCGGACGGTTGGTGGTGAATGGCTGCGAGTTCATGGATCAGGGCAAACACGCCATCACACTGGAGAAGGGACTGAAGGCCGCGACGGTCCTGGGTTGCCTGTTCCGCGGGCCGCAGGCGATTGCCGACCAGTCAGGCGCCGATGTTCAGATCGGCCTGAACACGAGCCACTAGGTCTCAGGCCTTCTGCCCGGCCAACTGCTCCACGAACTGGCGGTCCTTTTTCGCCTCGGCCTTAACGTTCAGCCCGACTACCTGAAGCGGCGACTCGGCGGAGACCCCTTGGCACTCAAAAAATAATTGCAGATTCCGGTTGACGCTTTACGATTACTATTGTAATCCTTACATAGATTACAGTTGTAAGCGTAAGGAACAACCAATGAAGAAGACGCCGCGCATCTCGGAGACCGAATGGGAAATCATGAAGGTGGTATGGGCACAGGCGCCCTGTGCCGCCGATCAGATCATCGAACTGCTGACCCGCGCCGACCCCACCTGGCATCCCAAGACCGTGAAAGCCTTCCTCAACCGGCTGGTGAAGAAGCGGGTGCTGGCATTCCGGAGGGAAGGGCGCGCGTATCTCTACCGGCCGCTGGTGCGGGAGAGCGAGTGCGTGGCCGCGGCCAGCGAATCATTCCTGGACCGGGTGTTCGGGGGCTCTCTCAAACCGATGCTGGCGCACTTCGTGGAGCGCAGGAAGCTCTCGGCGGCGGAAGTTAAGGAGTTGAAAGAATTGCTGGAAAACCGTGAGCCCGGGGGCCGAGGCCTATCCAAGTCGAGGTGAGCTATGCAAAACTTTCTTACTGACTATCATCTCCCCTTGCTGCTGAAGGCTTCCTGGCAGGCTGCCGTGGTGATTCTGCTGGTGCTGGCGGTGCAGTGGGCCTTTGGCCGACGGCTCAGCCCGCGGTGGCGTTACGGGCTCTGGTTGCTGGTCGTCGCCCGACTGGCCCTGCCGTGGACGATTCCCTCCCCGGTCAGCGTGTTCAACTTGATGAGTCTCCCCAAGGCGTCGGCCGCCGTCGCCACGCTACGGGCTAACGCAGAGCCGCAAGGGTCCTCTGCCCCGCAGTCCGCAGCGGTCCCGGCGGCAGAGCCCGAGAACACGGCGGCGGCCAAGCCCGCGGCCACCGCGCCGGGGTTCCGCGTGAGCCTTTCGCAAGTGCTGCTCGCATGGGCGGCCGGGGCTTTGGCGCTGGCGGTTTGCCTGGTGTTCACGCACTACCGGCTCTGGCGGAGAGTCACGCCGCGCCGCCCGTTAATCGACGCGCGAGTGCTGAACCTGCTGGAAGACTGCAAGCAACTGATGGGCTTGCGGGTGCCGGTGACCCTGGTGGAGACGCCCGCGGTGGGGAGCCCCTCGCTCTTCGGGTTCGTGCGGCCGCGCCTGTTGCTGCCCGAGGGACTTACGCGGAGTTTCTCGCCGGAGGAACTGCGCTACGTATTCCTGCACGAGCTAAGCCACGTCAAGCGCCACGACATCATAACCGGCTGGCTGATGACGGTCTTGCAGATCCTGCACTGGTTCAATCCGCTGGTGTGGCTGGCGTTCCACCGCATGCGGGTGGACCGGGAACTGGCGTGCGACGCGCTGGCGCTGTCGTATGCGAAGGAGGAGGAGAACCAGCCGTATGGCCGCACTATCATCAAACTCCTCGAAGGATTTGGCTGCTCGACCTGGGCGCCGAGCATGGCGGGAACCGTAGAACACAGAAACCAAATGAAGGAAAGGATCAATATGATCGCTAAATTCAGAAGCACAAATCAGTGGCCCGCGCTGGCGGGCGTACTATTCGTCGCCCTGGGGCTGGTGACGCTGACCGACGCGCAGACGAGCGGGAAGAAGTCTGGTCAGGCAGCGGAAGGTGGACCAACGCCGAACATCGTGTCAACCATGCCCGCCGTTGGGGCAACGGACATTGACCCCGGACTCAAGGAGATCACCGTCACCTTCGACCAAGATATGCGCAGTGGATTTTCCTGGACGGGTGGCGGACCAGATTATCCTTCGATTCCAGAGGGCCAAAAGCCGGAGTGGCGGGACAAGCGCACCTGCGTCTTACCGGTGAAGCTCGAAGCCGGGCACTACTACCGCGTGGGCATTAATTCGACCAGCTACCGGGCTTTCCGCGGTGAGGCGGGCGTGTCGGCCGTGCCGTCCGCCATCTACTTCACCACCCAGGGAGCGAGCCCGGACCAGATACTGCAAATGCAGCCGCCCAGGATTGTCGCCACTTCACCCGTAATCGGCGCGACGGAGGTAGATCCCGGCGTGACCGAGATTACGGTGACGTTCAACCAGGAGATGGGCGGCGGCATGTCGTGGACCGGTGGCGGACCGGAGTTTCCGCCGAGTCCTGGTGGTCAAAAGGCGCAGTGGCGCGACACGCGCACCTGTGTGCTGCCGGTGAAACTCGAAGCTGGCCACTACTATCGGGTGGGCATCAACTCCACCAGCTATCAGAACTTCTCCAGTGCCCACGGGCTCGCCGCCAGGCCGTCGGCCATTTACTTCACCACGCAAGGGGCCAGCGACACATTGAAGGCCAGGACGCTGGTGCCGCAGGCGGTCCGCTTCGAACCCTATAACGGAGCGCTTAACGTCAGCCCGGCGGTCACGGAATTGCGCGCCACGTTCAGCGTCCCAATGGGCGGGGGCTGCTCATGGTGCACCGTGAGCGACGATGGCGCCGATTTCCCGAAGGGGCCGGAAGGGAAGCGGGTTTATTGGACCGAAGACAAACTGACCTGTGTGCTACCCGTTGAACTCAAGCCGGGCATGACTTACCGGCTGAGTCTCAACAGTCCGGACCATAAGAACTTTCAGAGCGACGGCGGCGTGCCAATAGAGCCGGTTGAATACACCTTCAAGACGAGCGGAAACTAACTACTGGAAAGAGAGAATCGTTATGAGCAAGCAATACAAGCAAACAAATCGTTGGCCGGCGCTGGCTGGCGCACTGTCTGCCGGCTTGGCCCTAATCGTCCCGTTCGGCGGGCTGTCGTCCGCTCAAGCGGCCCAAGGGGCGCCGCAGATCGTCTCGACCTCGCCTGCCCGCGGGGCGTCGGACGTGGACCCCGCGCTCAAGGAGATCACCGTTACGTTTGACCAGGATATGGGGGGCGGGATGTCGTGGACGGGAGGCGGCCCCGAGTTTCCCACGATACCGGAAGGCAAGCAGGGGCATTGGCGCGACAAGCGCACGTGCGTCCTGCCAGTGAAGCTCCAAGGCGGACACCACTACCGGGTCGGCATCAATTCCGTGAGCTTCCGGAATTTCCAGAGCGAGGCGGGTGTGCCCGCCCTGACCTCGGCCATCTACTTCACCACCGAGGGCACGAGTGACCCCCGGCAGTCCCAACCCCAAGTGCCGAAGATCGTCAGCATGAAACCGCCGACTGGCGCGAAGGATGTCAGCCCAGACCTTAAGGAGTTGCGCGTCACCTTCAACGTGCCTATGGGAAAGGGCTTTTCCTGGACTGGTGGAGGTCCGGAGTACCCCACCGTCCCGGAAGGCAAGAAGGCGTTCTGGACAGAAGACGGTAAGACCTGCGTGCTGCCGGTCGAGCTCAAACCAGACTCCCAATACCGGCTGGGCCTCAACAGCCAATCATTCAGGAACTTCAAGAGCGCCGAGGGGGTGCCGCTGGTGCCGGTGGTCTATACCTTCAAGACGAGCGCGAAGTAAACGAAGGAAGAAAGCGGCAGCCAGAACTCAGAAGGCCAAAGTCAGAAGGAAGCACCTCCCCGCGCCGGCAGCGCGGGGAGGCTTGCTTTGGGGGTATAAACAGATTGGTTCAGGTCTTTGCGCCCGGCGCGTCGGCTGCTTCACCTTGGCCCTGGTTTGGCTGGCGGTCCGCACGTTCCGAAAAAGCCGAGCTTCGGGCGGCAGACCAAGAGATCATAGACTCCTGACGTCGTCTCCTACAATGACTGACGATGAATCTGTCACTGGCCTTGGCTACTGCGGGAGTTAGAACCACGCCGATGTCTACCCAAGCGTCTGGTGCAAATAGGCGACGTAAAAGCGCGAGACCGGACGCAAAGCCCATTTCCGCGCCGAGCGTTCGAGCGTGCCGACCAGGGCTTCAAACTCCGCCGCGCTCAAGACCTGGGTGCCCAGGAGGAGCGCCGAAACCTGCCAGAGAAAATCGTGGACGGCTCCCAGGCTGCGCCCGTCGGGCCGGCGGCGGAGCATGGAGTAGATCTCTTCCATCTCCTGGTCGGTGCGGTCGCCTTTGGCCTCGCACACGGTCAGGACATGGTTCTCAATGTAGAAGAAGTGAGGAGTGTATTCCTCGGGATAATGGTCCATGTCAGGCGGGGGTGTTCGGCTGCCGCGGAACAGCTCGCTCAAAGCCGGCACCTGCCAGTGGACCAACTTGGTGCCGTCATGGACCGGGACGGAATGCCTGTCCAGGACGCGGATATTGCGCCGGTCGTCCGCTTCGAGTGGGACAGTCAGCTTATCGGGATTGAGGCCCTCGGCCTTGACCAGTTCGCGGAGTGTGGGGACGAGATCATTCATAACGAGTTGGCTCGCCGCATCGGGAGCAGAGGAGTTTCAACTTCCAGGGGAGTACGGAGGTCTTGTTCAAAGCAGTGGACTGGTAACCATTCTCAGCCATTTGCCTTGGAATCTTGCACGGACGGAACGGAACTGCGAGCAGGAATTCTGGCTGAGTCGAGGAGCGAGATACTCGCGTCCGGGCCTCTGGTTGTGTGCGCACAAGCAGACTCGACAGGCTTGCCCGAGCTCTCGATTGGGTGCTGCAGTCGGGGAGTGGCGGAGGCGGCAGCGGAAGGCGCAGCGCGGGGTGCGAAGTGCGAGGTGGAGGCAGGGGTGTTCTAAAGTCGGGCCAAGTCCAGTCCAAGGCCGAAATCCGAAGCCCGAAGGCCGAAAGAAGTCCGAAATCCGAAGTCCCGAATCCACAGGGACCGCCGCGACGTGGCAGCCCATCGGATCAAACCATTGTCAGATTCCGGGATTCGGCCTTCTTTCGGCCTTCGGGCTTCGGGCTTCGGATTTTAAGGCTGCGGCCCGACTTTATAGCAGCCCTGGGGGTGGAGGTGTGCGGCCAAACGCACACTTGCCGGAACGAGCAGGTGCACTTAAGATGCACGCAACGGACCATGCGTATATGAAACTTCAATCGCAAACACCAACGAGGTTAGTGGAACTCCCTCAGCGTGCGGATAGCGGCAAACCCGCCACCGCGTTCACCTTGATCGAACTATTGGTGGTCATCGCAATTATTGCCATCCTGGCGGCGCTGTTGTTGCCCGCGCTGGCCAAGTCCAAGCAGAAGGCGCAGGGCATTATGTGCCTCAATAACGGGAAGCAACTGATGCTCGGTTGGATAATGTATGCCGATGACAATGCCGACAGAGTCGCCAACAACTTCGGAGTGACCGAGACTGAAACCAGCATCTCAGCCAAGACTTTTGTTAACTGGGTCAACAACGTCATGGACTGGAGCGTAAGCGACCAATGGGGGAACTTCAATCCACTCTATGTCCAGAACGGCGTGTTAGCTCCCTATTTGGCAAAGAATCTGGGTGTGTACAAGTGCCCGGCGGACATTTACGCCAGCCCCGCGCAACGGGCAGCCGGCCGTGCCACCCGCGCTCGCAGCATCAGCATGAACGCTTTCTTCGGCGCCTATGACGAACAGAAGACCGGCAATTGGACCTTGGGAAAGAATAATTTCTTCCCGACTTTCCGTCAGTGGCTCAAGCTTTCCAGCGTGCCGAGGCCCTCCAACTATTTTGTCACGCTTGACGAACATCCTGACTCAATCAACGACGGCTATTTCCTGAACAATCCCACCGGCATGCAAGGGAACTGGGGCGATACGCCGGCCACTTATCACAACGGCGCCGGAGGCATCTCCTTTGCTGATGGCCATTCGGAGATCCACAAGTGGCGGGGCGCCGCTACCAAAATCCCGGTGGTGTACTTGTCTTCTCAGCCCGCCGTGCCATTCGGGAATGACGCGGGGTCTAAAGCGGACTATCAATATCTCGCTTTGGACCACAATGCAGTGCCGTGGTGAAATGCCGCCAAAGAGCCCGATTCTCGGGCCGGCGTATTCCTGAGGCTTAAGGCCGGAACTTGGCGCAGAAAGAGCGTGAAGCAGCCCTCCCGATGGCTGGGTAGCGCTCGTAGCTGAGCATCGGGCATCGAACGTCGAACGCTGAGCCTCAAACCTGGAGAGCAGGGACCGGTAGATCGTCCGGGCGGCGCTAAGCGATTACCTACCCAACAGCTAGTGACCATGCGCCGAATGCGTGAAAATCACGCATTCCGCGAAGCTGGGCGTCGTCAATGGCAGGGGCGACCATGCAAAGGCACCCCAGGCGACATCAAACCTACGGCCACCCCGAAGCCACCCCGAAGCCACCCTCAGGCCATCTGGTGGCCAGCCGGTAGGCACCCGGAAGCCACCCTGAGGCCACCCTGAGGCCACCCTGAGGCCACCCTGAGGCTACTCTGAGGCTACCCCGAGGCTACCCCGAGGCTTCCCTGAAGCCACCCCAATGCTACCCCAAAGCCCGAGGAATGCGACAGGAAGGAGAGCTTGGGGCGTACAAATCCAGGCGAAAGCTATGGTTCCCAGCGCAGGTTTTCCAGGTGGTTGGTGCGCGCCATTTCAACGTGTCCATCGGCAAAGCCGAAACAGTAGGCGCGGTTGTGCCGTGGCTTGACCGGGAGCAGCTCGGGGCCGCCGCTGACGTTCCAGCCGCCGTCGGTTTCGAAGATCATCACGGTCATGGCTGGGGACTGAATCTCTTTCGCTTCGTGGCCGACCAGCCTGGCATTGAAGGCGTAATGGGAGCGTTGGCCCGGTTTGCCCTGCGGGCAGAGAAAGGTTCCTGGGTTCTTCACGTAGGGCAGGAGGGCGTCGCACCAGTTCGTGCCGGCCGGGAACAGGTCCTTGTTGTCCGAAGAATACATGATCACGCCGAGGCTGAGCTGCTTCATATTGTTCATGCATAGGATGCTCTGGGCCTTCTGTTTGGCCTGGCCTAGCGCGGGCAGGAGCATGGCGGCCGGGAGCGGGCCGAGGAGCAGGAAGACGGCGGAAACAATCGTGCCGGACAATGCGATGCCCTTGCCGCCAAGGTGGCCGTTGCTCTTGTTGATGCGCACCAGAGTAATAATGCCGAGAATCAGGCCGACCAAAGCGGTTATGCCGCAGGTAAAGAGTCCCAGGCAGCCGAGCACCAGGGAGGTTACCCCGAGGCCGCTGGTCTTGGGCGGAGCGGCAGGCGGCTGGGCTCCTGCGGCGGGCGCGGGCTGGCCTGCGGGCGGCGCGGCCGTTTGCAGGGCGTCGCCAAACTCCGGGAAGTCGGCCAGCGGCTTCCAATCGGTGGTGCCGGCGGCCTGTGCTTTGGTCTGAGAATTGGCGCGGCCTTGCGCAATCCACTGTCGGATCTGGTCAGCGCTGACGGGGCCGTATTCCTTTTGGTCGGTGCCAAGGAGCTTGAACATAGGCGTATCGAGGTAAGTGGGGTTACTTGGTCTCTTGGTTAGCGAGCCTGCTCACGACGACGAGCATAGTTGAGCGGCGGGAGGTGTCAATGCGCTGACTGAGCAAGCTCGTCCGGAAACCGGCTGGGCTGGGGCAGCGTCGTGTGAGAGGCTGAAGCTTCGGTCGCCGCTTGCCTCTCATGGAGCCGCTTTGATCAGGGGCTGGTGGGCAGCAGAAACTTGAGACGGAAGAACGAAGCCTGGTCCTGAACGGGGAATACGGCGGCACGCAAGTACACGTCCTGCAGGTTGCCAATCGTGACCAAGCTGGATGGCGTGACCTCCACCCAGTTCACAAGGTTGGTGGAACTCTCGAATAGCCGCTGGACGTCTCCGAGATTCTTCCGTTCGCGAAAGCTGAACGAGAAGCTGCCCGCTGCGGAACTCAGTGGCTGCAGCTCGGTGGCTGCGCTGTCCGCCACGAGCGGATTGCCGCCCATCGCGAACTCCGCCAGGTTGGGCGTCCCGTCTCCATCAGGATCGGCTGTCGCGGTGCCAAACTCAGGATCTGCCAATTGCGCGTCGGTAAACTCATGCAGCGCCCAATCGCCGTACGTGCCCGGCAGCGCGCGCTCAAAGAAGGTTATTTCCATCACCTGGGCGTTGCGCGGATTGGTCGGATAACCCGGGTCGTAGGAACTGGTGATCCACAGTATGGCGTTGGTGGCATAGACCGGCTGTGGAAGGCGAACGTCCAGAGCCGCCGTGGCAGCCATCGTGCCTTGATAAACGTTCGCGCCCGCCGACGGCAGCGTGTTGGTGAAGGCTGCATTCGTGACATTCAGAAACATCTGGACGGCTTTCGGTCCGTAGCCGCCGTTAAGCGCGCGCGGATAAACTTGAAACTCGGAGAGCGCGATTTGGCGCGAGAAGTTCACCAGCAACCACTCCGGGTGATTCGCCGTCGGGCCTTGGCCTGGACTTGTGCCCGAGGTGACCCAAAAGTCGTTGTAATTGCCGTCCACCGCATTCATCGGGGGATAGCTTGACTGCCATGACGAGCCGGCCACAGCGCTTATCGGCAGTAAATACGGCGGGTAGGAAGGCGCGGTGGGTGGCAGGACGGCAGTGAGCTGAGCCGGGGTGCCACCGGTCCCCGGGAAGGTCAGCACGACATTGGTCGCCGAGACTGACCAGCTTACCTGGGTGGCATTGGACATGGTCTCGACCGCACTTTTGCCCGGAAACCAAACAGCGTAGCGCGGACCGAGAGGACTCTGCGGCACGAATTGAAGCGTGTCTTGGGCCGCACCTGAGCGGTTGTAAGAGGACGCCGCCTGGTAATTGAAGTAGCCCGCCGGCCCGGCCGCCAAGCCGTAACGGCCGCCGACACACACCCAGGCGTTGGTAATCGAGCGGGACGCCCCGGAGCGGTTCGTGATCGTGGCTGAGCCACTCGTCCATTCCAGAAGCCGGGAGCCACCAACCAAGAGGTCGTTCTCTATTCCCACGCAAAAGCTGCCCGCCGAGCTGCCGTAAACGCCGACGATTGGCCAAGGCACTTCGACAATCGCGACGGTCTGTTCGTTGCAGTTCACATAGACTTCTGTTGTGCCATTGGCGCCGTTCGTGAGCTGCAGCTCTGCCTGAAACCCGTTGGCATTGCTGATCAGGCTCACGAGTCGAGCCCCGGTGGGGTTCCCCAGAGCGCCCAAACCAATGATCCCCGGCAGCCGTGGGGTTGTCACGTAGGTGTTAGTCGGCACCGCAGGCGCGGACGGTTCGATGATGGCCATAATCCTCGCCGGGGAACCGTTGGTCTGTGGGCCGTAACAAAGCCCGACAAATCCTACCGGCCCGCGCTGAACAATGATGCCTACATCGGGCAGGTGCTCGAATGCTGGCGACGGCGCACTAGTCAGCCCGCTGGGATAGTCAGCGGTGGCCCAGTGAAGCCACGCGATGGCCGTCCGTCTGGCTTCGACGGCTTCCCGGTAGAATCCCCCGTCACTTGGCCCGACGAACGTGCCGTCGCCATTGACAAGCTGCCGATAGCGGACGAGTTGGGCCAGTTGTCCGTCCGCCCACCGCGCCAGCGGATCATTGAAATGCGCCGCCAGCCATGTGATATACGAGTTCTGTTCGTAATCATGGAGTTCCCAGTCCAACCCCGAAGGGTAGGCAAATTCGCCCGAATCCATGACCAGATGGTTTTCGTTGGACCAGACATTGAGCACATTGTGCTCCGCGAATACCTGTAGCTGCGTTGCCACGGTTGAATTGGCCAACTGCGCCATCAGCAGCGAATCACCCATCGACATGCCAGCCACCATTTGATAGGTGGGATGATAGAACCCGTGGTTTTCCAGCGCGAAATCGGGATAGAGGGTGACCGTGCTGATCCAGGAAGATAACGGGTCACCATTCGTGTTGGCCACGGTATAAGTGTTGGCCAAATACTTCTTCGCCGCCGTAAGCCAGAGCGCGGCGTTGGTATTTGAACTTAGCCAGGCGGCGCCCAGCGCCAGCACGTTGCTGTCCCAACCGTTCTCCTCCGCCTTGGTGTCGCTAACGTAGCCAGACGCGGGGGCGATGCTGGCTCGATGCGTCGCCTCAGAGGCGACGACCTGCTGTACCGCCTGTACCGTGGAGGCTGGTAACTGGTTCTGCACCAGCAGACACGCCAGCCCCATCGACCCCGTCCAAAGCGGTGTCTGCCAATCCGTGCTACTCGCACTGCTCCAGCCCCATTGGTGTCCGTCGGTGCAGACATTGGTACCGGTGACATGCGCGCCCGCGTTGTAATTGAGCGCCTGGCGAATCCGGCTCAGCCGGGTCACTAGTTTGGGATCGCCTGGATACGCCTCTGCCAGCACCGCGTAGGCAAGCGCCACGCCACCGTTGCCGCGGATACCGCCGTTGCCACTGCTTGCGCCATCCCCCCAGTACCCCGCGTCCGCAGGGGCGTTCGAATAACTGGCCGTGTGCCAGATTGACTCCGCATACGTCTCAAAGTTCGTCAGGCACTGCAAATAAGTCCCTTGCGAGTCGGCTCGCGCCGGGATTTGGGTCAGGACAAGCCCGATCAGACCCAGCCCAACCGTGCAGCGTTTCATTATGCTCTGCCTCCAAGGCATCGGTTCATCGGGTTACCGTGAGATAATAGCTATTCGAGGTCCAATGCCAATCAGCGTCGTTCCAGAGCGAGAAGATCGGCTCCGCGTAATTCGAGAGGCTGCTGCCCTTGAAGTCGAGCCCCGCGACCACGCGCAGCGAGTCGGCGTTGTAATGCTTATACCAGGTCCAGTCCACGTCCGGATGATCCGGCCAAAAGCAGGGACCGAAGGATTCCGTGACGATGGCAGCCAGCTTCTTGCCGGAGGCCACCGTCACGCGTTGTAGCGCGTTCTGATGGTAATCCCGGGTGCGCTTAAGCATAGCCGCATAATGGGAGCGGCAGGCTTGGTTCCACGCAGACGAAAAGGCCTTCAGGTCATACTTCTTCAACTCGGCAAACCGGCCACCGGGAGCCCCCTTGCCCGCCTTCTCAAATGCCCGCTGGTCCGCCGCATCCGTAATCACGCCCGGCATGAAGTGCACGTCCACTACGTCGTAAACGTCCGTCAACCGCGCGCCATAGTCGGCCTCACCGAGCGAAGAGTAAGAGAGGGGGATTCCTTCACGAGCCACTTCCGCTTTGATCGGCTCCGCCATCCAGCGGTTAATCCGACGGTAAACGGCATCGACCTGTCGGCCCTTGGCCAGTTTGGTTTCCTTATCGTCATTGGGCAGGATTCGCAGTTTGACCAGGGCAGTGAGGCGGCCTCCGGCAAAATGCGGCACCTCGTTCATGGGCGCTATCCAGACCGCACGCTCCAGCACGCCATCCTCGCGCATCCGCTTGAGTGCTTTGACCCAGGTCTCCGCATAGCGCGTGAACTCGCGCTCCTCGTCAGCCTCTGCGATCGGCTTGCTGTCGCCGCTGAGGTTGTTCGTAAGACCGCTGAACATGTGGCCCTTGTCCCAGCAGTCGAGCCCGAGCCAAAGGCCATGCTTCCGGCAGAGTTCCGCCAGCCGGGCGACCTCTTTGCGCACATTGCAAGAGAAGCTCACCGCGCGCTGGCCCCATTGGGGCAAGTCGGTGGCGGGGTCCCAGTTCTTCTCGAAGCGCGATTCTGATTCCAATACGCGGGAGGGAAAACAATCCACCCGCAGGGTGTTGTAGCCATGCACTTTGGCTTCGGCCACCCGGTTTTCGAGATTCTCGTAAGCGCCGCCCGGGTGATGGGCCAGGAGCCAAGAGAAGTCCCACATGGAGATCGTCAGGCGCCTGCCCTTGTCGAAGTAACCCAAGTTCGCCCCGGAAGCAGCAACCGGCGCGGAGTTGCTCGCAACGGTCGCGCCCCTGGTCACGCCCGCCGACAAGGGGAGGGCTAGGGCCGTGGTCGTGAGGAAGTCACGCCGGGAGATCGCTGTTTTCATAATCTGGTGGTCGCTGCCGCCAGGACAGCCGCCCTCAGTCCGACCTCGCTGGTGCCTGCTGGAACACCGTTAAAGATGGACCGTTACTGGATTTCGCGCCAGATCACCTTGCTGGCAGGGAAAGCCGGATACACCCGTGCTAAAAACGGGGTCACCCCGCCCAATCGCCAGCACGCTGGCGATTGGTCTAGGGTCCCAAGCCGGGCTTCCAATCACGGAATCGAAATGAGGTAGAACCGCTTCGGCTCGGCGGTCACTGGGAGTGTATTCGTGAAGGCGTTGCCAGCGAAGACGTTGGTGGCCACACGCGCCCAGTTGGCCAGTGGTGTGGCGGCATTCGTCGAAGTGAGCACGTAGAAAGTCTGCCCGGCCGTGCCGTTAGTGCCGGTGATGGTGAGGTTGGTCCCGGCGTAGGTCACACCGGTGATGCCCGGCTGCCCGACCGTTATGACTCCCAACGTGCCGTTCACCGTCAACTGGCTCCGGTCCCAGTGCAGCGAGCCCGAACCCGGCGTGGCCGGGGTTATGGCAGTGAAGCTGCCGGAGTAAGCTGCCGCGTCAAAGAGCTTGAAGCGATCGCCCGCGGCGAGGACGCCGCCCAGGTTGGTGACCGCGAGGGTGCCGCCGTAAGTAACGCTAGTCATTCCAATGACCTGGTCGCTCGTGCCCGCTGTCTTGTTAAGCTCGACGGAGGTGAAGCTGCCGGTGGCCAGCGTGAGCTTGTTGCTGATGGTGAGCGTGCCGATGCCGTTGCCCGGGACGAGCGTGCCGCCGGAGTTGACGGCCACCGGCCCGGAGAGGACGCCGGTTCCAGCCAGTGATCCGCCGGCGACAGTGATGAGATTGGTATCCATGGTGCCGTTAATCACCAGCACACCGTTGCTGATGGTGGTAGCTTGGCCGGGGGAATTGGCGCCGGATAAGGTCCAGGTGCCGGAATCCAGCTTGAAGATATACACCGAATTGGTGTCGGTAACATCAATGTTGCCCTGAAACTCACCGGTCGCCGCGCCGCGGAGGGCCAGTCTCCGGCCACTGGCCGCCGAGGTAACACCAGCAGTGTAAATCAATTTGCCACTGTCCGCCTGAAGGGTAAGCAAGTCGCCGCCGCCGCCAAGGGTGATCGAGGCAGGCGGACTGACGGTGTTGGTGCCGCTAACATTAACGATGTCAGGAGAGACATTAAGAGCGGTTGCCGGGACAACGCCATAGAAGGCGCGCGGGAAGATGGCGATGGGGTTGACCAGGGTGACGCCGCCGGTGAGTTCGAGGCGACTGGTGCTGTTCTGCGCGTTGCCAATCGTGCAGGTGCCCGTGCCCAGTTGATCGTTGCTGCTGACCCGGAACACGGTGGCGCCTTGAAGCGTCACGTTGCCCGCGCCGTCGATGACCGGCGAAAGGACGGGGTTGTTCGTCGCATTGAAGTTGAGGGTGCCATCGTTATGAATCGCTGCCGGGAGGGTCAGCGGGCCGGTGCTGTTAAAGGTACTGATACCGTAGTTTTGCAGAACGCCCGAGAAGGTCATAGCGCCGGCGCTGGTGAACGTATTGGTGCTGGAGTTCTGGATGGTTCCCGAGAAACCGAGGCTGCCGGTCCCCGAAGTGAACGCCGCCAACCCGCCGACGGTGGTGATGTCATTTGTGATGGCAAAGCTCAGGGCGTTGTTGAGGGTGAGGCTGCCACCGTACACGACGATGGGGCCGGTGCCGAAACTGCAATTGGTGAGGCCAGTGCCGATTTGGAGGGTGCCGCCATTGACAGTGATGCCGCCTGACCAATTGTTATTGGTGGCGATGAGGGTCCAGGACCCACCCGCACCGTCCTTGCTCAACATGCCGCTGCCCAGGGCGACAGGACCGCTGATCGTGCCGCCGGCTGCGCCCGTCAGATGAAGGGTGGTATCGGTCCCGGTGATCCCCGTTGGATTGGGCAGGTTGAGGGTACCGGCCGCGCCGATGGTGGCCTCGCTGGCCAGGGTGATAGGGCCGCCGAAGCTGGTGGCGGCGCCGGCGCCTTTGAGCAGAGCCCCCGTTCCCGGGCCAGCGCCGTTCAGAACCAGCGGTTCGGGGTCGAGCGTAACATCGCCGAATATGAAGAGCTGCCCGCCACTCTGGACCGTGGTGCCGGAATTGGTGGAACCGAGGGCGGCACTGTTGTTGGCGCTGAGGATACCTGCCGTGATGACGGTCGGGCCCGTATAAGTGTTGTGGCCGCTGAGGACGGCAGTGCCGTTGGCGACCGAGACAACGCCGGTGCCACTGATAATATTGGGCACGGGGAGAGTATCGGCCCGGTTGAAGACCAGGGTGGCACTATTACTCACGGGGCCGCTGCCCAGCCGGCCATTGTAATCTCCATTGCCTACCTGGAGCGTCCCGCCCAGGACATACGTCGGCCCGGAGTTGGAACTGACGGTATCCAAAATGAGGACGCCCGTGTTCTTCTTGGTTAGAATCGCGGGGCCGCCAAGCGCGCCCAGGCCGCCGGAAGACATGAAGGTATAGTCCGTCGCCGAGTCCACCGTCACGGTGTTTGGAGTTAATGCCAGGACCAGATCGACGTTAGACTGAGCGCTGCCGCGACTGTCGAACAGGACATCGTCAAATTGGGCAAACGCGACACTGAGCGAGCTGCCGGTATCCAGCCAGTTAATGCTGTTGGTGTCCCAGAAGGTGGGGTTCGAGGGATCAGTGCCCTGCCAGACGAGGGCTGGGGGCGTGGTGATCGTCAGGACGGCGCTGGCGTTGGTGTAGCCGACGCTGTTGGTCACGAAAAGCGTGTAAGTCCCGGCGTCCGCCGCGGTGGGCGAGTTGAGCACGAGATTGCGCTGAGTCTGGCCAGCGAGNNGGAAAAGCTGGCGCTTTGCTGGGAATAGGCGGTGACGTCCGTAGGCGGGACGACCACTGCGGGCCAGGTTGGGGGCAAGGGCAGGCCGATGCCACGCAGTTCCACGCGAAGACCCGTCGGATTTGCACCGCCACTTGGGGCGTTGGAGACGACGCAATCTATCGTGTTTAGGCCCGGCAGAAAGAAGTTGGTAATGTTCATGGACCCGCCGCTGCCGTCGTCAGCGGTGTGGACCATGCCGTTGGTGATGCTGAAAGTAGTAAGGCCGCCAAAGCCGACGGCGGTCAACCCGACGCTCACGCCATTGAGCCGTATGTCAATGCCGTTGTTGTCCATCGCCCAGCCGCCGTTAAGCACTCCGGTAACGGGGTCCATCGTGTCGAGCAGGAAGGTCGTGTGGTAAGTGAAATCCCCCCCGGCCGCATTACCCGTGGAGACCGGCGCCAGCCACATCGAGTTGGGGCCGTTGACCAGATAGGTTCCGGGCGGAGAGCCCACCACGACTGCGGCGGGGCCGGGATAGTTCGGATCGTCGCTCTGGATCATTTGCCAGTGCGGGTCCACGTCGCCGCCCGAGAGCAGAGTCCGGCTGTCGGTCAGGCCGCCGTTGAAAAGTTCGCCGAAGGCATAGCCCACGGTAACGGTGGCCACGGCGCTAGTGACCGCCGAGCAAGTGAGGTTGGTGTTGGCGATGATGACCCGGTAGGGCCCGGCTTGCCCGAGGTTGATATTGTTCAGAATCAACGTGACGTTGGTGGCGGTGGGGTTGACCGAGCTGGGAATGTTCGTGCCGTAGAGTTGCCAGGTGTAACCGATACCCGCGCCGGCGGCGCCGACGGTCAATGGAACGGTGTCGCCCGTGGCGGCGAACGCGCCGGCCGGTTGGCTCACCAGCACCGGACACGTGGGGATGAACCGCATGTCGCCGGGGCCGCGCTCAATGCTGCTGATGCGCACTTCGTCGATCGAGCCGAGGAAATTGCCATTGTTATTGCGCGCCTGGTTGCCGATCTCGAAACTGCAAGTTGTGGAGCTGGATATCGTCGGGCCCGAGCAGGTCGCTTGAACTGAAGTGACGGGGATCTGATGGCAAAAGTCGTTGGTGGGGTTCAGCAGTGTCCAGTAGAACTTGATGTTGTTGGCGGTGTTGGGGATACCGTTATAGGTCACGGCAACATGGTACCATTGGTTGGACACGATCGCGTCCGGGCCGCTGGTCGGGATGTCGGCGAAAACAGTGGGCTGGCCGGCGGTGATATTCTCAAAGGTGACGTACGGCACGAGCTTAACCGTGGGGTTGCCCGTCCCTCCCGGGGAGGTTCCCACTTGAGAAATACGGAATTGGAAGATGCGCGTGCCCGTGCCCCCTTCGATGGACATGATTTGGCAGGGCGCATTGCGGTTATTCCCGCCATTGGCGGTGGTGCCCATGTTCTTTGCCGGATCGAACCCGATCCAAACGTTGGCCTCAAGAGTAAACGCCTTGGTCGTGGCATTGGCGAAAGTGAAAGGGCCGGCGGCGGTGTTGGGGTTTCCCGCGACGGGGCTAAGGTACTGGCTTCTGGTCGCGGTGGCACTATCGTCCGATCCGGTGTTCAAGGCCGTGCCGAATCCTGGGTAGGAACTGTTGCCCAATGTGGCGCCAGTGGACAGGTTGACGCAGTTGATGCCGGGGGGATTACTGACGGCGTCAACAGCGGGCACAGCCGACTCGTCCAGGTGCCATAAGTGCAGCGTGTTCGCATCGGTGGTGTAAGCAGGGACGACGGAAGCTCCGGCGTTGAACCCGAAGCAGAGCAACGCCGCGGCGGCGAGCACTGCAAAGGGCCTACTGATGACAGTTTGGTGTTTCATGCGTGTCTGGATTTGTACGTGGGCGTACGAGCTGGCAGGTGTCACAGGACGATGTGATTTCCGCTTCGTTGCGGGCAAGACAGCTTTCGGCTCAATTTGTGTTGCGGTTTCTGCTGCTCTCAAGGTGCTGCATAATCCGGCGCGCCACAGGCCTAGCCAGTAGCAGTCTTAAGAACCTTCCTGCATCGTATCAGGCTCCCCTGCTCCCGTATATCACCCAAAGCGGTAGTTCGCCATCACTCAAAGGGGTGATACGGGTGGCGGAAGAACGAGACGAGAAATAGAGGAACAATAGAGGAACAATAGAGGAATAATAGAGGAGCAATCGAGAAACAATCGAGACACACACGGGGTCTCCGCCGGAGTCCCTGGCTTGCTCATACGTCGCTGCGTGAGGGCACGCGGCGCTACCGCCAACTCTGGCAATCGGGCACTGGCATTATCGGTACCGCTCCGGGTCCGGGTTCGCAGGGTTGGCCGCCACGTACCGGGCCACCGCCTCCGTGCGAGAGCGGACATGCATCTTCTCGTAAATATGTTTCAAGTGGCTGCGCACGGTGTCCACGCTCAGCTCAAGCTGCTCGGCAATCTCCTTATTGGAATAGCCCTTGGAGAGCAGCTCCAGCACCCGCTCCTCGCGGGGGCTCAGGGGCGAGGCTTCATCGCGCGCTTTCGCCCGCCGGCGGAAGGACTCGACGACCCGGCGCGCGATCTCGCTGCTCATCGGCGCCCCGCCGGTGCACACGTCCAATAAGGCCGCTCTCAGGTCGGCGGGTTTGGTGCGCTTGAGCAGGTAGCCATCCGCGCCCGCCTCCAGCGCTAGGAATACCAGCTCGTCGTCATCCACAGCGGTCAGAATGACGATCTGGGTATTGGGCAGCAGCGCCTTAAGCCGGGCGGTGCATTCGATCCCGGACATCCGCGGCAGGTAGATGTCCATCAGCACCACGTCCGGTCTCGACTCGGCGACCACGCGCAGGGCCTCTTCCGCCGTGGCGCACGTGCAAACGCATTTGAAGTCGGGGAACGACTCGATCAGCCGCTGCCAGTTCTCGCGTATTTCCCGCTGGTCTTCCACCAGGGCGACGCGCAGCGGTTTGACGGGCAATTCCTCGGCTTGGTTCGAGCTTGCGGGCTTCATGTGTTTCGTGACTTGGGTGAGCTGGCGGCGCTGCCGGCGACGGGAGCACGCGCCCCCTCGGCCCCGTTCACCCGCCGGGCCAGGCGGCCGAGAGCCCAATTGAACCAGCGCGGGCGCTGCTGGGCCTGGAGCCGGGGCAGGGTGAATTCGACCCGGCATCCGGTCCCCGGCTCGCCGGACACCCGGCAGTCGCCGCCCACCTCTTTCATGCGCTGGGCCATGTTGGTCAAACCGTTCCGCTCCGGACTCGCATGCGCCAGGTCAAAGCCCCGGCCATTGTCCTCCACCACCACCGACAGCCCTTCGCCCTGGCGATGGATGTGGAGAAACAGCTCGCTGGCTCCTGAATGCTTGGCGGCATTGTTGAGCGCCTCCTTGACTGCCAGGAACAGGTTGCGTCGAATGGGCAGATCAAAGGGCATGGTGGGCATCTCCGGCTCCACGTCCAGCCGGCAGCGGATCGGGGTGCTGGACAAGAACGCTTGCGCATACTTGCAGACGTAGGAGGCAAAATCGCGCAGGGTGTCGCGCCGCGAATTGATGGCCCACACCACCTCATCCATCACGCGGGAGAGATCGCGGGCCTTCTCACAGAGTTGGTCGATCTGCCCGCGCGCCTGCAAATCAGTCCGTAGTTCGTTCTGGACCACCTCGCCCAGCAGCACCAGCTTCGTCAGGCCGGCCCCCAAGTCGTCGTGAATGTCGCGCGCAATGCGGGCGCGTTCCAATTGGAGCAATTGCTGGGCCTTCGATTGCAGCGTCACCTGGGCCATAAGGCGGAGACAGGCCAGCACTGCAATCCCGCACACCGCGAGTATCGTCACCTGGAACCAGCCCCTCTGCCAGAAGTGGACCGGCAGCGGCGGTTCCGGCGGCAGGGAGGCGATTTTCCAGGGCACGTGCCATACGGCTTGGCTCCCCCACGGTCCAATTACCCTGACGGCGGGCCAATGCGCCGAAGCATGCGTCCGGGTCTGCCAGTCGTGCTCGGTCTTGGGAACCACCCGCCAGCTCTGGTCGGTGCCAACTTCGAAGCTATGTCCATCCGCGAAGTTAACGCGCAAGCCAAGAATCACCCCCGCGGCGTTGGCGCCCCCTGTATCCGCATCGTTGAACGCATCCACCGCCAGCACATGCCTGCCAGCATCCAGTAACCAGGTCACATCGTACTCCGTTACCACTCTCCAATTGATCCCCCGGCCCACCTCCCGCCCGTCCAGAAACAGCGTGTAGCCATTGTCAGCCGTGATCCGCAGCAGCGCCCGCACCACCGGGGCCGAATCGGGCACCTCAAACGACTTCCACAACCGGCACGTCTGGCGCGGATAGATGTTCGTAGTCCAAATCCAGAACCCCAAGCCGTTAGTCGGGTTCAGCACGGGGTGGGATGAAGTCGGTGCCGGCTGCGAGTAAGGCAGAGGATCATCGAGCGCCGCTGCCTCAGCCAAGCCGAGAGCCAACGATACCCAAAAGCACCCGACGAAAGCGACCCAACCCGCGCGGCACCCTCTCAGCGGCCGGCCGAGCACGACGGCTCGCGGCAACACTAGTTGTGACGCTGACATCTCATCCAAGGGACTTCAAACCCCCGCCGAAGTAAAGGCGATTCCTTATCCGCGATTCCTTATCCGTTAGGATTTACCTTTTTTGCGGCGCCGCTCGATTGTACGCTACGCAGGCAAATATTTGAGCGCGCCTATGATTGAATTAGTAAAATGTCTGTCGTTTAGCCTCGGAGTCTCGCTGGTGGCGACATGGTTATTAAGACTCCTTCGCCGTCACGTGCGGCATGGGATGGAAGAAGGCTCGCAATCGCTGCTTGCCAATTTTGTGTCGTTTGTCGCGACGTTGTTCGCGTTCGTGCTTGCCTTTGTCATCGCCAACCTATGGGGGGTTTACAATCAAGCGGGGAAAGTAGTTCGCCAGGAAGCTAGCGGTCTGAGAACTATCTTCCAGGTATCGGCGCAGTTTCATTCAGGGGAAAGACTACAAGGCCTGGTGCGAGATTATGTCCACTGTGTGGCAGTTGACGAGTGGCCGGCCATGACGAAGGGGGAATACAGTCCCAAGGCGGAGCGACTGAAGGATCGCGTCTGGCACGAAGCCCTCGATCTGATCGAGAGTGGCAAGAACAATCCGGTCCTGACCAGGGGGGTGTTCGACAGTCTCTTGCAAGTGAACAGCGCGCGCCATGAGCGCATGGGCATGTTGGACAGTTCTATTCACCCCCTGCTTTGGGTCGGCCTTGGAATTACGGGATCCTCAACCCTGGTGGGCTTCTTCTTTCTGGGAATCAAACAGAGAAAAGCTCAGCTTATCCTCGATTTCCTCGTGCTGCTGTGCCTTAGCCTGAACATGTATTTGATGATGGCGCTGGACAAGCCCTTTTCGGGTACTGGCTTTACCTTATCCGAAAAGCCTTTCACGACGCTGGACGAACAATTAACACGCGAGTTGTCGTCCTCATCCGGCAAAAGTCTTGCCCCACCCCAGGCGATACGCTCACCCGAGTAGCGCAGGGTCCTGCCTTGTTATCTATGGCAGATTTCGGGAGAGTAAGCCGCTATGAGCGTTATTACGATTGTTGGGGCGGGCATGATGGGGTCGGCCATGAGCATCCCCGCCGCCGATAATGGCCACGAGGTGCGCTTGGTAGGGACGCCGCTGGACAGGGAGATCATCGAGCGATTACAAGCAGACGGCGTTCACCCCAAGCACCAGCGCAAGCTGCCGGCAGCAGTGCGTTTTCTGCAAATCGAAGAGCTGACGGCAGCTATGGCGGGCGCGGATTTATTGATAAACGGCGTCAGCAGTTTTGGCGTGGATTGGTTTA
>PLZQ01000317.1:0-655 GCA_003152225.1 Limisphaerales bacterium | reverse complement strand
GCCGACCGCAACCATTCGGCGGTGGCATTCTGCGGTGATGATTTGAATACGCTCGCGCGTTTGAAACAGATGCTCGCCACCCCTTACTATCATATCAGCCTTTCGACCGATGTGATGGGGGTGGAATGCGGGGTGGCGCTGAAGAATTGCTACGCTTTGGGGGTGTCGCTCGCGGTCGGGCTGGAAGAAAGCCGGCACGGCGTGGGCTGCCCCCAAACATATAATCCGCAGGCGGCGCTTTTTGGCCAGAGCGTAAAGGAAACGGCGCGGCTGCTGAAGTTGCTGGGCGGCAGGGACGAAAGCCTCGTTTATGCAGCAGGTGATCTATACGTCACCATCTTCGGCGGGCGCACGCGCAAGCTCGGCACGCTGCTGGGGCGTGGCCTGTCCTTTGCCCGGGCGATGGAGGAATTGGCGGGGATTACGCTGGAATCGGTTGCCATCACCAGCACGGTGGCGCGGGTCTTGCGCAGACGGGCGGCCAACGGCAAGGCGAACCTAAGCGATTTTCCCCTCCTTATCCATATTGACGACATCATCAACCACGGCGCAACGGTGGCCATCCCCTGGGCAAGCTTCGAGTAATCAGCGGGCGCGCGCAGAACTGATCCGTGGTGGCGAGAAGAGGTTCACCAAAGCGACGCCGTCTAGCGGG
>PLZQ01000353.1 GCA_003152225.1 Limisphaerales bacterium | reverse complement strand
TCGCTTCGCCCGCGTCGCGCGAAACACACCGACAGCACCTCCAACTGGCCAAATCCTATGGCTTCGCCTACGTGCGGCATCACACGCATTGTGAGGTGCCGGAATTCTACGAGGCGGCGGATGAGACGGGTATCATGGTCCAGCCCGAGATGCCCTATTACGGCAGTACCCCTTCCGCCGGACCCAAGGAATACTTTAAGCCGAAGGAGGACCTGACCGAACTCTACACACATTACCGCCGTTACGTGTCCCTCGCCACCTATTGCACCGGCAACGAAGGCCACCTGGGCTCCCCCATGGACCGCGAGGTGTATCAGCTCGCCAAACAGCTCGATCCCACCCGCCTGGCCTTGCACCAGGACGGCGGGGCCAACCACAAAGACAACTCTGACTTCCACCAGGGCCCGGTCTCTCCCTGGAAGCCTGGCACGCAGGATGCCTCGTGGCCGTTCACCGCCCACGAGTATCTCAACCTCGCCACCCAGGAGGACCCGCGCCTCGCCCCCAAATACACCGGCGCCGTGCTGCCGCCAGCGAGACAGGAGGACTTCCGCGCGGAACTGGCCAGGGCCGGTTTGTCCTGGGAATGGGGGACGGCGACACTCGACGCAGGCAACCAACTCCAGCGCATCTATCAAAAGCGCGGCCTCGAACAAGCGCGCCTCGACCCCGCCTGCGACGGCTACATCTATTGGACAATTGTGGATGTGGGATCGCCCGCGGCGCAGGGTTTGTTCAATCAGTTCTGGGAACCCAAGGCCAGCACCGCCGAATACTTCCGCGAGTTCAATAGCCCCACAGCCATCTTGGCCACGTTCTCGCCGGCTGAACGGATTCTCCGATCCGGCGACGTGTTGAAATTGGAGTGGTGGATTTCACCGTTCGGCGCCACACCCCTGCGCGGGCAGACCCTTGCCTGGCGTCTGGAGCAAGATGGCAAAGTCCTGAGGGCTGGCAAATTGCCTCCGACTGACGCGGACCCAGGCGACGTAAAGCTCATCGGGAGCACGCAAATCAACATACCCGATCTCACCAATGCGGCGCGGCTGCGCCTGGTAGGGGAGTTGCCGGGCCTGGCGGTCAGGAACACCTGGGACGTTTGGGTGTTGCCGCGTCAATCGGCTCGACCGGACACGGGTAAGGGCATCGGCTCATCGGCACGCCTTTATCGGCAGATCAAAGATCGCTACCCGGGGCTGAGTGAAACAACCACACTCACAGACCCAGCACCCGAGCTCTTGCTGACCGAGCATCTCAACTCGGTGGCAACGAATGCGTTGGGTCAGGGTAAAACGGTGCTGCTGTTATCCCTGCCGGGCCCGCAACCGGGAATTGGCCTGGGCTGGTGGGCGCTGAGCAAACAAGCCGGCACGGCGATTGCCCCGCATCACCCGGCATTTGGAGATTTCCCACACGCGGGCTACATGGACGAGCTTTGGTTCCGCCTGCCGGGACGCACCGTCAGCCTGCCCGATGAAGCGCTGCGCCACGTCGAACCCTTGATGGTCGGGCGCGGTAGCGCCGGCTACCTCCTCCACGTGTTCCAAGCCAAGGCTGGCCGCGGCAAGCTGCTCGCCTCTGGGTTGAAGCTTCTGGGGACCGAGCCGGAAGCGGAGTTCCTGCTCGACCAATTCATCCGCTACGCCCGGTCGCCGCAATTCCAGCCCCAAGGCCTGCTTGATCTGAACGCAGCCGGGAAACTTACCGCCGTCGGCATGGCGATCAACGGTTGGAGCCAGACGCTTCACGCCTCAGAAGCCGAGGACTACGCATTCTTCAACGGCGAAAACCGGATGGCCATCGCCCGCCAAACAGATGGCACCAGCACAGTCGCCTGGAAAACCAAACCGGCACCCACGGATGCCGCCCCCTCCAAGCCGTGCACTTTCACCTGGGTGGCCGGACTGGGCTATACGAGTGAACCCTCCGGCAAGTTCACCCTCTTCCTGGGCGAACAACCGTTGCTCGACCTGGATGTTACTGGCAGGGACGCCATCTGGCACAGCGCCGATGGCAAGACCACCCTCAAATACACCGTCAAGTCGGCTAACGAGCAGGATAGCTCGGGCGTGATGGAATTGACCATCCCCGCTCGTCTCCTCAAGCCGGGTGAGGCGGCTGAGTTGCGCGTCGTCGGCTCGGCGACGGGCAGTCGCCGGTGGTTCGGCCTATACGAAGTCGGCGACCTCACACCATAGGCAGAGGTTGTCCACGCTGTCTGCGTTACCACTCAGGGAAAGAGTTCCATCAATGCATCGGCAAACAGCTTCATGCCGCGCTCGTCGGGATGGTTTATGGAGTTGAGCATGAATGTGCTATACGGGATGCCCTGCCGCCAGAGCCGTCCGTAACGGCGGGACGCGTCGGCGAGCGCCGTCCGGTTCTGAGCGGCGAACTCGCGCAAGCCTGCGACGTATGGGCGCGGGTCATCGTCCACCTCCCGCTCACGAGTCAAGCCCATCCAATCCGGCCGCACGTAATGCGGCGTGAGTATGATCCACTCGGCCCCGATCTCCTGGAAATCCGCCAGCAGCTTCCCGTACCGTTCGTTGACTTGCGCCGGGTTCAGGCCGGCGTCGTTCACAAACTCCGATACGATGAGGTCCGGCTTTACCGCGAGCACCTTTTCCCGGTAATTATGCGGGCTGCCGGGAGGTTCGGCGAGGTAGCTGGCCGTGTTTCGCCCGCCCCAGGCCTCGGTCCGCAACTCGATGTTCGCCTTCGGAAACCGAGCCTTAAGCCGAGCCACAAATTGCTCCTGCCAGCGGTTGCGCTCCCAGTCGGGCACGAACGTGCCCACGGTGACGCTGTCGCCCCATGCCAGAATGCGGAGCCGCTCACCGGATCGCAGCTTCTTCATGGTCTTAGGCAGCAGTTGCTCGGCGGGCGCGGGTTTCGGCTTGGGTGGCTCGGGATACGCCGCTTCCAGCACCGGGAACAAGTGTTCCGGCCCAAGCCGGCTCACGCGGCCCGGCACCCAAATGTTCGCCAGGCGACGCTCGCCCTTCTCGACCGCCGGCGGCAACGGCGCGGCGGAGCGCGGCTCCCCCTGTCGCAGCTCGATCTGCCCCTTCCGCGTCAGCACCACCGCGTCGATGCGAAGCTGCGCATAGCGGTAGCTCGCAAACACCGGTTGCGTTTCCTTGATCGTGCTCTGCGAACTGCGACCAATGGTGCCCCAGGCCAGGTCCGCCTCGTAGTCCTCGCCCCGGCGCAAAAGCGGCGCATCCGCTTCGTGCCCGGTCCGCAGCACCAGGCTGTCGGGATCGAGCAGGTAGGGAGTGGTGGTCTCTTGCGCGCGCACACCGCGAAGCTGCGCCCCTTTGGCCCAGCCGCCGGCATTAGCGTTGAACTGGGGCAGCGAATCATACTTCTCGGCCACCACTACCACGCTCTCTGGCGGGGCAACGTGGACCGTCGCCGTGAGCGCGCGCGGTTTCTTGAGAGTTACCAGCACATCCCATTCGCCCGCGAGCTTCAGCTCGGCCGGCGCGTCAGCGCAACTGACCGCCATCAAACGTTCGCCGCCACGCATCTCGTCCGTTCGGAAGGAAGGCCGCTCCGCCGCCGCGGCGTTCAGCATCGGGACCAGGATGCCGGCAAGCATCAAAGCTCGCGCGGAGCCGAGGCGGGCAGCGCGGGCGGCGGACACAGTAGTAGAGGAGCCTCTCATGCGTTCAGTTGCTAACATCGAGGCGAGGCTACCAATCACTACCATAACTTGGCAAACCTGAGCTCGCTTACTTTGCTGCGGGGAGCGCATCCCGCCCTGCGGCCTCCGTAATCGCCCGGAAGCGGCTTCCGTAATCGGGCGAATTGCGGGGCCACTGCGCTGGATCAACAATACCGGCCATGCAGGATCGAGAACGATTCGCTTGGAGAGAGGAACCAGGGCGTTCCGGCAACTCTCCGGCACGGCGATGGCTGCCCGCCGCGCCTACGCACGCTCCAAGCCAAGCTCTCCCCGCCAAACCAACGCCTCCCCGGAAGCCAAAGACCCGCCGACGCTCCACCCCCGTCCAGCGATTAGCTCCATCGACACCCCAGGAATTGCTGGACGGCTTCTGCCCGGAGCCCACCCAGGAGGAACAGATTGCCGTAAACCCAAACGGCCTCATGCTCTCTGTGCGCCTGGCGGATATCGAGTGGATGGAGGCTGCCGACGACTGCGTCAAGCTGCATGTGGGCCGGCACACGCAGCGGCTCCGCGACACCCTGACCGTGCTGGCCGCGAAGTTGCCGCCAGGCCATTTCCTGCGCATCAGCCGTTCGACGCTGGTAAACATCGAGCAGATCCAAGGGCTGCAGCGGATGTTCTTCGACGAATACGAAGTCGTGCTGCGCGACGGCACGCGCCTGCCTCTCACGCGCGCCTACTGGGAGAACCTGCGCCAAATCGGCCTGCCCCTGCCCGCCCCGATATCGCCCACCATCTGTGATCGCCTCACCCTAGGCGGCCCCGCCAGCAGTTGCTGAAGATCAGCGCCCGCGAACGCCGGCAGCCATGCAATACGAAGCCTCCGGGTTAATTGGCCGGCGCCCCGTCTGAAGCGCCGAAGAGACTCCCTTGTGCGCCCAAAGTATCACTAGAGTGGCGCGCTATTGCCTCCATAGTTGCAAGGAAGTTGCAAGCATGTTGCAAGCCTGTTGTAAGCTTATTTGAAGCTTCCTCCTTCGTCTGCTGGCCCCCTGCCCGACTCCCACGCCCGCAAGCCATTTCATCCAACCTCGCTAGAGCGTGGCTCCCCGAATAGCCCAATCCCTGGTTATAGACTATGATCTCGGTGCCAAGGTTACACCGATTCGCCCAAGTAATAGTTCGACGATCCAAGCTGTGGTCCGGATCAACTCAGCCCCAACCTGACCAAAAAGCAATAACGCTAGTGTGGTGTCTCAGAATTGCCATTCCCTTTTGCTGCCTATCGAAAGCGGTAGAGGATTACCGCAGTCCAAGACGCTTCGCGTTGTCGGACGCGTGGGCGGACACGCAAGCGTCTTGGACTGCGCCAGCCCTCTGGCGCTTTGTTGGGTAAATGGCGACTGATTAGGCAATCCTGAGACACCACACCAGGATCGGTCAGTTCTCAAGGTACGTACCCGCACTCCCGCATCGCCACCATCGCGGCCTCAAAGACCCTGGCATCGGCGAAAAGCCGAAACAGCGCAACCAGCTCGGGATCCTTGCGCTCCGCGGCCATCTGTTCCGCCATAATGTGAACCTCGTTAGATCTTTGCACGGGAGTCAAGCTGGCCAGCCGGCAGAACCGCTGCCGAATCGCGGTGTCCTTTCCGATGACCTGAACCAACCGTGCCAGTCCATCAAATGCTGCCTCTGTATTCGTATTCATGTGCGACCCAGCAGCGGACGCGAAGCTCACCGCTGAGGCGGAGGCGCTTTCGGTAGGGGGAGTTGTTGTCTCTTCAGTTTCATCAGCTCCTTCTGAATGTCCGCATAAAGCTCGGATGTCCACGGCGATGACGTTGGCATGTCCGCCGGCAGGCCCCGGATTCTGAAATCCACCGGGCTCAGTATTAGCGCAATGTTTTGAATGCCCGTCTCGGCGGCTATCACAAAAAGATCCTCGGCCGCCTCGTCACCCACGGCCAGGCAGCCGATGGAGACAACCTTCCCATGAATCATGATGTCGCAGCCGAGATTGCTCCGACCATCGTGCGCGCCTTTTGCCTTGTCGAAGCTGTTCGGATAATCCACGCGCAGCGCCAAATGATAGAGGCTGTTCGGATTGAGGGACTCGATCTTGTAAAGGCCCTCGGGGACCTGTTCATCGCCTTCGGCCAGCTTGGGCCCAAGCGTCCCACTCTCAGCAAGGATCGGATAGGTCTTGAGATACTGCAACTCAGCGCCCCCATCAGACACCCACACCTCTAGCGCTCGTTCCTGTTTGAGACCGACCAACATGATCTTCTTGGGTGGGTAGCCTACCCCGAGCTCGCTGAACCGCGGCGCCAATCGGCCGTGAACGGCATCGCCAAATTCCGCTATCCGTTCTGCAACATTCTTCCTGCCTTTCAGCAGATGAATCGCACTCACACCCACAGACCCAACTTTCGCATGGAAGGGAATTAAAGCGAGAGCCAGTCCCAACACAACCACAAGGACATGGACGCGTCTGCCTTTCATCTTGTCTGTTTAGCCAAACGCCAGTCACCCATCAACTTCACTGCTCGGTCAACTGCTGGATCTGGTAATATCGGTATGGGAACTTCGCGGCGTCCGCATCCTCGAAAGCAAATGTCCCGTCGCCCTTATCCTCGGCCGGCCCAATCAATTCCCAAGTCACAAGGTTGGTGGAGGCTTTCACAACGTAGAGCGGCCCCGCCGGCGCGGAGAACTGCAATTTCGCTCCTCCATTTCCCTGGTAGCTGACTGAACTGAACTGGCAGCGCGATCCACCGTTCACGACCAACAGAGCGGCCGAGCTGGTCACCGACCCGAACCCATTGCTCACCACAACGCTGTAAGAGCCCTGATCGAGTTGTTGGACGTTGGTCAGGCATAGTCCGGGAGTAGTGGCGCCGGCGATGTTGGTGCCATCCTTGCACCACTGGTAGCTGAGCGGCGGCGTGCCTCCGGCGACGGCGACGAAGTTGGCGGCGGCGCCGATGTTGTTGGTCTGGCTCAGCGGTTGCGTGAGGATGAGCGGGAGGCTGGTGACGATGCTCGCCTCCACAATCCAGCTTGAGCGGTTGTATTGCCCGCCGGAGGCAACACCGCGGGCACGAATCGTGGTGTTAGTGGGGACTGAGACACCGGTGAACTGCCAGCCGTCGGCAGTGCGCTCGCCCGCGCCGAGGCTGACCCAGTCGTTTCCGTTGGCGGAGGCTTCGATGCTGGCGCGCGCGATTTCAGGGCTGCTACCGGCGCGCAGCCAGGTGATTGCGGTCGCGTTGCAGGCAAGGTATTGCAGGGCCGGTTCGGTGTCGTTAAGCCGGCCGATGGAATGTCGCGTCTGGCTGCCCAACGTGGTGAAATCGCCGCCGACCAGGGTTGTCCCATCCGCCTGCAGTGCCAGGGAATACACACAACCGTTCGCGCCGGGATTGAAATTGAGATCGAGCGTGTCGTCGTTATTGAGCCGGCCAATCCGGCTGCGCGGCTGCCCGCCCAGCGTCGTGAAGTTACCACCCACCTGAATCTTCCCATTCGCCTGCACCGCGAGGCTGAACACATAATCGTTTGCTCCCGGATCGAAGATGCTGTCCAGCGACCCATCGGCGTTCAGCCGGCCAATGTAGTTGCGCGGCTGGCCCCCCAGCGTCTGGAAGTATCCGCCGATCAGAATCCTGCCGTCCGGCAGCACCGCAAGGCCGGAAACCGTACTGCCCGCTCCCGGGTTGAAGTTCGTGTCCAGCGACCCATCAGCATAGAGGCGGCCCAGGTGGCTGCGGGGCTGCCCGTTCAATGTGGTGAAAGCGCCGCCGATCAGGACCCTGCCGTCCGGCTGGACCGCGAGCGAATAGACCGCGCCGAGCGCAGAGGCATCGAAATTGGTGTCCAGTGTGCCATCGACATTCAGCCGACCTATATTGGTACACGCGTGCCCGCCCAGCTCATAGAAAGCACCGCCGACCAGCGTTTTCCCGTCTGCCTGCGGCGCCAGGCAATACACAGGGGAGTTTGCTCCTGGGTTGTAGTTCGTGTCCACGGAGCCATCGCTATTGAACCGGCCAATCATGTAACGCCACTGCGAGCCCAGCTTCGTGAATGAGCCCCCCACCAGGATCTTCCCGTCCGCCTGCAGCGCCAGAGTGTCCACAGTACCGTTCGCTCCCGGGTCGAAGCTGGTGTCAAGAGTGCTATCGGCATTCAGCCGACCAATATTCGTGCGTGTCTGACCACATAGCATCGTGAATGAGCCCCCCACCAGGAACTTGCCGTCCATCTGGATGGCGGTGGTGTAAACGATGCCGGCCACGGTGGGATCAAACGTGTCGGCACTGGCCAGATTCACGGTCAATATTGCCACCACGCTAGTCACAGTCCCGAATTCGTTGCTCACGAGCACGTCATAGCCGGCTGCATCCGCCCTTTGCGCATTTGTCAGTGTGAGTAAAGTGGACGTTGCCCCGACCAGCTCGAGGCCGTCCTTGCGCCATTGATAGCCGAAAGGCCCGGTCCCCAATGCCGTCACTCTGAGTTCCACGGCGTCCCCAGCATCGACATATTGACTGGCCGGCTGACTCGCGATGAACGGGTCCAGAATGGTGAGGGTGGCCACCAGGCTGGTCACACTGCCAAAGGTGTTGCTGATGATAACTGAGTATCCGCCCTCATCCGTCTCCACCACGTTGCTCAGCGTAAGGGTCGGAGTTCGAACGCCGGACACATTGCCGCCCTCCACAAGGTCAATCCCGTCTTTGCCCCACTGGTACGTCAAAGGCCCAAGGCCCTCGGCGGTCACGCTGAACGTGGCCATGCTGGCCGGGCTGTTTGTTCGGCTGACCGGCTGGCTTACCACCGTCGGCAGGCAGAGAAGGCTCTCCGCAATGCCGGCTGAGCCGTTGTATACTCCGCCCGTGACATAGCCGCGGGCGCGAATGATAGCGTTGGTCGGCACAGCAACGCCCCTGAGTTGCCAGCCGCCGCTGATGCGCGCACCGACCCCGAGGTTCACCCAGTCGGTGCCGTTGGTGGAAGCGTCAAACCAAGCGCCCGATACCTCAGGGCTGGTGCCCCCGCGCAGCCAAGTGATTCCACTCACATCCGAGGAAAGCAATTGTGTGGCCGGGTCAGTGTTGATGAGCCGGCCAATGTGAGTGCGCGATTGCCCTGCCAGCGTCGTGAAGGAACCGCCCACAAGGATCATCCCGTCTGTCTGTACGGCCGCCGACCACACATTACCCACGATGCCTTGATCGGTTCCCTGATTGAAGGTGGGGTCCAGCGTGCCATCTGCATTCAGCCGGCCAATGTGATCACGCGGCTGCCCGCCCAGCGTCGAAAAAAAGCCCCCCACCAGGATCTTGCCGTTGGCCTGCACCACGATAGAACTCGGCAAATAGCTCGCTCCTGGATCGAAGCTGGTGTCCAGCGTGCCATTGCTATTGAGCCGTCCAATATAGTTGCGCGCCTGCCCACCCAAGGCCGTGAAACCGCCGCCCACCAGGATCTTGCCATCTGCCTGCACCGCAAGGCACGTGACTCCAAGGTCCGCCTGCGAATTGAAGTTGGGGTCCAAGATCCCGTTGGGGTTCAGTCGGCCAAGGCGCGTGCACGACTGTCCAGCCAGCGTCGTGAAACTGCCGCCTACAAGGATCTTCCCGTCCTCCTGCACGGCCAGGGAAACCACTTCAAAATTCGCCCCCGGATTGAAGCCGGCATCTAGGGCGCCGTCGCTATTAAGCCAACAAATGTGTTGGCGCGGCTGCCCGCCCAGCGTCGTGAAATAGCCACCGACCAAAACCTTCCCGTCCGCCTGTACGGCCATGCAATACACATCCCCACCGGTGCCTGGATTCCAGGCTGTATCTGGTGTGCCATCGCGATTGAGCCGGCCAATCATGTACTCGCCCCCTAACAGAATCTTCCCGTCCGCCTGGACCGCGAAGCAAGAGACGCGACTGCTTGCTCCCGGGTTGAATGTGGCGTCGAGCGTACCGTCGGGATTGAGTCGGCCAAGATGTTTGCGCGGCTGCCCACCCAGCGTTGTGAAATCGCCGCCTACCAGGATCTTTCCGTCCGGCTGGACGCGGTCGTGTACACGGTATAGTTCGCACCGGGATTGAGGCCGTCAGCAGTCTGGGAATAAAGCAGCCCTGCCTGGCCGATGGATACCAGAGCCGTTAACGCGCTGAGCCGGCTAAACCAGTTGGACGATAGTTGTTTGGTGTTCATTGTACACTGAGCTTGGGAGTTGACGGTTGCCGATCGAGGGATAGGGGCGGAACGCTAATGCAAGGGGTTTGAAGGCTCAGAAACGTCGGATACCCGAGGCCCAGGATTCGGAACGTGCAATCCACCACATGGCTACGCCGGCTTGCGGTACAGTAGCCGAAAGAGGAGCGAGTCTCAGCTCCATCCCCACGAAGGAATTCCAAATCCCAGGCGCCGCCGCATACGCACGGAATCTTCACAACGCGTTCTGATATAACGATTTGGCAATTAGTGTCAAGGGAAGAGACGATGACATGCAGAAGGTCTTGTAATCCTTCGCTTAAGGCATCTTCGAACAGCCGGTCGGGTTGAAGAAGCTCCAGCCGCGCTGGCGGATGGTCAGGTAACTTGGCCAGTCCTGGGCACGACCAGCCGTTCCGGCGTGCTCAAACTAACCTTTCAGAACCTTGCATTGGAGCGACGGATTCCGATAATTGTCGGCGATGATACTTTCAAGAACGGTTGGAGTGGCGGCCTTCCTGGCGAGCCTCCTGGTGATGTCTCTCCCAGTCAACTGCAGCCAGGCTCAAAGCCTTGATGACCTCCTACACGTGCAGAAGTTTACCGCGCACCGCGCTTCAAGCTCCGATCCTAATGGTGGGAACATGGATATGCGGCGCGTCAATGCTGGGCAATCGCTGACGTTGGCTGAGCTGTCGGGGCCGGGCGTCATCACGCACATCTGGTTTACACACATGTATCCCTCCCGCAGCGCGCTGCGCAAGCTGGTGCTGCGGATCTATTTCGATGACCTGCCTGAGCCCTGCGTCGAGGTGCCGCTGGGAGACTTCTTCGGCCTCGGCCACGCCCAAACCTACGCTTACGCCAGTCAACCGCTGGCCGTGGGCACGCACAGCGGGCTCAACTCCTATTGGCCGATGCCTTTCGCCGCCAAGGCGCGATTGGTCGTCGCCAACGAAGGTGCCCAGGACTGCAATGCCCTCTATTTCCAGATCGATTATCGGACGCTTGATCAGCCGCTGCCCGACGGCCTGCATTTCTTCGCCGCCTATCGCCAAGCCTTTCCGCCGCTCAAGGAAAAGCCTTACCTGATTCTGCAGACCGACGGCGGGCAGGGCCATTTCGCCGGGTGCAACGTGTCAGTCGAGCAACGGGACGACGGCTGGTGGGGCGAAGGGGACGTCGCGATGTTCATCGATGGCGAAGCCAAGCCTTCCATTGCCGGCACCGGCTCCGAGGACGATTTCGGCGGGGCCTGGTGTTACAGCCACGAGTTCGGGTATCCGCAGTTCGGCGCGCCGTTGCGCGGGCGGTTCAACCAGGCCGGCATCCTGGAGCACTGCACGCCCGACTTGAAGGGCAAGGACCTCGCCCCATGGCGCTGGCCCGAAGCCTGGAAGCCAGGCGATTTGTGGAACGTCTATCGCTATCACCTGGCCGACCCGGTGCCATTCCGCAAATCGCTGCTGGTGAATATCGAGCACGGCTGGCAGGGCAACGAACGCTCCGACTGGTATTCCAGTGTGGCTTACTGGTATCAGACAGGCCACCCGTCGGCCCGCGCGGGGTGGCCGGTGACCAAAGACCGCCTGCCATTATACCTCCGTCCGCATGATCACGGTGGCGGGCGATGGGAGGGAGAAGATCTCCTAGATGCGGCGACCGCCACCAGCGGGAAAGTCGAGGAAGCCGGCATGGAGTTTTGGGGCGACTTGTTCAGCGGCCAGTATGCTCTCCTATGGGATGCCGCCAAAACCAACGCCACGCTCACGCTCCCCTTCTTCGTTGAGAAAGCGGGCCGCTACAGCATCATCGCCAGGCTAAGCCGCGCCGAAGCGGGCGGCACCTTCAAGCTCCAGGTGGACGATTTGAAGAGCACGGACCCGGTCAATCTCTATCAGCCGTCGCCGATCCCGGGCCTGTTCGAAACGGCGACCGCCGACGCTGACCTTGCAGCCGGCCCGCACACGCTCAAGATCTCCAGCCTGCCATCGGATCAACGGGCAAAAGGAAAGCGCCTCCTGCTGGATAAGTTCCAAGTGCGAGAAGTGAAGGAGTAACGGAGAATAGCGTCCGAGCGCTTAAAGGTAGGGCGAGCCTTCTCACAGGCGTGTTGCCCAACGTATCGCGGCCAACCGATCGAATCACGCGAAGCGTTTGGAGTGCGCGGAGCTTGCTCCCGCCTTCGCACCCGCAGCGACAGCCGAAAGCGAGAGCAAGCTCCGCGCACTCCAAACGCTTCGCGACTTCGGGAGCCACAGAAGAGCTCTCCAGCCTGCTCTAAGTTGGGCAACACACTCTCACGTCGGTTGCTACTATTTCAAAGGGCGGCTAAGAAACCGTCTGAAGCACGGCGTGGCTCTCGGCCTCCGGCGGCGCCCCCACAGCGCGCCCTACCCCCCCCGAGCCGGTTTGGCGATCGCCAGCCTAACAGCGCGCCTTTTCACGGCTTGAATCTGCGCTCCTGCCTGAGACAGTGTCGTCCATGACATTAACGCAGCGGCTTTGTTTTCTTCCGATCCTGGTGGCGCTGGCTTCAACCCCGGTCATAGGCCAGACGAATGGGTTTCACTGGAATGTCAGGCAGGCTGGCGCAGTGGGGGATGGACAGGCGGACTGCACGGCGGTGTTTCAGAAGCTCCTGGACGCGGCTGGCAAGTCAGGCGGCGGCGTGGTGGAGGTGCCGGCGGGCCGGTATCGGATCAATACCGGCCTTTCCATCCCGGCCAATGTGACATTGTCGGGCACCTACCGCGTGCCACCGACTTTGCACCACGGTCCGACCGGGAATCTAAGCGGCTCAGTGCTGCTGGCCTTTGCGGGGCGCGGCGTCACGAAAGGGCCGCCGTTCATTCGACTGGCGGGCAATAACTCTGCCATCGCTGGGCTGGTTATCACCTACCCGGAATGGAAACAAAGCGACGTGCCACCAGTGCCTTATCCGCCGTGCGTGTTGTCTGAGCATACCGACAACGTCGGGGTGAGCGACTGCCTGCTGCTGAATCCCTATGAGGGCATCAAGCTGGTGGCAGCCGCGCGGCACTGGATTCGCGGCGTCACCGGCTATCCGATCAAGCGCGGCATCTATGTGGACGAATGCTACGACATCGGCCACATCGAGAACGTCCATTTCTGGCCCTTCGGCGTCGCCTACGATCCGAATAACCCATACTGCAAATGGGTGAACACGGAGGGCGTGGCGTTTGAGCTGGCGCGCACAGACTGGCAGTATGTGTTCAACACGTTCTGCTTCGGCTACGGGGTCGGCTACAAGTTTTCCAGCTCGGCACAGGGCAGCGCCAACGGCAACTTCCTCGGGCTCGGCGCCGACTCCTGCCAGCGGGCGGTGGTGGTGGAGCAGGCACAGGCGCCCGGCCTGCTTATTTGCAACGGCGAGTTCGTCGGGCGCTGGTCCAGCACCGATGCCGTCTGCCTGGACATCGGCCCGAAAGTGGAAGGCAAGGTGAGCCTGGCCAATTGCTCGTTCTGGGGGCCGATTGATCGCTGCGTCTGGATGCAAAGCGCCGCCGGCCAGTTCACGGCCAGCGCCTGCCATTTTGTCAATTGGGATAATCGTGGCGTCGGCTCGCCGGCCATCCAACTCGATGCGGGTAAAGCCATCATCCAGGGCTGCACGTTTGCCGAGGAGGGCATGAATGTGCAGGTCGGCTCCAACGTGGTCTCGGCCATCCTGACGGCGAACCAGGCAGCCGGGGGCTTCCGGGTGGACAACCTGGCCGGCAAGCACACCCAAAGCGCCCTGAACGAGGAGGATGGCCTCGCGTGGACCCGCGAGGCTCTTACTCACTACCAGGTGCGTATTGGCGAGCAAGGCGACGGACGCTACCTCCAGGGCTGGAACGCCAGAAATGGGGGCAGCGAAACGTTCCGCTGGTCGGCGCCGGTTTCGCGGTTGCTCCTGCCGGTAGCGCCAGGGGAGCCTTACACGGTCACGCTGGAGGTCAAAGTGCCGGACCAGGCAATCACGGCGGAGGCGGGCCTTTACCTGGAGGGCAAAAGAATCGCGCCGCTAACTGCGGGCAAAGTGCTGGCCGCCAGTTTGCCGACTTGCCCCAGCGACAGAATCCGGCTGGAACTGCGCGCCGGCGGCTGGGTGCCGCAACGGGTGCTTCCCGGTTCCACCGATCCGCGCACCCTGGGCATTCAGGTGTCACAGGTCACCATGCGCAGCGCTTCGGGCGGCACGAACATTTTCAACGCCAACACCGGAGCCTGGCTCGCGCCAACCAAGCCAAAGCCCTGAGCGCGAACTTTTGGCTTTCTACACCCCCTCCGGATAAGTGAGTATGGTCGGTAAGTGTGAACATGAGAAAACTGGAATCAGAACCTAAACTCGAACTGAAAGCCGTGATCCTCGCGGGCGGCAAGAAAGTGGTCCAAGGGGCAACGCCGATGGTGCTGCAAAAGCTGGGAGACCGCACCATTCTCGAATACGTCCTCGCCAACGCCCTCCAAGTCGTCTCCCCCGGCGATCTGTATGTTGTCGTAGGCGACTCGCAGGATGCGGTGCGCGCCCAACTGGGAAACGAGTATCACTATATCGTGCAGTCGCAGCCGCTGGGCACCGGGCACGCGGTGCGACAATTGTCGCCCGTCTTGAAGGACTACAAGGGCAACTTGCTGATCTTATACGGCGACACACCGCTTTTCCGGCCCGCGTCTATTCGCGGTTTGCTGAACCGGCATGCGCTGCGGCAATCAAACCTGACGCTGCTGACTGCGATTATGGACAAGCCCCTGCCCTATGGCCGCATCATTCGCGATGCCGGGGGCCGTATCGTAGATATCATCGAAGAGACGGAAGCGTCAGCCGCGGTGCGCCAAATCCACGAACTCAACGTGGGCGCCTACATTGTGTCAGCGCCCGTCATCTTTGCCGCCCTGGAGAAGCTGCCGCCTTCGAAGAACGGCGAGATTCAGTTGACCGATTGCGTGCATTATCTCATTCGCTCGGGGCTCCGGGTCGAAAGCTACCAGATCTGCGACCCAGATGAAATCCAAGGCATCAACACAAGCAAGGACCTGGAGCAAGCTGAGTTCATTCTGCAAAAGCGCCTCTTCCGGCCACGCCGCGAGGAAGAACAGAACCAGGTCTCGTTCGGCACCGGGGGGTGGCGCGCGATCATCGGCGAGGGGTTTACATTCCACAATGTCCGGCGCTTGTCGCAGGCGCTCGCCAATGAGATCACGCGCCGGGGTGATGAAAAGCGCGGGGTGCTGATCGGCTATGACCGCCGCTTTCTTTCCAATCGTGCGGGTGAGGCCGCCGCCGAAGTCTTTGCGGGGAATAACATCCCAGTGACCCTGCTGAGCGAGGACGCGCCGACGCCGCTCATCACGTACGCCACGGCGATGCAGAAGGCCGCTTATGGCCTGGCATTCACCGCCAGCCACAATCCGCCGGATTGGAACGGCCTCAAGGTCTTCCGCAGCGACGGCTCGCTCCTGCTGGACGACGAGACGGCGCAGATTCAGGCAGAGACGAACCGGTTGACCCTCGACGAAGTCATTAAGATCGATCTGGATATCGCGCTGGAGAGGAGCCTCGTCCGGCGAAGCGACTTCACGAACGATTACGTCGATGCGGTGGAATCCCTCATTGATCTCGAAGTGATCCGCCGCGCCGGTCTCAAGGTCATTGTCGATCCGATGTACGGGGTTGGGCAGCTCACGCTCGGCACGATTCTCACCGAAGCGCGGTGCCGGGTGACGTTCATTCATGAGCGCCATAACCCCTTGTTCGGCGGCCGCTCACCGGCGCCCAACCTGGAGGCACTGCGACTCCTGGCCACCCACGTGGTGGAAGACCACTACGACCTCGGGTTGGCCACCGACGGCGACGCCGACCGGATTGCGATCGTGGACGAGCGCGGAGAATACATTACGATCAATGATATCCTGCTCCTGGTGTATTGGTACATGCGCGAGATTCGCGGCGAGCGGGGCGGGGTCGTGCGTAACCTCGCCACGACTCATCTGCTGGATCGGTTGGCGGCGCATTACGGCGAGCAATGCTTCGAGGTGCCGGTGGGATTCAAGCATATCGCGAGCGCGATGGTCGCCCACAATGCCTTATTGGGCGGCGAGTCGAGCGGCGGGCTGACCATTCGCGGGCACATCCTGGGCAAAGACGGCATCTTTGCGTCGGCGCTAATCGTCGAGATGCTGGCGCGCACACACGAGAAGATCTCCCAGTTGCGGCGTCGCGTCTATGACATTACCGGCCGTCTCTATAGCCTGGAGGAGAGCATCCCCGCCACGCCCGAGATGCGCGTCGCGGTGCCACGGCGCCTGGCCCAGACGCCGCCGGATCACCTCGGCGCTTATCCGGTCGTCAAAGTCTCCCATGCGGATGGGACGAAGTTTTACCTGGGCGATGACAACTGGGCGCTGGTGCGCTTCTCCGGGACCGAGCCGATACTACGTCTGTTCGTCGAGGCGGAATCTCCCGAGAAGGCAGCCGCGTTGATACAGGATCTCCGGGAGTTTGTGACGAAGTGAGTCTATCGCGTGCTCGCGGCGGGCACCCAGCCTTCCTTCGCCTTCTTCAGGGCTTCGACGTGCCGGAGGATGGCGTTGTGCATGGCTGCACCCGCGCCCGGTGAAACCATGTGGACGCTGGGTGGGTCGTTGAAGGTTTCCTTCCTGCCCTTAAGCGCATTGTAAGCGGCATAGACGCTTGTTGGCGGACAGGTGGTGTCAATGAAACCAACCGTTACGATGCCAGCCGCCCGAGCGCGGGTGGCGAAGTTCATCGCATCATAGTAGCGCGCGGCTTCGAGCACCTTCGCATCGGGCTTGCCATCGNNCAGACGGCGAGCGGCTGGCGCCCAGCCGTCTCGCCCGGCCATTTTCCCTACGGTTTCTTGAGTTCCGTTCCTACTTCGATGCCTGCGTCGATGAACTGACCGCCGGCTGTGTTGTGACAATGGATAGCTAGCGAATTATCGCCCACAACAACGGCTTTGGTAAGCGCGTCACCCACTGCCGTGAAGTAGCCAGTGACGAAACAGGTGAACGCCGCCACTCGCTGGCCGTTAAGATAAACTTCGGTGTCTTCATCGTGATGGAGCTTGAGCGCAGCCAAGGCGAAATCCGTCGTGTCGGCCCGGAACGCCCGTCGAATCCAGATGTCGCTCGTGTGCCATTCGGTGCCGATGACCGCGCCGAGGGTGCCCCGCGAACCGAATCCACCATTGCCCTGTGTCCAGCCGGAATCATCAAAGCCCGGCTTCAGCCAGTCGGCAGACGGCGTGTTCGTCGTGTAGCGCCATATCTGTGCCGACTCCTGCGAGGTCGGCACTAGCGTCCGCCATGTCACGCGGCGGACTCGCGGCGGCTGGGTTTCATAAGCGGCAGGCCGCTGGTTGATGGCCTGTAGCCGCCGAACATCATATTTCGGGGCACGGTCGTAGAAATAGATGCCGTTTTGCTCCTGCTCGACATCCGTCAACTGGGTGTAGCAGAAGCCGAACATGTTCGGGTTGTCGAGCAACACGTCGGTCAGCCCCTTGTAACGCGCAAGGAAGTCGTCCGCACTCAAACCCGCCCCGTCATAGCCCCAGCCCGTGCCCGTGTCACGGGCGGTCTTGACGTGGATGCCCCCGTATTCGCTGACGAAGAACGGCTGGCCTCGGTAGCGGTTGCGCGGTTCGACGGGATTGTTGTGCCAGGGGTCGCAACCCGTCAGGCCGAACAGGGCGTAGCGGGCGGCGAAAGCTTCGGGATTCTGTTCGTAGTCGTGGGCATCAAAAACGTCCGTTTCCGGCAGGAAATGTGTGTACCCGCTCGAATCGAGGAACGGGCGTGTCGAGTCCATTGTGCGCGTGGTCGCCAGCAGGTCTTCGAGGCGAGCGACGTACTCATTGGTGCCCGTTTCATTCAGCGGGCACCACCCGATAAGAGCCGGGTGATTGCGGTCACGGCGTACGGCCTCGCCCCACTCGCTCACGAAACGGCGCACAGATTCTTCATGCGCGATATTCACACCCCAACTGGGAAACTCGCCCCACACCAGATAACCCAGCTTGTCCGCCCAGTAGAGGGTGCGAGGCTCGAAGACCTTCTGGTGCAGCCGCGCCCCGTTGAACCCGGCTGCCATGGATAGCTCAATGTCGCGGCGGAGCGCCTCGTCGCTAGGCGCGGTGTAGATGCCGTCGGGGTAGAAGCCTTGGTCAAGGATGAGCCGCTGGAATACAGGCCGGTCGTTGATGAGAAAGCGATTGCCCTCGATGGTGATTTTGCGGAGGCCGCAATAGCTGTGAACGCTGTCCAGCACCTTGCCTCCACGTAGGGTGTCGATGGTAAGGTCGTAGAGAAAGGGCTTGCCCGCCTGCCACGGCACGACCTGTTTGAGTTTCAGCACGGTGATGGTGGAATGCCACGCGGCGGGCACGGTGTCTTCGCCGACCAGATCGCCTCCCGCGTAGGCCCGGACATGCAGAGTTACATCGTTGGCGAGGCCGTTCAGGGAGCCTTGCAGAATAATGCGCCCGCCATCGAGGTCCGGCGTGATTGTAAACTCCGACAGATACGTCTCACCCACGGCCTCAAGCCACACGGTCTGCCAAATACCTGTGGTGCGGGTATAAACACAGCCCTCGCTTTTGCCGTGGCTCTGTTTGCCGCCCGGTTGCAGGCCTGAACGAAGGTCATCGGTAACATGGACCACCAGTTCGTTATCGCCGTCGCGTACGCCGGTGGTGGCTTCAAAGGCAAATGGGGTATAGCCACCGCGATGCTCACCGAGGAACTGGCCATTCAGCCAGACGCGGGCGATGTAATCCACCGCGCCGAAGTGCAGCAGGAGCCGCTTGCCGCGCAGCGCGGCCGGAACTTGGAACTGTCGCCGATACCACACATGCGGCAGGTAATTCGTCGCCAGACCAAGGCCCGAGAGTCTGCTTTCCGGGCAGAAGGGCACCACGATTCTCTGCGCGAGGTCATGGCCCGAAGACCAGCCGTGTTGCTCCCCTTCAGCCTTGGCATCAACCTCAAACTGCCACTCGCCATTCAGGTTCAGCCACGACTCGCGCTGGAAATCCGGGCGCGGATGTTCTGGCCGGGGAAGGTCGGCGTGGCATGGCAAACTGAGTGATGTGACGAATAGGGCTACGGCCGTGCCGACGATGTTCAGGATTCTCATGACTTTATTGACAACGTTCTCTAAACCAATACTCAGAACAGACTGTGTTGCTGTGAAGAAGACGCGCGCGCCTTCTTTTGTTCATCTTGCACCACTGCGCAAACCGGAATCAGGCCAAAACGGCTGCCGCACCGCAACTGAATAAAGACCCGCGGCACCCCTACACAAACCGGTTGCGACACGGACGCGGGGCAAACCGTATTTACCAGCCACGGTTCCAGTATCGCCTTATTCCGGCAGTGGTTTGCCTCTTGTCTCCGGTGCGAACGGCAGAATCAGCAGTCCCACGAGGTAAATCAACGCGATGGCGCTGGCGGCCCGGCCAAAACTGCCCAGCGCCGCAACCAGGAAACCGGTAAGGAATGGCCCCGCTGAAGCGAGCACCCGGCCAACGTTGAAGCAAAAGCCCGCGCCCGTCGCCCGGATTCTCGTCGGGTACAACTCTGGCAGGTAAATCGGGAAGCCGCTGAAGATGCCATTGTTGAAGAAACCGAGCAGCGGCAGCAAACAGAGCACGTGCGCATACGAGCGCGGCGTTAGGAACGTCACCGGCAACAGCACCAGACTGCCGACACACATCAGCGCAAAGGCGGCGCGTCGCCCAAACCGGTCTGCCAGCGGGCCAAAGCTCAGATACCCAACCAACGCACCGACATTGAGCATCATCGTCGCGTAGCTGACGTGGCTGGTGAGGGCACCCGCGTCCAATCCTTGCAGTTCGGGCAGCGAGCGGACCAGCGTAGGCGTCCAGTTGGTCGCGCCCCATAACCCGAACACCGCAACAAACGCCAGCCCGGAACCGGCCAACGTCGCGCGTAGCAGCTTGGGCTGGAAAAGCTCCGGCAGCTTTCGCTGACGGATGCCTCCCGACTGCCGCTCCAGTTCGCGGGTCTTCACCCACCGCTCCGGCTCTTTGACCCACAGCCGCACAAACAGAGCGACCACGGCAGGCGCGATACCCACCACGAACATGGAGCGCCAGCCGTGCTCGCGCATCAGCAGACTCACCACGGCGGCTATCAGAAATCCGGCGGCCCAAGCCGATTGCAGAATTCCCGCCGCCTTGGCCCGCTTCGCTTCCGGCCAGACCTCCGCGACCAATGCCGCCCCGGCCGCCCATTCGCCGCCGATGCCCAGCGCCGTGAGGAACCGGTAAAGGGCCAGTTGCCACCAGGTGAACGATAGCGCCGCCAAGCCGGTGAACACCGCGTATATGAGGATGGTGAAGACCAGCGTCTTGGTGCGCCCAAACCGGTCAGCCAGAACCCCGAACACCACGCCGCCGATAGCCCAGCCGATGAGGAAGATCGAGAGGATGATGCCGCCATACCAGCCGATGGCGTCCTGCGAAACCGCACCGCCGGATTGGACTCGTAACAAATCGTGCAGTGCGGGATGGAGGACGAGCGCGTAAATCGTGGCGTCCATTGAGTCGAACACCCAGCCGAGCCACGCGACGAACAGCACGATCCATTGGTAGCGCGTGACGCCGTAACGCCATGAAGATTCTCGCACGAGCGCGTATCCTACTTGAGTCCGGCTGTAGTGGGAAGCAGTGGTTCAGAAAGAGAGCGCGTCACCCGGAGAAAAAGGAAGGGGGCCTCCCGGCCCCCTCTCTGGCCTCGCGGGAATCTTCAACCGAAGCTGAAGCGGAAGCCTTAGGAGCGGCTACAATCACCGAGCCACACGCTCTTGTCAAGCCTGGCACCGAAGCNNTCCTCCCCCTACAAGTTGAGCACCCGGCCATGAGAACGTTGAACAGAATCCTGATCCTTTGCCCATTCCTGTTGGTCGCTGTCCAGGCTGCGCATGCCGATGGAAATCCAGTGGACCTGGCCGAGTCACATAGGTGGTCAGCCGCAAAATTCCAAGGCATACAAGCAGCGGCAGCTTCTGAGCCCGCGTTGGTGGTCCTGGCTAATCACGGCGCTGTGCAGAAGAACGCCCGCGACGACCGCCCGATGCGTATCGTGGATAAGGAATACTCGCGCGGCCTCTATTGCCATGCACCCAGTAGAATCGTCGTTCGATTACCTGGCCCAGGGGCGACGTTTACCGCCATCGCCGGCGTGGACAGCAACGACCAGACCAGCGGCGGGCGCGGCAGCGTGGACTTCTCGGTGCACGTGGGCGCAGCGGAGAGGTTCCGATCCGGCGTGATGCGCGAAGGGATGCCCGGCAAGTCTGTCCGAGTCGAGCTGGACGGGGCAACGGAATTCGTCTTGCAGATCGAGGAGACGCCGGACGGTATCGCCTGCGACCAGGCGGATTGGGTGGAGACGAAAATTACGCTCAAGGACGGGGGCGAACTGTGGCTGGCGGACCTGCCGCTGCGCGACGGGGAGCGGAAGCCCTACTCCATTGAGGCGCCGTTTTCATTCGTCTATCGGGGCAAAGCATCGGCTGAACTGCTCAAGGAATGGAAGTGCGAACGAAGCTCAAAGAAGCTGGACGAGAGCCGCACGGAGCGGACGTCGGTCTGGACCGATCCAGCCACTGGCCTGCAGGTGCGCTGCGTTGGTATCGAGTATAGCGATTTCCCGACCGTCGAGTGGGTGGTGCACTTCAAGAACACGGGCGCGCAAGACACGCCGATCATGTCGGACCTCCAGGCGGTGGACTTGGCCTTGGCGCGTACGGGTCAAGGCGAGTTCGTTCTCAACCATCATGCCGGGGATGATTGCAGCCCCGGCAGCTACGAGCCCAAGCGACTGACGCTGGAGCCGAAATCCGAGCACCGTTTCGCTCCCGCCGGCGGGCGGCCCACCAGCGTGGGCTTTCCCTACTTCAACCTGGAGTGGGCCGGCGAAGGGCTCATCATTGTCATTGGCTGGCCCGGCCAGTGGGCTGCCCAGTTCACGCGCGACGCCGGCGACCGAGTGCACGTGTGCGGCGGGCAGGAACTCACCCGCTTCAAGCTGCACCCTGGAGAAGAAGCGCGCTCGCCGTTGATCGCGCTGCAATTCTGGCAAGGGGACCGTGTGCGCGCGCAAAATGTATGGCGGCGGTGGATGCTCGCTCACAACGTGCCACGCACCCGCGATGGCAAGGTGCCTCCGCCGATCCTGACTTCTTGCAGCGGCGGCTTCTTCCCCGACCTCAGGACCAGCGAAGAGGGAGAGCGCCAGTTCATCACCGCCTTTACGCAAGCGGGCGTGAAACTTGATTACTGGTGGATTGACGCCGGCTGGTATGCCTGCGCGGACTGGCCTCAGACCGGCACATGGACTCCCGACCCGGTGCGTTACCCGCACGGCTTCCAGCCCATCAGCGAGCTGGCGCATGCGAAGGGCATGGGNNGGCCAGCAGAAGCTGCTCAACCTCGGCAACGCCGAGGCGCGCCAATGGCTGACCGACCACGTGGATGGCGTGCTCCGACGCGAAGGCATTGATTTCTATCGGCAGGATTTCAATATCGATCCCCTGCCCTATTGGCGGGCGAATGACGCGCCGGACCGCCAGGGCATCACGGAGATGCGCGACATCGAAGGCTACCTCGCATACTGGGATGAACTGCGCCGGCGCCACCCGGGCTTGCTGATTGACAGTTGCGCTTCCGGCGGGCGGCGTAATGACCTGGAAACGCTGCGCCGCGCGGTGCCGCTGCTGCGGAGCGATTACCAGGCCTTCGACGGCAACCCTGCCTACGCCCCCGGCAACCAGGGCCATACCTATGGCCTTTCTTCGTGGATTCCCTATTATGGCCAGGGCGTCTATTTCAGCGAACGGGACTTCGTCTATTCGGCGAGGAGCTACCTNNTGGGCGACTTCTATCCGCTGACGTCCTACCAATTGAACGAAGAGCTGTGGCTGGCGTGGCAATTCGACCTACCCGAGCGCCAGAAAGGCATCGTGCAAGCCTTCCGCCGCGCGGGCAGCTACTACGAGTCGGCCCAGTTCAGGCTCCGAAACCTCGACCCTGAGGCCCGCTACGTCGTGACCGACCTTGATCGGCCAGGGACGGCAAAGGAGTGCAGCGGACGCGAGCTGCTGGAGCAGGGCGTTTCCATCAGCGCACCCGAGCGGCCTTCTGCCCGCATTCTGACCTACCAACTCTTAACCAAAGGCAAATGAATACCCTCGACCTGAAGACCATTACCCGAAAGCATCGCTTCCAACTTATTATGCTACTGGCGGTGCTCGCCTGCCGGCCCAGCTACGGCACAGTGTCCGTCTCCCCAGAGGAAATGAGCGAAGCGTCGCGATGGGTGGCCGCGAAGTTCATGGGCGTTGCGACCAGCGAAGCGCCGACGGTCGGGCTAATGGTGCTGGCGAACAATGATCCAGTGCAGCTTAACGCCCGCGCGGGACGGCCATTGAGGATCGCGGACAAGGATTACAGCCGAGGGCTTTATTGCCATGCCGTCAGCAAGGTGGTTGTCAGGCTGCCGGGGCCGGGCAAATCGTTCAGCGCCGTGGTGGGCGTGGACAGCAATGAACAAACCTCTGGCGGACGGGGCAGCGTGATGTTCTCCGTGGAAGTGGGTGGCAAAGAAGGATTCCGTTCGCCGGTCATCCGGGAAGGCATGGCGGGGGTTTCAGTTAACGTGCAGTTGGGCGGCGCACGGGAGTTTACGTTGGAAATCGGCGATGCAGGCGACGGCATCTCTTGTGACCAGTCGGACTGGGCAGAAGCAAGAGTGGTGCTGGCCGATGGGCGGGAGCTATGGCTGGGCGACTTGCCGCTGCTGGGCGAAGCGCGCGAGCCGTATTCCACGCAACTACCTTTCTCATTCCGCTATGGTGGGCGAGCCTCATCGGAATTCCTGGGCCAGTGGAGGCTGGCGCGCGAGACGAAGAAGCTGGATGAACAGCGAGAACAGCTCACGCTTCGTTGGGAAGATCCCCAAAGCGGCTTGTCCGTGCGCTGTGTCGGCGTGCAATACCATGACTATCCCACGATCGAGTGGACGGTGTATTTCAAGAACACTTGCACCGCCGACTCGCCGATCATCGAGAATATCCAAGCGATCGACACCACGTTCAGCAGCGGTGCGCAAAGCGATTGCATCCTGCGCCATCACAAGGGAGACTTGTGCACGCCGGACAGTTACCAGCCCTATGCCGATCCATTGCCGGCCCGGAGTGAGAAGAAGTTTGCCAACACGGGCGGGCGGCCCACGCAATCGGCCTATCCCTTCTACAACCTCGACTGGCCCGGCGAAGGGGTCATCGTAGTGTTGAGCTGGGCCGGTCAGTGGGCGACAGATTTCAGCCGTGATGACAGCACGACTGTGCGAGTTCGCGGCGGGCAGGAGTTGACCCATTTCCGGCTGCACCCGGGCGAGGAGGTGCGGGGCCCAATGGTTGTCGCGCAGTTCTATCGGGGCGATTGGTTGAGGGCTCAGAACATCTGGCGGCGATGGATGCTCGCCCATAACCTGCACCGGCCGTATGGCAAGCCCGTCCATGAGCAACTGGCCGCATGCAGTTCCCACCAGTTCGGCGAGATGATCCACGCCAACACCGCCAACCAGATTCAGTTCATTGACCGTTACCGCGAGGAGAAGCTCAACCTGGATTACTGGTGGATGGATGCCGGCTGGTATTGGAACAAGACCGGCTGGCCGAACACCGGCACTTGGGAGGTGGACACCAACCGTTTCCCAGGCGGGCTCAGGCCGATTTGCGATCACGCCCATGCCGGCGGAGAGAAGATCATCGTCTGGTTTGAGCCCGAACGCGTGACGTCGGGCACCTGGCTGTGGGACAAGCATCCGGATTGGCTCCTCGGCGACCTGCTGAATCTCGGCAACGACGAGGCCCGCCAATGGCTGACTGAGCATGTCAGCAAGACGCTCACCGAACAGGGCATTGATCTATACCGACAGGATTTCAATATTGACCCCCTGCCCTATTGGCGGCGCAACGACACCCCGGACCGGCAGGGCATTACCGAGATTCGCCATATCACCGGCTACTTTGCCTACTGGGATGCCCTGCTGAAGGAGCACCCGAACATGCTGATTGATTCCTGCGCGAGCGGCGGGCGGCGGAATGACCTGGAGACGCTGCGCCGGGCGGTGCCACTGCTGCGCAGTGACTACATACTCGAACCAGTGGGCAATCAGTGCCACACCTACGCGCTCTCCTTCTGGGTTCCATTTTACGGCACCGGCACAGGGGCCATTGATCCGTATATGTTCCGCAGCGTCATGTGCCCGTCATTCACCGCCTGCTTCGACATGCGGAAGAAGGAAGCCAACTGGGATCTGGCGCGCAAACTCATTGGGGAATGGCGGAAGGTCGCGCCGTGCATGCTGGGCGACTACTACCCCCTGACGCCTTACAGCTTGGCTAATGACGCGTGGATCGGCTGGCAGTTCGACCGACCGGTGGCAGGCGACGGCGTGATCCAGGTCTTTCGCCGGGCCGAAAGCTTCTATCGGCAGGCGGAGCTAAGGCTGCACGGCCTCGACGCCGACAAGGATTATGCCATCACCGACTTGGACACAAACCAGAGCACCAGGTCCAAAGGCCGCGAGTTGATGGAGCGGGGGTTAATGGTAGAGATCGCCCAAAGGCCCGGCGCGGCGCTACTGTCCTACAGCGTTGTGAAGTAGCCAGGCCTCAATCCCTAACCAAGTGTGGTAGTGATCAGCCGAACCCAGTCGAGCCGCGGGCTGTCAGGATGAATTGGAAGGTTGATCCTCCACCGCAAACATCCGACAGTCATGGCCATGCGCAATGGGCCTATTCTCCTTATCCTGATTGCTTCGATCTGCCTGAATCCCTGCTTGCCGCAGGCTGCACCCGCCAATGCCGCCCGCGAGCTGCTGATTGAAAAACACTTCTTGAACCTGCCGGTCAAGAACCACGCCCCCAAACACCGCGTAAAGCTGCTCGTGGACGGCCAGATTGCGCGCGAGTTCGAGATCGAACTGGCCGAGCGTGAACCCGACTTCTGGGTATTTCTCGACCTGGCGCCTTTCCAGGGAAAACGTGCCACTATCGAGGTGGACCAGTTAGCCACAGACTCCAGCGCACTTTCGGCTGTCGAACAGTCTGACCAGATTAAAGGAGCCGGGGATCTTTATCACGAAGCGTTGCGCCCGCAGTTCCACTTCTCGTCACGCCGCGGCTGGAACAATGACCCCAACGGGCTGGTCTATGACCACGGGGAATATCACTTGTTTTACCAGCATAATCCCTACGGCTGGGACTGGGGCAACATGCACTGGGGCCACGCGGTCAGCACGGATCTGTTGCACTGGCAGGAACTGCCGATTGCGCTCTACCCGCACCAGTTCGGCGATTGGGCCTTTTCCGGCAGCGCGTTGGTGGACCGGGCCAACACCGCCGGATTCCAGACCGGGCATGAAGCGCCGCTCGTAGCCGCCTATACCAGCACGGGTCGCGGGGAATGCATTACGTTCAGTAACGACCGCGGTCGCACCTGGACGGAGTTCAGCGGCAACCCCGTCGTCCGGCACGAAGGCCGCGACCCGCGCCTGCTCTGGCACGGCCCGAGCAAACGCTGGGTCATGGCCGTCTATGACGAGCTGGACCGCAAACGCTGGATTGCCTTCTACACCTCGCCTGACCTCAAGCAGTGGACATTCGAGAGCCGCATCGAGGGCTTGTTCGAATGCCCGGACTTTTTCGAGCTGCCGGTGGATGGCAGGTCGGCCAGGAAACTTTGGGTGCTGACCGCCGCCAGCAGCGAATACCTGCTCGGCACGTTCGACGGCCATCAGTTCACCCCGCAAACCCCCAAGCTGCCCGGCCATCGCGGCAACGGCTTCTATGCGGCCCAGACTTACAGTGACATTCCTGCCTCGGATGGCCGGCGCATCCAGATCGGGTGGGGCCAGATCGCCACCCCCGGCATGCCCTTCAACCAGATGATGACCTTCCCCTGCGAGCTGACCTTGCGCTCGACGGCCGAGGGTCCGCGTCTTTGCTTCCAGCCGGTAAAGGAGCTCAAGCGCCTCCACGCCGCCCGGCATGCCTGGTCACGGCTAAACCTTGCGCCCGCCACCAACGCGCTTGCGGGCATCCAGGGAGACCTGTTCGACCTGCGGCTGCAATTCACCGCTGGCCATATCGGCACGGTGCGCTTGATAATCCGGGGCGTGCCGGTGATCTATGACGCTGCGAAACAGGAACTGGTCTGCCATGACCGCCATAACCAGCTCTCCCCGGTGAACGGCAAGCTCCGGTTGCAGGTATTGGTGGATCGCACCTCACTGGAAATCTTCGGCAACGACGGTCTCCTCTACATGCCGATGGCGGGGAACTTCACGCCCGATGACCACAGCCTGGCATTCACGGTCACCGACGCCACCGTTCGCTTCGATTCCCTGGAGGTCAACGAACTGAAATCCATCTGGCCGCCGAGGTACGACGTGAGGTCAGCGAGCGGACCAAAAGCTCGGGACTAGACGAGAAATAGAGGAACAATCGAGGAACAATCGAGGAGCAATCGAGGGCAGCACCGGATACCCGGCAGGGATACGTGCCAGCAACAATAGCAGCTCACGCCCATTTGAAGTAGCTGTGGAAGTTTACTGGCTGAGCGTCGGGCAGATCACCAGCCGGACGGCTTCCGGCGCAAAAGGTGCGATGCAGAACGTATTAGGGCCCGCTTTCAAGTGCTTGCCGATTTCCACGCGGGCAGGCTTGCCAATGAAGCCTCCCACACTGTTGCCATTGACGGTTATGCGTCCGGCGGTCTCCGGAGCCAGGGCGCCTAGCTCCAGATAAACCCGTGTCCTTTGGAGGTCAGCGCCGGCAAGCTCGCAATGGCCGAAGAACGGATCAGCTTTAACCGGGCTGAGGGTAAGATGCCCGCCGAACATTCCCCAAATGCCGCTGCCGAAGGGAACCACCTCACGCGCGGACGGCCAGGTGCTATCATCGAAGCCCGCTTCAGCCCAATGTTCCGTCTGCTGTTTCGAGGTCTTCCAAGCCTTGCTCACGCGTTCGGTCAGGAAGGTGGCCGAATTCAACTCAACGGAGAGGCTCCCAAGCAGGCCTGCGGGGCTGGGCGCGTCCCCGGCATTGATGGCGGCGATGGCGAGTTGGTTGTCGCCTGGATGGAGAGAAGCGGTCACGTCCAGTTCCACAGGGTTGCGCCAGCCTTCTGGGCTGTTATCGCTGTGGCCGGCTTCTTTGCCATTGATGAACAGGGTGAAGCTATTGTCCGCCGTCCCGGCGAAGGTGGCCTTACTGATCGTCGCCCCGGCGGGGATGGTAATCTGTTTGCGGAAATAGCGCGTGCCCGGCGGGGCCGCGTGCGCCGGATCGCCTTCTGGATACCAGGTCCAGGAACAGCCCTTGAGCGCCAGCGCCAGAGCGCTGCCCACGGGCGCCTGCAGTTCCGCTTGCGCGGGGGTGGGGTCCCGGGTGACGACCAGGGTCTTGCGGTCGGCATTGCTGCCCGGTCCTTGGCGGGGAGGCAGCTCCCGCTGCTTCGGCTGGAAGACGAGCAGAGCGCTTTCATTCGGCTCCATCGTCAGGCTCAGCTCGACCTGCTTGCCCGTTCGGGAGAACGGCACGGCGGCGATCTCATTGCGCATGGCATCCCAACATTCGGGCATGCCCTCGGCGGTGAGGCGGAAACGGAAAGTGCGTGGTTCCCCCTGATGATTCTGGTTGGCAATGAAGAACACATCGCGCCCCTCCTTCATCCGGTGCAGCACGTGCACCCAGTGATCGGTCGCGCCTTCCAGCACTTCCAGTCCCGGATGGATTCCCGCATCACCCGCGAGCACTTGCTGGAGCTGCTCGGGTGTGGGCTTGGCCGGCAGCAGGTAGGAGCGTCCGCCGCCCGAACTGGTCTTGCACACTCTGAGACCGGCTTCCGGCTTCCCCCAAATGGCGTCGCACAATTGACCGATATCCTGGGAACTCTTGCCGACGGTCGCCGACTTGGTCGGCAGGAACCCGTGGGCCAGCACCACGCCACCGCGGTCGAAGAAGTCCTTTGCCTTGGCCAGCGTCGCGTAGGGGATGACCTCCACCGGCGGGACAATGAGCACCTTGTAGGACTCATCACGCAGCTTGAGGCTGTTCCCGTTCACCGCAGTGTCCTTCTCAAACACCTCGAACGGAAGCCAGTCGCAGTCGTACAGCGCGTCCTGCAGACTCTCGCTGACTTGATCAGGCAGGATGTGTTTGCCGAATTGGGCGCTCTGCCCAAGGAAGAGGAGCGCCACCGGGCAAACGTGCCGCCCGCTAGTGAGCATAAGGCTCAGACGGCTCGTGTAGTCAGCAAAGACCCGATACAGCGGCCAGCGCGGCTCGTAGCCGCCGTCGTAGAAGTAGGGCGGGCAATCGGTGTCCTTTGGGGACCGCGGATTGAAAGAGTGCGGGATTAGGAAGTTCACGCCGGAAACCTGCATGTGATCCGCCCACCATTTCATTTCCGGATAGGTGAGATTCTGGCCACGCGCGCCAAAGATCTCGACCATAGCCACATCGTCCTGCTTGCCATAGGCGTGGCTGATCGAGCTGGCCAGCTTCGGCGTCTGCCAGCAGGGAGCGTCGTACGCCGCGCGTTTGCCCATCGCGAACTGGGTGAACACCGCGTCAATCCCGCCCATGTCACCATGACCCTGGAGCCGCATCATGTCCCCCGCGCAGAATTCCCGTTTCAGGTAAAGATTGGCGTGCTCCATGAAGTGCCCGATCGACTTCACGCCGTGCTGCCGGCACCACGCGGCGATGCCGCCATACATGGTTCGCCCCCAGGCCTCTGCCAGGGCATCCAGGTACTGGTAGCGCGCTGCGATCTGCTCCTCGCCGGCCAGCTCGGACTTGTAAGCGACATACGCCTTCTTCCAGTCCACGTTCCACTCGGCGAGCACGCGGTTGACTTCCGTGCCCCAATCGCCGGGCGTCTCGGGCTCGTCATAAAAGAAGCCGCGTATGGTCTTCCCGAAATCGGCCCCGTAATGCTCGAAGTGCGGCTGGTAAACCGTCTGGAGGAACCAGTCCACGCAATCCTTGCTTGCCCCGTCCACGCTCAGTTGTGAGCCGCCGACCTGAACCAGTCCGGGGGCCTGTTTGTGCGTGAACTTCAAGATGCGCCACTTGCCGGCCGGAGCCTGCCAGCTCAGCTTGCCTTCGCGAATGTTGGGGCCGAGGTCAACCAACGTGTTGCCTGCGATCTTGCCCTCGGCATTCACCTGTCCGGCAACGGCGGCGATGTAGCGGTCTCCCTCGTAGCCTTCGGCTTCAAATGCTCGCGGCCCGTCCACCTCCACGGTCGCAGCCTCCAGTCGCTTGGCCGCGTAGCGCGGCGGAACCTTGCCGGCGACGGACTGGCTCGGCCACCACTTCTCGTCGAAGATCCACATTTGCAGATTCTGCTTCTTCGCTGCGTTCAGGCAAATGCCCAGGTCACGCCACCAGCCTTCCCCGAGCCAGTCGGTGTGTGGGCGGGATTCAGTGGTAAAAGCGCCATTGCCGCCCTCCGCGACCTTGCCCACGTACATCTCCAGGCGTTCTTCGCTATCATCGCCGTGCAGCCAGAACAGCGGCCCCGTGTGACGGCGTGCCTCAGGCGGCAGCTCGCGGAATTGCTGTTCAAGCGCAGCAAACCCAGAGGCGGCAGGGCCGGCATCGGGATCAGCCGCCCGCACGGCTCCCGTCGCGCTGAACAGAATTATGGTTGCGGCGCAGGAAACCGCGGTGAAAGCAATGGCGGACGTTCTCATGATGTTTCTCAAGCCGCACCATGACTCCAGACAAAAGGCTTGTGATCAATGCGAATCTTCATGGAGCGGCTCCCCAGAGAAGGTGCGCGAGCTCGGCGGCCGGTAACATTCTGCATGCCTCACGAGAAAGACGATAATAACAGTGCGCCGGGTACTTGCTAGCGGATCGCTGGCTGAACGCCGGGAAGGTTCCGGAAGCTGGGCGGCCATTACGGCACCTTGGCCTAGGGGCGCGGGTCGTTAGTAGCTCGTGTCCAGCGCAGCCGTCTCCGCATCCGGCGGCGCGATTGGCTCGGCGCTAATATTCGCACGCGCGGTGTCCAGGAAAGAAGCCAGCGCGTGTTTTTTTCCTGTTGACACCGCGCCCCGACCCCGCCAAAACCATGCCATGCTTGGTCAGAGCAAAGACGAACTCTTTCTCAACCGCCTGGTGGCCAGCACCTCCGGCCGCCCTAAAAGGCAAATTCCTGTGAGAGTAAGTTGCCTCAGCTTGGTGCTTCTTCCGCTAATGGGTTTCGCCGCTTTGGGCCGCGCGCAGTCGCTAGACTCGTTTAACCCTGGCGCCAACAACGCCGTGTTTGCGACCGCGGTACAGGCAGACGGCAGGATTCTTGTGGGTGGCAGGTTCACAACCATTGGAGGAGCAGCGCGGACTGGCATCGCCAGGCTCAGTGCCGACGGTGCCTTGGAAACGGGTTTCAAGCCCGTGCTAACAAACGGCTTGCCCAGATCCGGCGCCGGCATTTATGGCATTGCCGTCCAGCCAGATAACAGAATTGTGCTCGTCGGTGAGTTCAGTGTCTTGGACGGCCAAGCTTGCGGAGGTATTGGACGCCTTTACCCTGATGGCACTGTGGATGCCAGTTTCAATCCATCCGGGACTAGCGGCACGGTCTCCGCTCTCGCGCTGCAGCCCGACGGCAAAATACTTTTCGGCGGCAGCGGAGGAATTGTCATCGGCCACAGCCCACCCAATTGCCTGGGGCGGCTCAATGCCGATGGCAGCGTTGACCAGACCTTTATTGGTTCAGCCAGCAACATATTCTATTGTCTCGCATTGCAGACGGACGGCAAGATCCTGGTGGGGGGTCGGTTCATCGGCCTCTCCGGACAGCCATGCAATAATGTGGGGAGACTTAATCCGGATGGCTCGTTCGACAGCAGCTTCACCGCGAGCGCCAACGGAGACGTGAACTGCCTTGCGGTCCAACCCGATGGAAAAATCCTGGTCGGTGGTAGCTTCACAGTTTTGTCAGGCACAACGTGCTACCGTCTCGGGCGGCTTAATCCCGATGGCACCTCCGACACCAATTTCACTCCCGTAGCTTCGAGCACCGTCAATACGATTGCCTTGCAGTCCGATGGCAAGGTGCTGGTGGGTGGCTACTTCACGTCGCTGGCGGGGCAGCCGCTGAACTACCTTGGCCGCATCAATCCGGATGGAACGCTCGACCTGTCTTTCACCAACGTGATTGCGCAGTCGGCGAGCGGCGGAGTCTATTCGCTTGCGCTGCAGTCCGACGGCAAGCTCCTCGTTGGAGGCGCCTTTTCCGCCATAGCCGGCCACACGCGCGCCAATGTGGCACGCCTGGTGAACACCATTCCTGCCAACGACCAGTTGACCTTCGACGGCGTTACGATTGCCTGGCTGCGGTCCAACACCGGACCTGAACTGCTGTCGGCGACATTCGATGGCTCTGCCAATGGCAATGATTGGCTCAGCTTTGGCCCGGGACAGCGCGTCCCGGGTGGATGGGAGTTGGCGGGCCTCGGCCTTCCTCCCAATGCCACAATCCGCGCCCGCGGCTTCGCTGTAGGCGGCTACGATGGCGCTTCAAGTTGGTTTTGGGACACCGTTATCGGTCAGCCCGCCCTCACCTTGGAGCCTGTCAGCCGCACCAATAATCCCGGCACTATTGCCACGTTCAGTGCCACCGCCATTGGCCCCGCGCCCTTGGCCTTTCAGTGGCTCAAGGACGGGGCCGCCATCCAGGATGGCCCCAGTATTTCCGGTGCGCGGACTTCGACTTTAATCCTGAATAACGTGGCGGGCGCCGATGCCGCGGCTTACTCCCTTATGGTCACCAACGCCTTCGGCAACGTCACCAGTCAAATAGCGAGGCTGGTCGTGCCGGATCCGTTCATCGCCGTCCAACCGGCGAGCATCGCCGCGCTTCCAGGCCAGACAGCCTCCTTTTCTGTCGCTGCGGGGGGCACCCCGCCCTTGAGCTATCAATGGCGCCATGACGGTTTGCCGCTTGACGGCGCGGCGTCATCGGCCCTGGTTCTAACCAACGTGCAACGCTCCGACGCGGGCGCGTACGACGTCGTAGTCACCAATCCGCAAGGCTCAATCGCCAGCAGCCTTGCGTTATTGTCGGTTAACCTGGCGACGGCAGACAGTTTTAATCCGGGCGCCAATGGCAGTGTGAACGCTCTCGCGATTCAGCCCGATGGCAAGCTTTTGATCGGCGGTAGTTTCACAGCGCTCGGTGCCCAGGCTCGGAATTATATCGCCCGCTTTAATGCGGACGGCACTCTCGATCCGCTTTTCAACCCAGCCGGCAATGGCCCCGTGTATGCCCTGGGCGTGAAGACGGATGGAAGACTGCTGGTGGCCGGCAACTTCACCACGCTGGGCGGCTGGGACCGCAATTACTTGGCCCGCCTCAATTCCGATGGCACCCCTGACACCTCGTTCATCGACCCCTCGCTCGATGGGCCCGTTTACTCACTGCGTATCCTGTCCGATGGCAGGATCGTTCTTGCGGGCGCTTTCACCAGGCTGAATGGGCTCATTGTCCAGGGTTTGGGGACCACAGACCCTAACGGCTGGGGATGGGTTACTGGGCCTTCAGGCGGGGGTGGCAACGTATATGCGCTAGCAGCCCAAGCGGATGGCAAGTTGCTCATTGCCATCCCTCAAACGAAGCAAACCACCGCGCTGAAACGGCTCAACCCCGACGGCTCGGCGGATGCCGGTTTCAGTTGCACCGCTGGCAATTATGTTTACTGCATGGCGGTTCAGCCCGACGCCAAGATTCTGGTCGGAGGCAGCTTCACCTCCCTCGGCGGACAGCCCTGCAGGTGCGTCGGACGCTTGAATCCAGATGGCACACCGGATACGGCCTTTGCGGCAGCAGCCAACAACAGCGTCTATTCTATGGCCCTCCAAACCGACGGCAAGATCCTGCTCGGCGGCTCCTTCACAAACCTGGATGGTCAACTGCGAAATCGTATCGGTCGTCTTGCGCCGGACGGCTCACTCGACGCCGTCTTCAACCCCGGCGCCGACGGCCCGGTGAATTCACTGGCCCTTCGAGCAAATGGGGCCGTGCTCGTCGGTGGCGCTTTTTCCGTCCTCGACGGCCAACCACGGCATTCCCTCGCGGAGCTCGACAACACCGATCCCGCAACCCAAGCCCTCACCTTTGATGGCTCCGAAATCGATTGGTTCCGCGGGGGCTCAGGGCCCGAACTGATTAATGTGACCTTCGATGCCTCCACGGATGGCGTGAACTTCACACCGCTTGGGGCCGCGACTCGCACGACCTTTGGTTGGCAAGTCAGCGGCCTGAGCTTCCCGATAAACTCCATCCTTCGAGCGCGAGGGTTTCTCGCGGCGGGACAATACAACGGTTCGCCTGCGTATGTGGAGACCAGTATCGGTCCCCCAGCCATCGTTACCCAACCAGCCGATCAATTGGGCAATGCCGGCCAATCTGTCGTCTTCGGGGTTCTCGCTATCGGCAGTTCACCCCTGTTTTATCAGTGGCAGGAAAATAGCACCAACCTCCCGGGCGCGACCAATGCCAGCCTGACGGTGACCAATCTCGGGTGGGTCGATTCAGGCAATCGTTTTGATGTGGTCGTGAGTAATGCGTTTGGAACCGTCACCAGCATACCAGCTAGCCTGAGCGTGAATTTGGCCGTTGCCGACTCGCTTAATCCAGGCGCCAATTATGCGCTCAGAACATTCGCGGTCCAGCCGGATGGGAAGATTCTGATCGGGGGCGACTTCACTACATTGGCCTCGGTGGCTCGAACTCACCTGGGGCGGCTCAACGCCGATGGTTCTCTCGACATCTCCTTCTCCCCGGTGGCCGACAACACCGTGTTCTCCATCGGCGTCCAGGAGAATGAGCAAATCCTGGTTGCCGGCATGTTCTCGGCCTTGGCGGGTCAGGCCAGAAATGGCTTCGGACGGTTCACCCCCGACGGCGCGTTGGACAGCTTCGATCCCGGCCACGGCGCGGAGTTCGACTGCTGGGCCCTGGCAGCGGACGGTGCCCTGTTGATTGCCGACACGATCGGCGATCTGCCTGATGTAATGAGTGAGATTTCGCGGTATTACCCCGACGGCACCCAGGACACAAACTTTATCGTGACCGCCACTTCCTCTACGTTCAATCCGTATATTGCTTCGCTACTCGTCCAGCCCGACGGCCAATTCGTGATCGGCGGCCTGTTTAACACGCTGGCCGGGCACAGCTGCCTCAATTTAAGTCGGCTGCAACCGGATGGGATGCCCGATACCTCTTTCTATCAATACACTGATAACATGATCGAAGCGCTCGCGCTCCAGCCGGATGGCGGGATTTTGCTGGGCGGTGATTTTACATCCGTGACGGGCCAGCCTCGGAACCATATCGCCCGGCTCAACGCGGATGGCTCGTTGGACTGGTGGTTCAACCCTGGAGCTGATGGCCAAGTGAGTGCTTTCGCGGTTCAAGCCAACGGCAAGATTATTGTCGGAGGCGACTTCTCAACGATAAACGGAGAGCCGCGTCGCTATCTCGCCCGCCTGAATCCCGATGGCACTCTGGACCCGCTGTTCAACCCGGCGCCGGATTTCTATATCAATACCATCGCGATTCAGGCTGACGGCGCCGTTCTTGTGGGGGGCAGCTTCAGCCGTATCGGAGGGCAAGCGCGCAGCAGCATTGCCCGGCTAAGCAACCCCGATCCTGCTATTCAAAGTCTGGCCTTCGACGGCGCGGCGTTTTTCTGGCGGCGCGACGGCGGCAGCCCTGAGGTCTGGCGCACAACCTTCGATCTATCCACCAACGGCAGCACTTGGATGAATCTTGGCGCTGGCACAAGAGTCCCTGGCGGCTGGCAAACAACCAACCTCTTCGCGCTCACCAACCTGGTTGGTCCCGCCATACTCCGCGCCCGTGGTTTTATGCCCGCAGGTTGCGGCAACGCCCCAGGATGGTTCGTCGAGACAAATCTCGTAATCGACCCGCGCCCGGTGATGGAGGTTTCCGGCCCTGCCTCTGGTTACCACACAAACCAGTTTGGATTTAGGGTTGGCGCAATGCCGGGGCGAACCCTGGTCATCGAAGCTTCAACCAATCTCGCCAACTGGACCGCCATGGCTACAAACTTGGTTGAAACGGGTTCGGTTTACTTCAGCGATCCCGGTTTTGCAGAGTTTCCACTGCGTTTCTACCGCGCGCGCCTCCGGTGAAGAATTGTACCGGGGTAGATTCCAACTGAGCCGCCGGAGCCAAGGCTATGGCGCTGAACAAGATTACGGTTGCGGCGCAGGAAGACACGGTGAAGGCAATTGTGGGCGATTCCATGATTTGCCTTGGCGCTACATGAGTCCAGACAAAGGGCCCATGCTCAATGCGAATCTTAGTATAGGCGTCCTCCCGGATCATGCGCGAACGCTGTGGCGTCCGACAACATTCGGCGTGCCTCGCTGCAAAGACGATGATAATGATGTGCCGGCTCACGATATCACTTTATGCGCAACTCCGTGCAATTCCTGCTTGTGATGGCTCTGGCCGGCTGCCTCCAGACCGTCGAAGCGGTCACAACTCAGCCCGAGGAACTTCTCGCCTGCAAGACCTGGACCGAGAGCGTGTTTTCTGCCGGCAGCGAGGCTGGGTCCGGGGCGTTCCTGAAGCTGCTTTACGCGGACGAGGCGGATGGGGTAGCGCGGGTGCGCTCTTGGCGCGGCACCCCGTTCCAGCTCGGGGAGAAGACCTACACGAACGGACTCGCCTTCAATGCCACAAAACACATCCTGGTGCACTTGGGCAAACCGGCCCGGCGGTTCACGGCGGACATCGGGCTCGAGAATAACGACGACACGCGGCGAGGAGAGGCCCAAAGCCAAGGCTCGGTCACCTTCCATGTGCTGGTGGGAGGCAAGGAGGTGTTTGCCTCCCCGGTTCGCCGGCGCAAGGATGGCGCGCTGCCGCTGAACGTGCCGTTGGAGGGCGCGCGCGAGTTTGAGATTCGGGTCAAGGACGGCGGGGACGGGCGGGGCTGGGATCAAGCCCTGTGGGCAGAGGCGGCTGTATTGCTGGAGGATAGCTCCGTCGTTTCCCTGCACGCCCTGCCCTGGGAAGGCAATCCGTTTGGGTTCTCTTTTCAGTATGACGGAGCCAGCAGCGCCGACCTGCTCGGCCATTGGTCCAGGAAAACGGAAGAGCGCGCGCCGGGCGAACACTCTACCCGCCGTGACTTGGTCTATCTCGACCCGGGCACCGGGCTTGAACTCCGGTTGGAAGCCGAGCGCTTCACCGACTTTCCGGCCGTGGAGTGGGTGATGACGTTAGCCAATCATGGAGCCACCAACACTCCCATCCTCGAGAATATCCAGGCGCTGGATGCCGCTCTGCCGGTGCCAACCAGTGGCGAAGCGACGCTGCACTGGGCCAAAGGCGGAGTGGCCTCCTTTGATGATTTTGAACCGGAGATAACTGTCTTGAGAGACGGGCAGAAACGCCGTTTCCAACCAGGCGGTGGGCGCTCTTCCAACGAGGTGCTGCCCTTCTTCAACTTGCAGGGTCCTGAGGGCGGTGTGGTCGCCGCCGTGGGCTGGAGCGGTGAGTGGGCGGCGGAGTTCGCCTGCGAACACGGTGGCCAGGTAAGCCTCAAAGCCGGGCTGGCCTGCACGCACCTGCGCCTGCTCCCCGGCGAGACTATCCGCACACCGAGGATGCTGCTGCTCTTTTACCAGGGCGACCGGTGGCGCGGTCAAAACCTCCTGCGCCAGTTCATCCTGGCACACCACCGCCCGCTGCGCGGCGGCCAACCGCTGGTAGCGCCGGTGACCTGCGGCAACTGGGGCGGCACCTCCGCCGAGGTGCACCTGGACAACATCCGGCAGTTCATCCAGCACCAGTTGCCGATCGAATACTATTGGATCGACGCCGAATGGTATGGCCACGGCGACTGGGCCTCGAACGTCGGCAACTGGCGGGTCAAGCCTGACCTCTACCCCGCCGGGTTCAAGCCGCTAAGCGATGCATTGAGAGCCTCCGGGCGCGAGCTGATGCTCTGGTTTGAACCGGAGCGCATCATCAAGGGCACCGATTGGCACAAGGAGCACACTGGCTGGACACTCGACATCGGCGGCAACACGGTCCTCTTTAACCTCGGCAATCCGCAGGCGCGCCAGTTTGTCACAGACTTTATCTCGGACAGGATCGTCGAGTTCGGCCTGGGCTGCTATCGCCAGGACTTCAACATGGATCCCCTGCCCTACTGGCAAGCCGCCGATGCGCCGGACCGCCAAGGCATAGCAGAGAGCAAACACATCGAAGGCCTTTATGCGTTTTGGGACGGGTTGCTCAAACGTCATCCCAACCTGCTGATTGATAACTGCGCCTCGGGCGGGCGCCGGATTGATCTGGAGACGGTCGGCCGCTCGACCCCGTTTTGGCGCACCGATGGCCCGCGCGACCCCATCGCGCACCAATGCCACACCTACGGCTTGATGCCCTGGGTGCCCTTGAGCGCCACCAGCCAGGATCGCGAGGGCGACGACTATGAATTCCGCAGCAGCATGTGCAGCGCCCTGTGCATCAATTGGGTGCACTCAGGGGATGGCCCATCCGGAGGCTTGCCGGAAAACTTCCCCTTTGCCTGGGCCAAGACGACGCTCGATCAGTATCTCCAACTGCGCCAGTTTTACTACGGCGATTATTACCCGCTCACGAGCTATTCCCAGGCAACGGATGTCTGGATGGCTTACCAGCTCGACGGCCCCACGGCCGGCCAGGGCCTGGTGGTAGCCCTGCGCCGGCCCGACAGCCCCTACAGCACCGCTAGATTCGGTCTGCACGGACTGGACGCCAGCGCTTCCTATCGCGTCACAAACCTCGATAGCAAGCAGCAGGGCAATTATTCAGGAAGACCGCTGATGCACGACGGGCTTGAAGTTGTGCTGCAAAACAAGCCAGGCTCCGCCTTGCTTCTTTACGAGCGTCAATAGATGACCGAATGAGTATTCTGGACCCAATCCTTACGCCGCCTTCGTCAAGATAGCGGCAATATCGGACTGGGCATCCTTGATCGGCATAAGGTTGAATTTCTCGACCAGCACGTTCAGAACGTTCGGCGTGACAAAGGCGGGCAGTGTCGGTCCCAGCCGGATGTTGCGGATCCCCAGGTAGAGCAGCGTTAGCAGAATCGCCACGGCTTTCTGCTCATACCATGAGAGCACCAGCGACAGCGGCAGATCATTGACCCCGCAGTTGAACGCCTTGGACAACGCCACCGCAATCTGGATGGCGGCATAGGCGTCGTTGCATTGCCCGATGTCCAGCAAGCGCGGAATCCCGCCAATGGTCCCGAAGTCGATCTTGTTGAAGCGATACTTGCCGCAGGCCAGCGTCAGGATGACGCAATCCTTCGGCAGCGCTTCGGTGAATTCGGTGTAGTAATTACGCCCCGCCCTCGCGCCGTCGCAACCGCCCACCAGGAAGAAGTGCTTGATTGCGCCGGTCTTGACCGCGTCGATCACCTTATCCGCGACGCCGAGCACCGCATGGTGCCCGAACCCGACGAGGATGGTCTTGTCCGGTCCGTCTTCGGAGAAACCAGGTGCGGCCAGCGCAGTTTCAATCACCCGTGTGAAGTCGCCGTTGGCAATATGCGGAATGCCCGGCCAACCGACGTGACCCGCAGTGAAAATACGGTGCTTGTAGCCTTCCTGCGGCTCCTGCAGACAGTTGGTCGTCATTAGAATGGCGCCGGGGAACGCGCGGAATTCATCTCTCTGATCCTGCCAGGCCCCGCCGTAATTGCCGACCAGGTGCTTGTATTTCTTGAGCTGCGGATAGCCATGCGCCGGCAGCATTTCGCCGTGCGTATAGATATTGATGCCCATCCCGTCCGTTTGCTGGAGCAACTTCTCCAAGTCTTTAAGGTCATGGCCGGAAATGAGGATGGCCTTGCCCTTGACCGGTTCGACGCGCACCGGCGTCGGCACTGGATGACCATAGGTGCTGGTGTGGGCAAAATCGAGTATCTCCATAGTCTTGAGATTGATCTCGCCGCACTTGAGGCACATTGCCAGCAACTGGTCTGCCGCCGGTTTCTCTTCNNTGTCCCAGGATTTGCGCATGATCCGCGTAGGCGGCTGCGCCTTTGATTCCATACACCAACAGTTCCTGCAACCCGTTGATGTCCGGCCCGAGCTTATCTTTGCGCGATATAATCGAGACCAGCTTGCCCTGCGCGACCAAGCCGGCGAGCGTCGGCGCCGGACTCCAGGTGGCGGGACCTGTCAGGGTCTCAGGCGTCTTGCCGGCCTTGCGGGCGGCGTTTTCATAAAGCGCCTTGGCCGTATCACGCGCCAGGGCGGCTTCGCGTAACGCCACCTCAATGGCTCGGGAGTCAAAATTGACGTTCGTGACGGTGATGAACAAGGCTTTGAGGATGAACCGATCCACCGAGGGATCACGGACGCCGAGAACGCGGGCCCGATGAGCATACTGGGCAATGCCCTTGCTGGCATGAACCAAAAGGTCCTGCAATATAGCGCTGTCCTCGTCCTTGCCGCAGACCGAAAAGTCGCTGCAGCCCGTACCCTTTGAAGTCTGTTCACACTGATAACAAAACATGTCTATGTTCTCCGGTTGATTTCTATTGGTTTGTATTCTGCCGCCGGTCAAACATACCGTCGGCTGTTTGCTGGGTTCACTATGCCGACAGCCGCCAGGGAGAGCCTTGATCCAAGTCATGCTTTACCAAATAAACGGAAATGGGGAAGAGCGATGAGGGGAGCGTGTTATTCGCCCAGCTCGGGTAGAGTTACGCTGAATCAGCGCACGTATCCGCGTGAACGCGTGTTCCCTGTGGGCAGTCCCTTCCAGCCACCCGCGCGCTCCCGCGCAGGCGTATTCTGTTAACCGAGCCCTCCGGGCCTCAGACTTTCTTCGGCACTACGAAGGGTGCCCGGTATTCGCGTGTGAGCAACTGTTCGGCCTGTGGGTTACCGATGAACCGCTCGGCCTTCGGGTCCATCTTCAGGACTGCGCCCAGGGTGGCCGGGGTCTGCTTCAGGTCAACGTTGTTGGCAGCCAGGTGCTGTTCCATGCGCCCCAGCGCTTCGGCCAGGTCCTTGTTGCTCTTGGCGGCCTCGCGGATTTCATCAGGGGATTGGGTTTTGCCGAGCCGATAAGAGATATTGCCCGTGTGGCACAACGCGCTGGAGAGGTGGCCCTGCAGAATGTCGGCGTGCAGGTCGGTGGACTTGCGGCTGCGCACGGCATCAATGAAGTTGGCGAAGTGACTGGAGGCGCCCGAGAACTTCTTAATCTCGACCCCGTCCTTGTCCAGAATCTTCGCCCCGGTGTAATTCGAGATCACCATGGAGCCGCCTTCGCAATCCACGACTATGCCAATGTCCACCCCGCGATACTTGTCCATGTCCTTGGCGTCGGCGCCCGCCGGCAGTCCGCGCACTTCAAAGATCAGCGGCGCGGTCGGGTAATCGTGGAAGACGATCATGGTGTTGGGGGTGGTGCCGTCATCGACGTAACCGAGCCGGCCACCCACACTCAAGACGCGCGGTGAGAGCGCCGTCTCGCCCAGCGCCCAGCGCCCCATGTCCATTTGGTGAATGCCCTGGTTGCCGAGATCGCCGTTGCCGTTAGGCCAAACCCAATGCCAATCATAGTGGAGCTTCTTGCGCATCAGCGGCTCCTTCGGCGCCGGGCCGCACCACAGGTCATAGTCAATGCCCGGCGGAATCGGCTGCGGGCCGTCCACCTTGCCGATGCTCGGGCGGCGTTTGTAGCAAAGGCCGCGCGCGCGCAGGATTTTGCCAATGTGACCCTCCCGCACCCACTGAATGCCCTCAGTCATGCCGCTACTCGAGCGCGACTGCGTGCCGGCCTGCACGATGCGGTTAAGCTCGCGGGCCACTTCGACGATCCGGCGTCCCTCCCACACGTTGTGAGAGACAGGCTTCTCGACGTACACATCCTTGCCGGCTTGCATCGCCCAGATGGCTCCGAGCGCGTGCCAATGGTTCGGCGTCGCGAAGCTGACGGCATCAATATCCTTGTTCTCCAACAGCTTGCGGACGTCACCGTAGGCTTCAATCTTCTCGCCCAAGTCCTGGTATTTCTTCACTTCCCGGTCAAGGATCGTTTGGTCCACGTCGCACAGCGCAACCATCCGGGCGCCCTCGACCGCGCGCAGGCCCTCGATGTGGCTCATGCCGCGCCCGCCAAACCCAACGACGGCGAAGCGGATGTCGCTATTGGCGCCAGTCGCGTGCGAGGCGGCAGGCGCGGCGGCTTTGCGCTTCGTGCTCTTGTCGGCGCCGAACGCCGGGAACAGGCTCAAGGAAACCGTGGTGAGGAGTGAGGATTTGAGGAAGGTACGACGGTCGAGCTTATTCATGGTGTGTGCGGCTGCTCATTATGATTTGAGGCTTCTACCGGTGCGGCGGCGCTTTCGGCGAAAGCGCCCTGCCCAGGTAGGGTTGCCTCGCCGACGCAGCCGGGGCCTATTTCACGTACTGCTGATACTTCTCGGCGACTTTTGCTTGCTGATCGTCCCCCTCATGCAGGTAGAACCGATAACGAAAGGTCACACTCTTGCCGGCGGGCACGATGAGATTCCCGGCGGTCTTGTTGGGGAGGCTCTCGAAGTCGTGCTGGCCAAAGGGGTTGGCCGCGAACAGCCCGTAGTCGCGCACATGCCACCAGGTCGGGTGGCGCGGGTTTTGGGGGTGATCGAATATCGCGATGCCAACCGTCTTGCCATCCACCGGGCCGGAGTAATCGCACCAGTCCGCCCGCTTGCCCCAGGTCTGGTCGTCCCGCACGCCGACGCTGTTGACGATGCGCCCATGCCCGACTTTGCCCTTGAGCCGCATCGTCTCAGCCAGCCGCACGGCCATCGTGCCTTCCTTCGTGTCGCCGAAAGTCAGCTCGCCATTTGAAGCGTTCAGGGTGATATCGAAATCCATTACCCGCTCATTGGCGCTGCCCGGGTTGAAGAATCGCAATGTGCGCTCGTCCGTGCAAACCACGGTGCCATCCGCCGCAACCCATTTGTTCCGCTCGCGGATCACGCCTGCTTCCTTGCCGGACTTAACCTCCAAGAAATCCTCGTGCACCGTCTTGCCGAAGGCCTTCTGCTCTGACCAGAAATCGTGGCCGTTGACCGAGCCATGCGCAAACCAGAGCGAGCGGTGATGCTGGTGGTCATGCTCTTCGTTGGGCGTGTTCTTCATTGGCCAATTGCGGGTCATGGCCACCTCGCCGGGACCCATGAGCGGGTAGCAATAGGGTCGGGGCACGTCCTTGAAAATGTATTCGGTGAAAAGCTGGCCGTTGATCTCAACGCGGACACGGTCAGCCAACTGGGTGAGTTGGACGCCCTGTTTGGCCGCCGCCGTGGAATTCACGTCCGCAGATCGAGCAGTGGAAACCAAGGCCAAGAGGCTGAATCCGATTCCAAATCGCATGAAGCAATGACGAGGCATAACCCCGCTATTCTGCGGAGGCCTGTTGTTCGCGTCAACCTAAAGCGCTTGTCCGCTCGATAACTTACTGCAGGGTCAGACTCACCACGCATTCGCCGTGGAGGCGGTCGTTGGGTTTGAGTTGGAGCTGGCCCAGGGGACAGCGCCAGAGGAGGTGCGCGGCTACGCCACCGGGCGCCAGCGCCGCGCGGAAATGAGCGTCGCCGCCAGCATATACGCGCAGGCCCGAACCGTCGGGAGACACGAGTGCCGCTTCCCGAATGCCGTATTTGATGGAGCGGAAATCGGCGGTGCCCAGCTCGGTTTCGTCCTGCGACCACGGC
>PLZQ01000045.1 GCA_003152225.1 Limisphaerales bacterium | reverse complement strand
ACGTCATAGCGAACCCGTGAGACACATACCGGGCCGGTAGCTGCGTAGCGGCACACAGACTGCGGATTCCCATATACTCCAAGTAAGTTCGCATTGGGGATCTCAAAATAAGCGTCCTTCCACTGGCCACTTCCTTGCAGAACGGCCACAGTGTTGTACGGCACAGGCGGAAGAGCGAGGCCTGAATTCCCACTGATCCCCCAAGTTTGATAGATTTGGGCTGACATTTTGGCGCTAATTATGAGCACGAAACGGTCACAAGTAGCCTAACTCTTCGGCCTTCAATTGTGTGGCTACTTGTTGCGGGGCGATTTGCAGCGCCTCCTGGAGGAAGCCCTCCACGTTCTGATCAATGGCGGCTAAGATCTTTTTGACGAGCCTTCGGCCCAGGTCGCGGACCAGACCTTCCAGCGCGCCTTCAATCAGGGAGCGGAACAGTTGCCATAGTAAGGCTGCATAGGTGAGGGTCTGCAACCGTCCGCTTTGGCGGTCTCGGATTTCCCCGTAGCTGAGCCGTCCCTGGCGCAGCATCGCCTCAAAGAGCAGCAGATAGCGCAACGCCGCCAAGTGAACCGAGGCGTAGGCCACCTGGTAACGTCCGCTCTGTTCCTTCAAGAAGCCCAGGTTCTGTTTGATTTCCTTGAAGTAGACTTCGATGGACCAACGCAGCGAGTAGACTTCCAGGATTCGGGCCTCGCTCAGGTTCCCATCGGTGCACAGAAAAACCACCCACGTGTCGGCGGAGGCGGCCCGCACCGGCGCGCTGAAGACCAGGCGGACCTCCACCCAACGGGCAGGTCGGCGGTCATTGGTTTCCAAATTGAGGCTCACGACCAGACTGGCGGTCTTGAACCGCGCCCGACGATTGACGGGCCGCATCCGGCGCTGGACCAAGCCATACAAATGGTAGAGCGTGTAAGTGCGTTGGCCGTAGCGATAGGCTAAGAGACCGCGTTTCATTTGAAAGATGGCGGTCAGTTTGTTTTCCAGGCAACAGGCGATGTTCTCCTTGCACCCGAACCAAGCGTCGGCCAAGACAAATGCGGCGCCAAAGCCCGCCCGGAGCGCACGCTGGAGCATATCCCGGAACAGGCCGTGTTTGGTTTGCTCAGCCGCCCGGCGCATATCCCTGGCGGCCGAACCGCGCTGGTCCTTGAATGGTTTGTCGGTGGGCTTGTCGACGCGGCACTTCTCCCCCATGACGATCTGGGCTTCCAGCGGCAGGAAGCCCTTTTCTGCGGCCAAGCCCAGGTGCAGCACTTGGTGTCCCTTGCGTGTGCGGCCCTCGGTGTGGTCGAAATAGCAACTGGTGCCTTCGACCTTGCGTCCGGCGCGAGCCTGGCTGGTGTCGTCGACGACGAAGGCGCGTTGGGAGCGTGGCTCCAGGTCGTTGGCCTGATAGACTCTGCGGGCCAGTTCGCTGGCCAGGCCCCGCCAATTGATGTCCTCACGGCCCAGGAAATCGTAGAGCATGCTGACCTGGCCGGCCAGAATCTGGCACAACTCGGCGCAGAAGCAGTGGAGGGATTTGATCTTCAACAAGGGCCAGACCAACAGGGCACAGAGCAGGTTGGACAAAGGCTCCCCGTCGCAACGGCGCTTGCGGCTGATGGCTGCCGCGAGCAAGCCGGCCAGCGAGTGCTGCTGGATGCCTTCGGCCAGTTCGGTGTCGGTGAAGGTGAGGGGTTGGCTCAGGGCGTCGGATAGCGGGGAATAGGAGCGGGGCTGGCGGGGAGGCTTCCTGGTGTCGGAGTGAGGGCGGGAGGGTTTTGGGTGGGATCGTTTGCTCATAGGTAGGTATAGATACCTACCTATTGACAGGTCTGCTACTCTTTTGTTCATGCAACCATCCAAGACTGCCGCCGCTTCCCGCCAAAAGCAATACGCCCGCCTCCGCGCTCAACTGGCCCACCTCGGCTGGATCAGCCAAGGCTATGTGCAGGATCGGGGGCCGGGGGCCGGGGGCGCTTGCTATCCCTGGACCCGCAAAGTCAAAGGCAAGACGGTGTGCGTCGCCTTATCCAAGGAGCAGTATGAGTGGCTTAAGCAGGCCATCGCCAATTGGCGGGCCCTCCAGAAAACCCTCCGCCAGATGCAACGCCTCAGCCGGGAGGAACTCTTTGACTCGCTACCGGGTCCCCAGCGCCGAAAGAAACTCAGCAAGAAGGTTCTGGGACTGGTTTAAATGGGCTTTGCCGACCTCCCAGCCATTCAATGTCATCGGGAAGGTGGCTCGTCTAAGATAGGACGGCCCCAAAAGCAGAAAAAGAACGGAATGCCGCGGAAAATGACCGCCTAAATCTCAAAACCCGTCCACAAATTACTGCCAAAATGTCAGTAAAGCCGCTATAGGTTGCCAAGTCGCCCTGAGGATCGGCAGCATATTGGTAGGGGGCAAAGGTTGACCCGGCCAGCGCCGGATCATCATAAAACTCAATGCAAACCTGCATGGTGAGCGGCGTATTACAAGGCAGGCCCAAATAATTGCTGAGAATCCCAAAATTCATCAGTCCATTGGTGGACTGAATGGCTGTGCGAAGGTCGCCCGCCGGGCCCACCCCGCTTTGAACGCTGTAGCTATAACCCAGGCTGCTGTCATTTATCACGGTCAAGTTGTTGCTAGTACCCTGATTGAAGTCAACGTAGGCCAAATTCACTGCTGGCTCCGGCGGACAGGTGCTGGGCGCAAACACGTTGATTTGGTTCGTGGTCCCGAACGCCCCTTGCGGCCCAAAAGCAATCGCGCGAACTGTCCATGAGTTGGCACCCGAGAATCGGATCGTCCCAAGATTGACCCCGCCGTTATCACCTTGGAACGTCGTCGGAAACGATGTGTCGCCGACATAACGAAAGCCGTACGGGTCAACCGGGTTGGTTACCTCGAGCAACATCCAAACCCACTGTGAGTTGTTCGCGCCCGCCGGAACGCTAACGGTGGGTGCTATTAAATGTCCCGCGCCACCCACTTGTCCCTCGAGCGCGTAGAGTTGATTGGCATAGAGGTAGCCGCTCCCATACACTTGCAGCAAAACGTCGATGACAGGCTCGGTCACAAAGTTCGCATAGTTGGGGTCAGCCACGTTGAGAAAGCCACTCGCGTTTATAATTTGTTCGCCGAAGAGGCTGTTGAGGGTGGCCCCCGTGTAAGTTTGGTCGCCGCTGTTGGGGGCCAAGGACATGACGTTGTTCCAGCCGGGCGGGGTGTTAAAGGAATTGCTCGGGTCGAGAATGCAATAGTCCACTGCCGCGCTGCCGTTGACGGAGGCTGGCCAATCGCTCGGACTAGGCGGCGTGATTTGAGCAGTGCTGATCACGGTGCTGGTCAGCAGCGAAATCATAGCCACCGCGCCTGCCAGCGATTGGCTAATCCAACTAGCCTGATGTGATTTTCTCATAACTGATAGGAATTTTGTTTTGGGCGTGCCCGCTTGTAATTGACGCTACGCGGGTGAAGGAGAATCACTTTTCGCTCTCATTCATGACGGTCCCACTCTGCCAGACCTGGCGGAGGGTGTCAATAGGTAAACTTTGCCACGTCCCGGGGGCAGGGACAGAGCCCCAGGAAGCGTTAGCTGCACAATAGACGGCGCTCACTGCCTAATGGTGGATTCCCATAAGCCTCTCCGTATAGTAAGCACCAATGACTGAAAACATAAGAATAACTCAAGAGCGAAAACCCATGAACAATTCTCCAACAACCAAACCGAAAGTGCTTAACGTGCTTCTGCCGGCGCTGGCCGCCGCGTGTCTGATCGGGCCGCCTGGCGCGCTGGCGAATAATCTGTTCGTGTCGAGCATGGGTAGCAGCAGCATCTACAGGTTCGAGACCTCGATTGGTGCCGGGAGCCAGAACACCTTCGCCAGCAGCTTGGCCAACCCCTTCGGTTTGGCTTTTGACGGCGGCGGCAACCTGTTCGCGGCAGGCTATGGCAACGGCAGCATTTATAAGTTCAACAACACCAGTGGAACATTGTCATCCACCCCCACCACCTTCGCCAGCAGCTTGAGCAGTCCCACCGCCCTGGCCTTTGATGGCAACGGCAATCTGTTTGAGACGGACTATGGCAGCGGCAATATTTACCAATTCACCGCGGGCGGAAGCCGGAGCACCTTTGCCAGCGGTCCGACTTATTCCTTCGGCTTGGCCTTCGAGAGTAGCGGCAACCTCTTCGTAGGGGATGCCAGTATTCAACGTGTTGTCAAGTTCGCTTCAGGCGTCCCGAGCACTTTCGCCAGCGGCTTGGTTAGTCCCGAAGGATTGACCTTTGACAGCAGCGGCAACCTGTTCGTGGCGAGTTACGGCGGCAGCATTTATGAATTCCTCAATACAAGTGGCACGCTGTCATCCACGCCAACCACGCTCGCCAGCGGCCTCGGCCACCTCAACAGCCTGGCCTTTGACAGCAGCGGCAATCTGTTCGCGACGGAGACTGGCAGCAGCCTGAATAGCAGCAGTATTTACGAATTCATCAATACAGGAACTCTGTCACCCACACCAATCACCTTTGCCAGCGGGTTGGATGGGGTATTGTCCCTGACTTTAGAACCGGCAGTGGTGCCGGAACCTTCCACGATGGCCTTGAGCGCCATGGGTGGTCTGGCCGGACTGCTCCAGTTCCGTCGTCGCAGACTGAACAAAATGCGTTAGTAGCAGAGAGTCAGTCATGTTGTGGGTGGGGTGATGGGCACGATCCCGGGCAGGCTAGCCGTGCAAGTTGCATGGATTATTGGTTCCTCGCTAAGAGCGGCTGATGGCTCCACCCCGTCTAACTCGCTTGATTACAATGGGTAACAGCGGCGCGCGTCGCGTTGGCACCACATCAGCTAAGAACGAATCAGGGGTTCTGACGAACACCGTTACTAAGGTGTCGTTGGCGTCGCCTCATTTAGTAAATATCGGTAACCAAACAAACATCAAAAGAGAGATAACGCATGTCAAAAGCAAATAGACAAGAAGTAAAACCCGCAAGCAAAGCAAGCCTTCCAGTGTCCCTTCGACGCAACGGAACAGCACCCGTCCTGAGCGGCTGCCTCCTGGCGCTGGCTCTGGCCGTCCCGTGTCAGCTCGCAACCGCGGCCGAATTGCCTGTCGCCTTGGGAACGGCCGGCACCTACGCGGTTCTGGCGGGCCAGACCGCCACCAGTACCGGACAAAGCATTCTCCTTGGAAATCTTGGGGTGAGTCCCGGTTCGGCAGTGACTGGATTCCCGCCCGGCGTGGTGCTGGGGACGATCAACCTGGCTAATACGGCCTCAGCCGCCGCTCAACGCGACCTGACCACCGCATACAACGACGCTAAGGGACGGTCAACCGCCCCTGTGGCTGTCAGCGGTAATCTCGGCGGCAGGACCCTCACTCCGGGCCTCTATAAATCAACCTCCGGGCTGGCGATATCCTCAGGGAATCTGACGCTCGATGCCCAAGGCAACGCCAATGCTGTCTTCATTTTCCAGATGGCGTCCACCCTCACGACGACCTCGGGTCGCAAGGTTATTCTGGTCGGCAAAGCTCAAGCCGCCAACGTTTTCTGGCAAGTGGGCAGTTCAGCCACGCTGGGGATTACTACGGTCTTCGAGGGAAACATCCTGGCTTTGACATCCATCTCGCTTGCCACCGGAGCAACGCTGGAGGGCAGAGCGTTGGCACAGAATGGCTCGGTCACTATGCAGAACAATGACATTACCGTTCCGTCCACACCAAAGCATGGGAAGTAATATCCCGTCGGATGTAGAAAGCGCGATGCTCTAAACGTGTTTCTGTAGCGCTCAGACGAAAGGCCCCCTTGATCTTCGAGGGGGCCTGTTTGTACAATTCAAGCGGTGAAACAGTGAAACAAGGGTCACTCCTTGGGGTTGAAAACGACTCTTAGGCGGCCTGTCATATCATTACCTACGACTCCTCCGTCACCCGTCCCAATCCCAAAGGAATTCCACGGGGGAAATCATGTTGCAGGCGGGGGGATGGGCATGCGGGGCGGGGCAGTTTTCCACATGAGATCAAGCTCCGCCGGGGTTAGGGCGTAGGCCTGGTTGACGAGATCGCTGAGGGTACGCTCTAAGTTCAATGTTTCGGCGACGAGGGCGCGGGCGGGTTCGGTAGTGCGCGTGCATTCCTAAGCAGAAGCAGTCAGCGCGCTCACAAGAGCCAACAGGGTTCGGCACAAACATGACATTCTTGATTTTGCTGAAGAACCCCCCCT
>PLZQ01000216.1 GCA_003152225.1 Limisphaerales bacterium | reverse complement strand
GCGGGCGGCGCCTGCACCGGTTCGGGAGTTCCGCCGCATCGCATGGATCGTGTCGTAGGCGTGATGAAAGCCTACACCACCCGCGTGGGCGAGGGCCCGCTGCCCACCGAGAACGCTGAGATTGCCGATATGCTTCACGCGATGGGCCGCGAGTTTGGCGCGACGACTGGCCGGCCACGGCGCTGCGGCTGGTTCGACTCTGTCGCCACCCGGCACGCCAGCATGGTGAACGGCATTGACGAGCTGGCGGTGACGAACGTGGACGGCCTGGATTCAGTCGAGACGATCAAGGTGTGCATCGGCTATCGCGATGGCAGCCGGCGCTACGATTATGTGCCGAACGATATCGCCGCCCTGACCCGCTGCACCCCGATTTACGCCGAGTTCCCAGGCTGGCGCACGCCTACCCACAACGCCCGCAAATGGAAGGACCTACCGGCCAAGGCGCGTAACTATCTTAAAGCGCTGGCTGAATTGAGCGATGCCAAGCTGGCCATCGTGTCGGTCGGCCCAGGCCGCGAGCAGACGATTTTCGTCTAATCGCAGGCGAACTGTCGCGCGAAGCGTTTGGACATAGCCGGTCTAGCCGGCTGTGGAGTCCGGGCGTTTCCAGCGCGACCCCGTGTAATCCGAGGGCCGAACTACGAAACCCGAAGGAAGCCCCAAATCCGAATTCCCGGAGAGACCATGAGCCAATGCACCCCGGCTCCGCTCTCATTAACACCCCGCTTCAGCGGGGTGGAGGCGGGCGCGCGTATGAAGGAAACCGTTTCAACGGTTTCCAGGCTTGTGCTCCCTGGCGGATCAATGTAAAGACTCCTCATGTCTCTGCACTCATACTCCCGTGTGTGGCTGCACTTGGTTTGGGCAACGTTGGAACGCAGGCCCCTTATCATCACGTCCGCAGCCGTCAGATTGTCCGCCTATCTAACCCAGTACGCTTCGGAGAAGGGTATTTACATGAGGATCAATTATGTGAATTCCGAGCACGTACACGCAGTGATTGACCTGCCAACTCATCTTTGCATCGAGGAGACGATGCAGCTTTTGAAGGGCGGCACTTCCCATTGGATAAATGAGAACAACTTGCTGCCCGGCAAGTTCGGCTGGGGGCGTGGGTATGGCGCATTCTCGGTTTCCCACTCGGGTGTCCGGGAGGTGTCACGATACGTCGCCAATCAAGAAGTGCACCATCGGAAGAGGAGCTTCGCGGAGGAACTTAAACTATTTGTCGAGCGGTATGAGCTTAAGTGGCACGATGATTGAAACCGTTAAAACGGTTTCAATGTCGCGCGCCACACCAACACCCCGCTGAAGCGGGGTGTTAATGAGAGCGGAGCGTTGGTACGTTGTCAGCTATGGGGCGGCCGGCAGCGAAACGTTGCGGATTTGCGCGGATGGGCATCCCTGCCTCGCACCGGAGGGCCGCTCGCTATGAACTGACTCCCAACGGCGCAAACACCTCCGTCCCCGTCTTTTCGGGCGGAGCCCACTCGGCGCCGCAGTGCTTGCACTGTGCGCGGTCCACCAGCCGCAGTCGCTTGCAGTTGGGGCAGGATTCGCGCGCGGGCCATTCCTGCACGCTGAGGAACGCTAGCAGCCCGGGCACGCCGAATAGCAAGAGGAAAACCGCCCAACCCGCCTGCGCGGCAATGGAAAACTGGTAGCGCCGGCCCAGCCAGAACCCGATCGGCAGGCACACCAGGATCGCGCTCGCCCAACTGAGCAACAGCAGGTCCCGCGGTATTCCTGTGCCCCAGACCCACCTGTGCAAAGCGGGCATCGCCGACAGCAGCGCCGGAGGCATTACGGATGATAACAGTTTTTGCTCGAGCCTGGGCAGATAATGGGGCACAGGCAACGCGGGCAGGTCGAGGCTCTTGAGGACACCCTGATCGCGGGCGATCCACATCGCGTGGCCAGGATGCGTTTCTCTCGCCTCTTCGCCCGGCCGACCGCCCGGAGAAATCCAGAGCGCAAACTGGCCCGGCGGTTCCAGGAGAAACAACTGAAAGACAGTGGAACTGGCGCGTGCCGGCTCGTAGGGTGTTTGCCATACTGGCTTGCCCTCGGCGGTCAGCAGACGCACAAGCCGCTTGGTGACGACCATGGTGTATTGCCAGCCGGAGAATGCATTGGCAATTTCGTCCTTGGCGAGGATGGGATCGTCAGCCGTGGTCGAGAACAGCGTGCTGGTGGCGCGCTTCTCCAGGTCCACCTGAAACAGGGCTGTATCGGTGCTGAGAGCCCGATAGCCTGTGCCGCTCACCGCGTCGCTGAAGCGGTCCCCGCCGCCGGCGAGGTCCGGGGCGAAGCCCTTGGGCCCCAGGCTGCCGATGCACCGGCGCGTCACAACGTCGTAGGCGACTAGTCGTCCGTACCGGCTCCAGTAGTACCAGAGTGTGTCGTGGGTTGCATGGGTTACCCCCCAGGGGACCGCCAAGGAGAGGTCTCTACGGATCCAAGTCCCGCCGCGATGGCGACCATCCTGTGCCACTTCGAGGGTAATTGCTGCGGCGACGCACCGGTTGAGACCGGCTGCGTCGATTGGCTTGCCGGTCCCCTCATCCAGAACCGGCTTGCCTTCCAGGTCCACGATCTCCGTCGGTCGGTCGGTGCCCTGAGTCGATTTGAGGACGGTGCCATTGGTAGTCATAAAGTAATCGGACGACGTGCCGGAGGGCTGGCTTCGTGGAAAGAAGCTGCTCACGAGCATGGCCGCCATGAACGCAATGATGAGGCAGCCCATCATGAGCGCGGTGGTCAGAGTGGCTTTCCCCCACGCCGGCTGGCCGCGGTAATGGCCGTCGCTCTGAAACCCGCTCCAGACCGCCGTGGCCAGAATCGCGGCGCCGATGAGGATGAGGAGAAGGGACTGCCAAAGCACTGGACTGAGCGATACCAGGAGCGAAACGACGACGGCCACGCCCACACCCAGGACCCGGCTGGCATACCAGCGGGCTTGGCGAAGATCAGCGAGCATGCCCGCGAAGTAATAGAGGATGCCCGCCAGCACGTAAACCGCAACGGGTCGCAGCATGGCGATCTCGAACGGCGACGCGACATGTCCGGGCAGCCGCGCCCAGAGGATGAAGCCCAGCAGCGGCAGGCCCGCCACCAGGGCATAAAGCCCCAGCCCGGCCATGACTTTACCGAGGAAGATCCCGGTGCGCGTCATGGGCCGATGGATCAGAAACGCCCACAGGTCCGGGCGCCGCTCGTTGTGGACTTGCAGCCAGCCGAGCACGGCGCCGAAAATGCCGCAGAACCAGGCCGTGCTCCACAGGATCTCTGGGTTCGCCAGCGGCTGCGACATGTTAGTGGGCGCCGCGACGTACTCCCGATAATGCTGCACCAGCATCAGCGTGTGGACGACGAGCCCCAGCGCCGCCAGCCTCACGTTTTCCCGCAGCTCTTTTCGCACGAGTGTTTTCATGGTTGTGCCTCCGTTTCAGACAGGATGAACGACTTCTCGCCCCGGTCACCCAGGTAGCTGATGAACGCGTCTTCCAAGCTGATGGGCGCCTCCTCCATCTGGGCCGGCGCCAGCCCCCGCAGGGCGGCCTCGGTGGCCCCGTTGTAGTGGACGCAGGTGACGCGCATTTCGCCTTCCGACCGGAAGGCCTGCAATAGCCCGGGAATCTTTGGCAGGGCAGGGGGGGTGCCGGGGAAACGGAGCCGCACCTGCCGCACGCTGTTCCGGAATGTCTCCAGCGGGCAACACGCGCGCAGCACACTGTGGTCGAGGACGGCGATGTGGTCCGCCACACGCTCCACGTCTGGCAGTTGGTGAGTAGAGAAGAAGATCGTGCGGTCAGACCGGCGCGTGAGATAGATCATTGACTCGACGAGCGCCCGCCGCGCCACTGGGTCCAGGCCCACGGCGGGGTCGTCCAGGATGAGCAGTTCCGGCTCCGGCGAGAGGGTCAGCGCCAGGCAGAGACCCGCCCGCTCGCCCCGTGACAGGCTCTTCACGTAAGCAGTGGGCCGCAGGCCGAAGTGGCCGATTACCCCACGGAAGATCTTGTCATTCCAGGTGGGAAAGAAGCGGGATTGGAACTCGCCACATTCGCGGACGCTCATCCAACCGTAAAGCTGATGTTCTTCGGTCAGGTAGCCGATGCGCGCGCGGGCTTCCGGCGGGAGCGACCGAATGTCATAACCGAGGATGCTGCCCCCGCCGCGCGTGGGTTCGAGGAGCCCCAGCAACATGCGGATGGTGGTGGTCTTGCCGGAGCCGTTGCGGCCCAGCAGCGCGAACACGCCGCCGCGCGGCACCTCCAGGTTCAGTTCATACACCGCCGGCTGGGCGCCGAAGTAGCGCGTCAGACCTTGAGTGCGGATAACGGGTTGCTCATTCATTGTTTGAATTGCCTCCTTTCCCAAAGTTCCGCTGGCACTGGCTGAGTTTCTTCTCGAACGCCGAGCGCAGCTCCTCCTGAGTGAAGTCCATCACCATCGCTTCGCCGATCAGACCCTCCAGCAGCGGCTCGAGCCGGCGCCGGCCTTCCTCGCGGGTGAACATCTTCCGCTTGCGTGTGATGAACACCCCGCGGCCGGCGCGGGACTCGATCAGCCCTTCGCGGGCGAGATCGGTGTAGGCGCGGGCGACGGTGTTGGGGTTGACGACCAGTTCCTCCGCCAGGGCGCGCACGCTCGGGAGCTGGTCGCCCACCGCCAGCTTGCCCGTGGCCACCGCCAGGCGGACCTGGTTGGTGAGCTGCTTGTAGATCGGCGTGGCCGAACCGGTGTTGATGGCAATGTTCAAGTTCACGTTCGCTCTCTACTGTACTACTACATATAGTACACTAGGACACAAGAGTCAATAACTATCTTTGCTTTTTCTTTAGAGTACTTTGGCGGCCCCGTTCCGCCCCGGGGATCTGCGCGCGGATATGGCGGCCGTAAGGCGCCCGTAGGGCGCGACACTGGCCCGAGGGTCTCGATTGTTCCTCGATTGGTGCNNCTCGATTGGTGCTCGATTGTTCTTCGATTGTTCTTCGATTGTTCTTCGATTGTTCTTCGATTGTTGGGCCTTTTCTCAGGGCCTCCGGCCCATGTCCCGAGCCGGTGCTTCGCAGAAACTCTCTGACAGCTTGTATCCCAGTTCCACCTTTCCAATCCGGCAGCGGTGACGTAGCTTGCAGGGCTGCTCCCAGCACAAATGCCGAGTGTTTATATCAAGACTTACGGGTGCCAGATGAACGAGCGCGACAGCGAGGCCGTGGCCGCGCAGCTCGTGGCCAAGGGCTATTCGTTGGCGCCGACGGAGGCCACGGCCGATGTCATCCTGCTCAACACGTGCAGCGTGCGGGATTTGGCGGAGCAGAAGGCCCTGCGCAAGATGGAGAACATCATCGGTGAGACGCGCCGTCGCCGGCCGAACGTAGTGCTCGGCTTTATGGGCTGCGTCGCCCAGACCCGGGGACAGGAGCTGATTGACCGGCTGCCGGACGTGGACCTGGTGGTCGGCACGCAGAGGTTCCATCACACCGCGGAGTATCTCGACGACATCTTCGCCGGGCGGCGCGACAAGGTGGTTGAGGTCGCGGAAGAGGAGGGGAGCGAGGGCGCGATTCGCGAGCATCTGCTCAATGGGAAGGCCCGGAAAGGCGTGAGCGCGTTTGTGAGCATCATGCAGGGCTGCAACCAATACTGCACGTTCTGCATCGTGCCTTACACCCGCGGCGAGGAGCGCAGCCGGGCGATCCCCGAGATCGTGGCCGAGTGCCGGGAACTGGTTGCGCGCGGCGTGAAGGAGATCACGCTGCTAGGCCAGATCGTCACCAGCTTCGGCCGGGGCGATATTCCCGTGAAGGAAGGCAAGTCGCCGTTCGTGCAACTGCTCGAAGCTGTGAATGCCATTGATGGGCTGGAGCGCATCCGCTTCACGTCCCCGCATCCGAAGGGTTACGGGGATGACCTGGTGGAAGCCTACGGGCGGCTCGGCAAGCTCGCGGAGACCGCGCACATCCCCGTGCAAAGCGGCAGCGACCGGGTGCTGAAGCTGATGCACCGCGGCTACACGCGGGAACGGTTTCTGGGCATTATTGAGAAGCTGCGCCGCGTGAAGCCGGGTATTGGCATCAGCACGGACTTCATCGTCGGATTCCCCGGTGAGACGGAAGAGGATTTTCAGCAAACGCTATCGCTGGCGCAGGAGGTGGGATTCGACCAGGCATTCGTCTTCAAGTATTCCCCGCGGCGCGATACGCCGGCGGCGGACCTGCCCGAGCAGGTGAGTCAGGCGGTAAAGGAGGAGCGCAACCAACGGCTGCTCGAAGTGGTGAATACCCACGGCGCGCAAAAGCACGAGAGGTTTGTGGGCCGGCAAGTGCAGATTCTCGTGGAGGGACCGAGCAAGAGGAATCCCGCGCGCATGACAGGCCGGACGCGCTGCAATAAGATAGTGGTATTTGACGCTTCGCCCCGGCACTGCGGCCAGTTGCTCGACGTGAAGATTCAGCGGGCCGGCAACTTCACGCTGTATGGAGAGGCCGTGGAAGACCGATAATGGCCCGGCCGACCAGACCCTGATTGAGGTTCCCGATTACCTGGCGAGGCAGCTTCCGACCGAATAGACGACAGCCGATGGCAAATGGCAAATGGCCAAGCTCTCGCTCACGCAGCAAAACTTGGCCTGATTACGAAGAGATTTGAAGCTCAAGGACTCTTGAACGCTCTTGAAAAGCGCGCCCGGTGGGGGCACCGGACCTACAATCACACCGAATTCCCAGCAACCCTGCAGGCCGCGTGCCCTCACGCGGCATCCCAAGGGTTTTTCAACAGCCTGCTAGGGGTCGGTGATGATCTTATAGAGGGTGTTACGAAAGCCAAAG